>JAGWTA010000009.1 GCA_028869185.1 Hyphomicrobiales bacterium
GTAAGCGTCCGAGCGCTCGACGCGCACGTCGACGATGTCGCCGACGCCGAGACGGCGGCGCGATGCGATGTGAATGGCGCCGTCGATCTGGGGCGCATCGGCCATCGTGCGTCCGCGCGCGACGGACGGGCCGACTTCATCGACGATCGCCTTGACGCGCTTGCCGACTTTCGCGCGGGCGACGTCGGCGGAGATTTTCTGCTGCGCCTCCATCAGGCGGCGGTAGCGCGTTTCCTTCAATTCGTCCGGCACGACAGGCAGGCCGAGACGATTGGCTGGCGCGCCGGCCACAGGCTCGTATTTGAACGCGCCCGCGCGGTCGATCTTCGCGGCCTTGAGAAAATCGAGCAGGGCGCGGAAGTCGTCTTCCTCTTCGCCGGGAAAGCCGACGATGAAGGTCGAACGGATCGTCAGGTCCGGCACGAGTTTGCGCCAGGCGCGGATGCGCTCCAGCATGGTTTCGTGATCGCCGGGCCGCTTCATCGCGCGCAGGACGCGGGGGCTGGCGTGCTGAAAGGGAATGTCGAGATAGGGCAGGATTTTGCCTGCGGCCATCAGTTCCAGCACATCGTCGATATGGGGATAGGGATAGATGTAATGGAGGCGCGTCCAGACCCCGAGAGAGCCCAGTTCTCGCGCAAGGTCGATGAATTTGGCGCGCACCGAGCGGTCGGCGAATTGCGATGGCGCGTAACGCAGATCGACGCCATAGGCGCCGGTGTCCTGAGAGATGACGAGCAATTCCTTCACGCCCGCGCGCACGAGCTTTTCAGCCTCGCGCAGCACGTCGCCGGCCGGGCGCGAGACGAGGCGGCCGCGCAGCTTCGGGATGATGCAGAACGAACAGGAATTGTTGCAGCCTTCGGAAATCTTCAGATAGGCATAGTGGCGCGGCGTCAGCTTCACGCCCTGTTCGGGAACAAGGTCGAGAAAGGGATCGTGCGCGGGCGGTGCGGCGCGATGCACGGCTTCCATCACGCTTTCGTAGGCTTGCGGGCCCGAGACGGCGAGCACGTCGGGATAGCGTTGCGTGATTTGCTCGGGTTCTGCGCCCATGCAGCCGGTGACAATCACCTTTCCGTTTTCCTGCAGCCCCAGCCGGATCGCCTCGAGCGATTCAGCCTTGGCGCTGTCCAGAAAGCCGCATGTGTTGACGATGACGGCGTCAGCGCCGGCATGGGTCTTGGACAGTTCGTAGCCTTCGGCGCGCAGGCGCGTGACGATGCGCTCGGAATCGACAAGCGCCTTCGGGCAGCCGAGCGAGACGAAAGAGATTTTGGGAGCGGAGGTCATTGCGGGCGGCATAGAGAAGGCCGCCCGGCAGGGCAAGAAAAAAGCCCGGCTGCGCGAGCCGGGCCTTTCCTCACCAGCGCCCATAGGGGGCAGGGGCGCCGAAGCGGTAGTTGAGACCAGCGCGCGCCAGATCGACATGCGTCGTCGTTCTGAACAGATGCGGGAAGGTCGGGAATGCGGCGTTCCATAGCGTCGCGCGGCTCTGGCCGAGATCGGCGTGCAGATATTCGGCGCGCAGGGTCCAGTTGGGCAGGATCGCGTATTCGGCGCCGGCGCCCAAGGCCCAGCCGAGTTTGAGGCCGGCCTGCGATCCATAGGCGATAGACGTGGGGAAGATGAGGGTTTGCGTCGCGCCGACGCGACCATAGGCGAGGCCGCCTGTCGCATAGACCAGCGCCTTGCCAAAGGCCGCGCCCGCGCGCAGCCGCGCTGTGCCGAGCAGATCGCCCGCGCCGGTTTCGGTTTGCGCAATCACGAACCCGCCGGCTGTCGGCGTCGCAAAGACTGTGCGGCGGCGCGCGCCGAGATAATCGAGATCGGTCTCGGCGCCGAGGACGAAGGCGCCGAATTGTCTGTTGTAGCCAAGCTGTCCGCCCGCGGCCCAGCCGCCCGAAGGCGTCGCGCCGGAGCCTGCGAGCGCAACGGTCATGGCGTTTGCAGAGCCCGCCCAGGAGCCAGCCGGGATATTGGCGAAGCGTCCGCCATTCCAGCCATAGCCGCCATTCATGCCGACATAGAACCCGGTGTGGGTGAAGATCGGCGCCGCATAGACCTGCGCCGGTTTCGGCTGCCACTCCGGCGGCGCGGCGCGCGGGGCAAGATCGGCGGCGAGCGCCGGCCCCGCAGCAAGAAGGGTTGCGAGAGCGCCGATGTGCGACAATTTCATAAAAACCTCCAGACAGCTTTGACGGGAGGATGGCGCGCGGCCTTTTCGCAAATGCGGATTAATCAGATTGGATTTGAGCTAAAGGCAGGGGACGCGCCGATATGGTCGCTGGGTAAGCCAAAAAGCGCGACGTTATTGATTCAAATGCTGCGCGATCTGCGCGTCACGCGCGCTGGCGCGCAAAGGCTGCGCGGTGCAGCGCGTTGAAGGCGCCAGTCAGGCGCGCGCGTACGGGCGCATCGTACCGGCGCGCGGCGAGCAGGCCAAGCGGCGCCAAGGTCAGCCATAGCGCGATATCGGCGCTGATCAGCGCGTCGACGTGCAGCCGAGCAAGCACGGCGATCATCAAGCCATGCAGCGGCGCATGCAGAGCGTAGACTGCATAGGAGGCGAGCCCGAGATCGGCGAAGACATTCCTGAGCGCGCCCGATGGATTGGCGTTGACCGCGAATGCGACCAGCAGCGGCAGGCCGATCAGGCCAACTGGCGCGACGCCGATCGCATAGGGCGCAACGAGCAGGCCGAAGAACGCCACGATGACGAGGCTTGCCGGCAGGCCTTGCAACCGCACCCCGGCTTCATACAGCCGGAAGATCGCCACCCCTGCGAAGAACGAATAGAAGACGCGCGCAAGGCCGAGCGCGATGCTGCTCCAGAAAACGCCGCCGCCGCCGTAAAAATTAGGGCTCGCCAGGAGAAACAGCGCACAGCCCGCCATGACCGCGACGAGTTTCTTCATCGTCCAGAAGCGCGGCGAGGCTGCGTAAACAAGATTGGCGATCAATTCGAAGAACAGCGACCACGCCGCAGGGTTGAGCGGATAGAGCGTCGCATCCGCGCCATGAAGCGGCGGCGCGGGCGCCATGAGCGTCGCGTAAGGCGCAGCGGCGAAAGCGGGGACATTGGCTTCGCTCACGCCGCCGCGCAGGACGAACGAGACCATGGCGACAGCGAAAGCGATGCCGGTTCCCATGATGTAGAGCGGGTAGAGGCGGATAAAGCGGATGGCGAAAAACTGCGCGAGCGAGAGGTCGGATCGCAGCCGCGCCTCGTAGGCGGCGGCGATGACGAAACCGCTGATGACGAAAAACAGATCGACGGCGAGAAAGCCGTAATGCAATGGCAGCGCGTTGGCGAGCGACCAGTGAAATGCGACGACCATCATGGCGGCGACGCCGCGCAGGCCGTTCAGGGACTCGAAAACTGGTTTGCTACGCATGGACACGCGTCAACATGCGCTTGCGAGGTTAATGCGCGCTTACGTTAATTTTTTCCGCAGCAGCTTGCCGTTGGCGTTGCGCGGCAGCGCGCTGGCGAACGTTACAACGCGCGGGCGCTTGTAGGCGGCAAGATGCTCTGCGCAATGGGCGAGCACAGCCGCTTGCGTCAACCCAGCGCCCTCGCGCGGCACGACCCATGCGCGAATGATCGTCGCATCGGCGCTGCGCCCGGGCGCTTCGGCGACAGCGGCGTCTGCAACGCCCGGCAGCGCGAGCAGGCATTTCTCGACTTCGGCAGGCGACACCCGATAGCCGCCGGCATTCATCACCTCGTCGGCGCGTCCATGATGCCAGACATAGCCATCGGCGTCGAAATGCACGAGATCGCTCGTCAGAAACCAGTCGCCGCGCCAGGCGGCGGCTTCTTCCTCGGGACGGTTCCAGTAGCGCAACATCATCGCCGGGTCCGCGCGATGGACGGCGAGCACGCCGGTCTGGCCGGGCGGCAAGGGCGTCTGCCCGCCGTCCAGCGGCAGGGCTGCAACAATCCGGCCAGGCTGCGGGCGGCCCGGAGAGCCGGGGCGCGTGGGCATGGTCGGGCCGCTTGAAATGAACGTCGAGATTTCACTCATGCCGAACGCTTCGTAGAGTTCGCGCTCCGTCGCCGCGCGCCATTCAGCCAGCAGCGCGGGCGACAATGGCGCGCCCGCCGTCAGCGCGTGGCGGAGCGTGGAAACGTCGCGCCGCGCCATCGCGCCAGACTTGAGAATCTGCCTGTAAATTCCTGGGACTGCGGCAAAAATCGTCGCGCGATGTTCTTCGATCAGCCGTGGCCAGACGTCCGTGTCGGGCGGCCCGTTATAGACGATGCTCGCGGCGCCGCAGACCAGAGGATCAACGACGCCGACGCCGAGCGTATAGGTCCAGTTGATCGCGCCGGCGTGCAGCATCACGTCGCCGGGGCGCAACCCCTCCCAATTGGCGTGCATCGGGCGGCGCCCCCAGGCGGCGCGCTGGGCGTGCAGCACGCCCTTCGGTCGGCTGGTGGTGCCGGACGTGTAAACGAGATAGGCCGGATCGTCGGCGGCTGTGTCCGCATAATCATCCAGAGGCGCGGCTTGCGAAAGCCGGGCGATATCGGCGGGACGCAGAACGAGCGCGTCCTTGTGCGTCTCGCTCGCGAAGGCGGCGCCCAGCGCCACAACCGCTGCGTCGCAATCGCCGCGCAGGAAATCGGCCTCCTCGAATGTGAGTTGCGCGGAAACGATCAGCGCGACATGGCCGGCCGCGATGGCCGCGAAATAGAGCAGCGCGGCGTTCGCCTCGTTTCCCATGCGGATCATCAGGCGCGAACGGGCGGGCAGGCCGAGCGCTGCAAGCCCGCCCGCCAGAGCGCGCACGCGCCGATCGAGCGCGCCATAGGTCCAGCTTTGCGCATCGCTTGCTCCGACGATTGTCAGCGCGAGAGCGTCAGGACGGCGCGCAGCATTTGCAGCAAGGCAGTAGCGGGCGAGATTGAAGCGGGCGGGGCAGGGTTCGCGCATCGGCCGGTTTTATCATGCGCCCAATAAAAAGCCCCGCCGAAGCGGGGCTTGTCTGCAAAATGCGCGTTCAGTATTTCGCCACGACCGGGGCCGGGCTGGAACCGAATTGATAGTTCACGCCGAGCCGCACGAGATGGCCGTTGAAGCGGGGCGTTGCGACGGCGACGCTATAGGGCGCTCCCGCCGACCACATGAGGCCGGCATAGGTCATGCGGCCGAGATCGTAATAGAGATATTCGAGTTTGGCGGTCCAGCGCTGCGAGAGCTTGTATTCGGCGCCGGCGCCGACGGTCCAGCCGATGCGGGCCGACGAGGCATCGGCGTAACCGAAGCCGGAGCCGCCGGTCGAGACAATCTGCGCGACGGCGAAATTCGACCGCGCGCCGCCTATCGCCAGGCCGCCGGTTGCGTAAAGCATCAGCTGCGGCGTCATGAGAAAGCCGAAGCGGCCCCGCAACGTCGCCAGATAGTCGAGCGATTTACGCGCGGTTGCAATGTTGGTCAGCGTGGCTTTGACCGCGACATCGCCATTGACGAATGAGAAAGAAGAGCTGTTGAGAAGCGTTCCGTTGCGACGTCCGCCGAGAATTGCATCGATATCGGCCTCGATGCCGACGACGAGGCTCTCGTTCAATTGCCTGTTGTATCCAACCTGTCCGCCGATCATCGCCGCGTTCCAGCCAGCCGAGAGCCGGCCGAAGAACCCAGGCGCCGCAACGCCGCCGATCGGATAGAACCACAGATCGACATTGTCGTTCTGGCTCCAGGTGTAGCCGGCGTTCAATCCGGCGTAGAAGCCGGTCCAGCTCATGATCGGCGCCGGCGCGACATAAGGCGCGGGCGCCTCGCGGCGCGGCGGCAGATCCGCAGCGAACGCCGGCGCAGTAATGATGGCGCCCAAAACGGCGCCGATTGTTTTGAATTTGCCCATCGTAACCCCCTCGCTCCAACGCCATCCTAGTTCAACCTGCGGGAGAAAAAAGGTAATTTTCGATATGGGGCGCAGACTCCAGCCCCCTGTCGCAGATTTACGACACGTCACATTTGCCAAAAAGCGGCTGGAAACGAGTATTCGTTTTAATATCAACAGCGAGGACTTTTGGCGTCGCAAAGTGAGCAAGTATCGCCTGCGCCTTGCAATGGCCGGGCATCCGCGCGATAGACGCGCGATGCCCAGATTCCGCACAACGCGGCGCGTTCGGCATGGGGCGCAGGCGATGTTCGACCTTGTCGCCGATGTCGAGGCCTATCCGCAATTTCTGCCGCTCTGCACGGGTTTGCGCGTGCGCAAGCGCGATGTCGACGCCGAAGGGCGCCCGGTTCTCGTCGCCGATATGGAAGTCGGCTACCGCGCGATCCGCGAGAAATTCACGAGCCGCGTCACGCTCGACCGGCCGAATTTGCAAATATTGGTCGAATATATCGACGGGCCGTTCCGGCATCTGCAGAACCGCTGGACCTTCAAGCCTGTCGATGACCAAACCAGCGACGTCGACTTTTTCATCGATTACGAATTCGCCAGCCGAACGCTCGGGCTGCTGATGGGTTCGATGTTCGATCAGGCCTTCCGCAAATTCGCCGTCGCTTTCGAAACGCGCGCGGACAAGGTTTACGCGCGCACCTGAGCATCACGCGAAGGCGTGCGGCTCCGCGGCGTCGCGCAGCATCGCCAGCGCCTGCGCAAGCGAGGCGCGGCGGACATGCGCGCGCGACAAATCGCCGTAACGCTTTTCGACATGCGTCAGCGGGCCATTGGCCCGAGCGCAGGCGAAATGAACAAGTCCGACCGGTTTTTCTGCCGTGCCGCCGCCTGGCCCGGCGACGCCCGTGATCGCAACCGCGACATGGGCGCGGGCATGGGCGAGGGCGCCTTGCGCCAGCGCACGCGCCGTTTCGGCGCTGACGGCGCCGTGTCGCTCGACAAGCATCGCGGGCACGCCGCAAAGCTCGACCTTGGCGGCGTTCGAATAGACGACGAAACCGCGTTCGACGACGGCGGACGATCCCGGGATTTCGGTCAGCAGGCCGCAGAGCAGGCCGCCGGTGCAGGATTCGGCGGCGGTCAGCTTCAGACCGAGCCCCGCATAGAGACGCACGATTTCCTCGGCGGCGCGCAGGAGTTCGGCGTCGAAAGCCATCAGTCTTCTCCCACCGGCAGGCGGACCGTCGCCATCGCCAGCGCGGCGATGCCCTCTTCGCGTCCCGTGAAGCCGAGGCGCTCCGATGTCGTCGCCTTCACGGCGACGCGCGAAACGGGCAGCGCCATGATGTCGGCCAGCCTTGCGCGAATGGCGTCGCGATGCGGCCCGACCTTCGGGCGCTCGCACACCACAGTGGCGTCGATATGGGCGATCGCGCCGCCGCGCTGGCGCACGCGATCGACGGCGTAACGCAGAAAGATTTCGGAGGCCGCGCCTTTCCATTGCGGATCGGACGGCGGGAAGTGCGAACCGATATCGCCATCGGCCAACGCGCCGAAGATCGCGTCCGTCACCGCATGCATCAGAACGTCGGCGTCCGAATGGCCGAGCAGCTTCTTGTCGTGCGCGATGGAAACGCCGCCCAGAATAACGGCGTCGCCTGCGGTAAAGGCGTGAACATCGTAGCCCTGACCGGTGCGAATATCGGGCAGGTCGCGCAGCAGGCGGCTTTCGGCGACAGCGAGGTCGCCCGCCGTTGTGATTTTCATGTTGCGGGGATCTCCGTCGAACACATGCACCTTATGGCCGGCGGCTTCCGCCACAGCGGCGTCGTCGGTCAGCTCGCGCCCCTTGGCCGCAGCATGGGCGGCGCGGATCAGGGCGAAATCGAAGGCCTGCGGCGTCTGGACCGCGCGCAAGCTGGATCGGTCCGGGGTCGCGGCCACAGCGCCTGCGGCGTCGATCTGCTTGATCGTGTCGGTGACGGCGAAACCGGGAACCGCCGCGCCAAATTTCCGAGCGGCGCGGACGGCGTCGCAAATTAAAGCATCGCTGACGAATGGCCTTGCAGCATCATGAATAAGAACGATTTTCTTATTGAGCGCCGCCAGCGCATCGAGGCCGTTGCGGCCACTGTCCTGCCGGCTTGCGCCGCCCAATGCGGGCGCTGTCAGCTGCGCCTTGATCTGCGGCGCCAGCGCCTCGATGGCGGCGTCGTACAAGCGCAGGTCGTCGGGATGGATGACGACGCAAAGCGCTGCGCTCGGGAGGACGGCCGCAAAAGCCTCGAGCGTGCGCATGAGCACCGGTTTGCCGGCAAGCAGTCGGTATTGCTTGGGAACGTCGCCGCCAAACCGCGAACCGCGCCCGGCGGCGACGATGAGAACGGCCGTATCGGCGCCGGTGGGCGAGGGGGATGTCATGGCGTGTGTCTATTCGTTTCGGTCGAACGGCGTCAAATGGCGGGGCTTTGATTGCGCGCCTCGCCGCGTATGCATGGCTTTGCCGTCAGCCGTCATCGGGAAAAGCGCCGGCGCGGCGGGGGTTTTATCCGGTGCCCCGCCATTTGCTCCACAGACACAGATCCTCCGTGGCGCCGGCTCCCGAAAATATAACGCAGACCCTTGCGTGAAGCCAGCGACCCGCCTGATCGCAGTATTGGGGCGCCGCTGTTCTCAGGCGTTTCTACGAAGATCATGCTTGCTGGCGCGACTGGAAATTGAATAAAGTCGCGCCATGTTTTCGCATGAACAAAAAATGGGCAATATGCGATTTGGACCGTTTAAACTGGCCAGTTGCGCTGTCCTTGCGCCGATGGCCGGGATCACCGATCCAGGTATGCGGCGGCTGGCCATGCGGTTCGGCGCAGGGATCGCGGTTGCGGAAATGGCGGGCGCGCGCTTTCTGATCGAAGCCGAGCGCGGGGCAATGCAGCGGATGCAGCGCGTCGGGTTCCCGCATGTCGTGCAAATAGCGGGGCGCGATCCCGACGCTTTGGCGCAGGCTGCGCGCATCGCAGAAGACGCGGGCGCCGACGCCATCGACATCAATATGGGTTGCCCGGCCCAGCGCGTCGTGGGCGGCGGCATGGCCGGGGCCGCGTTAATGACAGAACCCGCGCTCGCCGCCGAACTGGTCCGCGCTGTCGTGGCGGCGGTTTCGCGCCCCGTTTCGGTGAAGATGCGGCTTGGCTGGGACGACAGCCTTCGCAACGCCCCGGAAATCGCGCGGATCGCCGAGGGCGAAGGCGCCGCGTGGCTTACCGTGCACGGGCGCACGCGCCAGCAATTCTACAAGGGATCGGCCGACTGGGCGGCGATCCGCGCCGTTCGCGAGGCCGTTCAATTGCCGCTGATCGCCAATGGCGATTGTTCCAGCGCGGCGGACGCTCGCGCCATGCTTGCGCAATCTGGAGCCGACGCCGTGATGATCGGCCGGGCGGCCGTCGGGCGGCCGTGGCTTGTCGGCGAAATCGGCGCAGCGCTCGAAGGACGGGCGGCGCCGGTTTTGTCGCCGCATGACAAATTCGTCGCAGCGCGCGCGCATTACGAGACGCTGCTCGACCTTTTCGGCGTCGCGCAGGGCGTGCGCCATGCGCGCAAGCATCTGGCTGCTTACGTGCAGGAGGCCGCGCATGAGGGCGCCGGACTGAACGATGCGGGGCGGGCGAGGCTGGTCACGACGCTCGAGCCGAGAGAAGCGCTCGATTTGCTTGAAGCCGCCTTTCTTGGTCCTGCCTGCGACGGAGTCGCCGCTTGAGCCCCGCCTCCGCGCCCCTGCGCATCGATCCCGCGCGGCTCCTGTCGGCGGCGCCCATTCCTATTCTCGCCATCGACGGCTCCAATCGCGTCATCGAGGCGAATGCGGCGGCGGAGGATTTCTTCGACATGAGCCGGGCGATGCTGTGCCGGCAGAAAATCGAAGACCTGCTGCCTTTCGGCTCGCCGGCCTTCGGTCTGCTGGAGGCGGCGCGGGAGCGCGAGAGCCCGGTCAACGAATATCGCGTCGATCTGGGCACGCCGCGCATCGGCGCTGAAAAAATTGCCGATCTGCACGCCGCTCCGCTCATGGATGGGGCAGGCGGCGTCGTGCTGATGCTGCAAGAACGGACAATTGCCGATAAAATGGACAGGCAATTGACGCATCGGGGAGCAGCGCGGTCCGTTTCGGCCATGGCGCTCATGCTGGCCCATGAAATCAAGAACCCGCTCGCGGGCATTCGCGGCGCCGCGCAATTGTTGGAAACGGCGGTCGACGACCAGGACCGCGCATTGACGCGGCTGATCTGCGATGAAACCGACCGGATCGTTAAACTCGTCGGGCGCATGGAAATGTTTTCCGAAGGCCGGCCGATCGAACGCGATCAGGTCAATATTCACGACGTGCTGGGGCAGGTGAAGCTTTCCGCGCAAGCGGGATTTGCGCGCCACATCCGTTTTGTCGAGACTTACGATCCTTCGCTGCCGCCCGTGATCGGCGAGCGCGATCAACTCGTGCAAGTCTTTCTGAACCTTGTGAAAAACGCCGCCGAAGCGATCGGCCTCGACGCCATCGATGGCGAGATCGAGATTTCGACCGCCTTCAAGCCGGGCGTGCGCATCCGCACGCCGGGATCGGCGGCGCCCGTCAGCCTGCCGCTGGAAGTATGTGTGCGGGACAATGGCCCGGGCGTGCCGACGGACATTCTCGAACACCTCTACGAGCCCTTCGTCACGACCAAGGCTTCGGGGACTGGCCTGGGTCTTGCATTGGTCGCCAAGATCATCGGGGACCATGGCGGCATAGTGGAATGCGACTCACAGGGACGACGGACGACATTCAGAATCCTCATGCCGATTTCTCGGCCGGACAAGAAAACCAAAACGGCGGGGTGAAGTGATGGCGGGCCGAACGATCCTCGTGGCGGACGACGACATGGCGATCCGCACCGTGCTCAGCCAGGCGCTGGCGCGGGCGGGCTACGAAGTGCGCGCAACCGGCGTTGCGGCGACCCTGTGGCGATGGGCGCAGGAAGGCGAGGGCGACCTCATCGTCACCGACGTGGTGATGCCGGACGAAAACGCTTTCGAATTGCTGCCGCGCATCAAGAAACTGCGGCCGGAGTTGCCGATCATCGTCATGAGCGCGCAGAACACGTTCATGACGGCCATCAAGGCCTCCGAGCGCGGCGCCTACGATTATCTCCCCAAGCCCTTCGACCTGAAGGAACTCGTCGCCATCGTCGGACGGGCGCTGTCGTCGCAACGCCCGCGCGTCGATCGCGACCAGCCCGACGAATTCGAGGGCATGCCGCTCGTTGGCCGATCGCCGGCGATGCAGGAGATCTACCGCTCGCTGGCGCGCCTCATGATGACCGACCTGACGGTCATGATCACGGGCGAGTCCGGCACGGGCAAGGAGCTTGTTGCGCGCGCGCTGCACGACTACGGCAAGCGCAAGAAAGGGCCGTTCGTCGCGATCAACATGGCCGCCATTCCGCGCGATCTGATCGAAAGCGAATTGTTCGGCCACGAAAAGGGCGCGTTCACCGGGGCCAACCAGCGCTCGGCGGGCCGTTTCGAGCAGGCCGAAGGGGGCACGCTGTTCCTCGATGAAATCGGCGACATGCCGATGGAGGCCCAGACGCGTCTGCTGCGCGTTCTGCAGCAGGGCGAATATACGACGGTGGGCGGCCGCACGCCGATCAAGGCCAATGTCCGCATCGTTGCGGCGACAAACAAGGATCTGCGCGTCACCATCGGGCAGGGGCTGTTTCGCGAAGACCTCTTCTTCCGGCTGAATGTCGTGCCCTTGCGCCTGCCGCCGCTGCGCGAACGCTCCGAAGACATTCCCGATCTCGTGCGGCATTTCTTCCAGCTCGCAGCGAGCGAGGGCCTGCCGCTCAAACGCATGGAGCCGGCCGCGCTCGACCGGCTCAAGCGGCACCGCTGGCCGGGCAACATCCGGGAACTCGAAAACCTGACGCGCCGTTTCGCGGCGCTCTATCCGCAGGAAACGGTCAGCGTCCAGCTCGTCGAGGCCGAACTTGCGCAGGAGGCCGAAACGATCGAGCCGCCGGGTCAGCCGCGCAGCGCCAGTCCCCCGGGGCAGGGCGAGAGCAGCCTGTCTGAATCGGTCGAGCGGCATATGGCGGCGCTGTTCAAATCCTACGGCGAGGGGCTGCCGCCGCCGGGGCTCTATCACCGCGTCCTGCGCGAACTGGAATATCCGCTTTTGTCGGCGGCGCTCGCGGCGACGCGCGGCAACCAGATCAAGGCGGCGGAGCTGCTCGGGCTCAACCGGAACACGCTGCGCAAGAAGATTCGCGATCTCGACATCCGATTGATGCGTCTGCCCAATCGGTGAAAAGGCGCCGAGACGTCAGAAAATAGTCGCAATCCGGCAACACCGTTGCATCCTTGCAACGGCGCTCGACCTCGGCTAGCGCTGTTCGACAGCTTTCGGACGCATGACAGACCCCAACCCGCCCCAGATTGCACAGTCGCGTCCGCCGCGCCGATCCCGTCGGCGGATCCTCGCGCGCATGGGGCCCTATGTCGTCGCCGCCGCGGTCGCCTGCACGCTGATCAACTTCTTCATCATCGGCGGGTTTGCGCCGATTGCTGTGACCGACAATGCGCTCTGGGCGCTCTTCATTACCGATGTCGCGCTGATCGCCTTGCTTGCGCTGGTCGTCGTGGGCGAAGGCTGGAATCTGATCTCGGCCTGGCGGAAGGGCGCGACTGCGTCCGGCCTGCACATGCGCGTGGTGCGAGTGTTCCTGATGGTCGCCGCCGTTCCGGCGCTGGTGATCGCGATTGTCGGCTGGGCGGCGCTGGACCGGGCGCTCAGCCCCGGCTTCATGCAGGACGTGCGGGCATTCATCTTCAATACGGCGGAAGCGGCGAGGCTTTTCCAGCAATCGCAATGCCGGTCCTTGCTGCAGGAAGCGCAACTGACCGCGTCCGATCTCGACCGCGCCAAGCCGATGTATGACGCCGACCGGGCGCTGTTTCACGAGTTCTTCGCCTCGCGCGCGCGCTATCTCGGCTTTTCCAACGCGACGTTGATCAAGGAAACCGGCGAGACGATCGAAAGCGCGCAATTTCCGGCGCCCGACCAACCCAAGCTCGACGTCGGCAAGCCCGAGCCGTCCGATTTCGCCGAAGCGCGTCGCGGCGACGCCACCTGCATCGTGACCGGCGGGGGCAAGGCCTATGCCGCCCTGCGGCAGATCACAGCCTTTCCCGGCGTCTACCTTTATGTGGCGCGCCCGCTCGACCCGTTCACGCTGGAATTTCCGCAGCAGGCGGGCAATCTCATTTCGCTCTACAACAATTTCGCCCAGCAGCGGCGCAACGTTCTGACGGCTTTCGCGGTAATGTTCGCGCTGCTGACGCTGGTGCTGCTGCTTTCGGCGGTGTGGTTCGGGCTTTCCTTCGCCAATCGCCTGATGACGCCGATCCGCCGGCTGATTGCCGCTACCGATGCGGTATCGGCGGGCAACCTCGACGTGCGCGTGCCGATCGACAAGCGCGAAGGCGATCTCGCCCATCTCGGCGAGACCTTCAACAAGATGACCGGCGAGTTGCGCGCGCAGCAGGACAGTCTCGTGCAGGCGAGCCTCGTCAACGAGGAGCGGCGCGCTTTCACCGAAGCGGTTTTGTCGGGTGTGCCTGCCGCCGTAGCCGGCGTCGATCCGCATGGGTTGGTGACCGTTGCCAATCCCTCAGCGCGCGAGCTGGCGAGCGGAGAGGGCGCGGTCGGGCGCTCGGTCGCCGATGTCTATCCTGAAATCGCGCTTGCGCTCGCGGATGCAGCCCATACGGGCAAGGCGATCCAGAGTCAGGTGTCGATGTTGCGCAACGGACGCGAGCGCATCGTCAATCTGCGCGTGGCGCCGGGCGCCGTCGACGAGGCGGGGCGGTCCTATGTCGTGACGCTCGACGACATTACCGAACTCGTCACGGCGCAACGCACATCGGCCTGGGCGGATGTGGCGCGGCGCATCGCGCATGAAATCAAGAATCCGTTAACCCCGATCCAGCTATCCGCGGAACGGCTGAAGCGCAAATACGGCCGCGTCATTACGCAGGACCGCGACGTATTCGACCAATGCACCGACACGATCGTGCGACAGGTCGATGACATCAAACGCATGGTGGATGAATTCTCGTCCTTCGCGCGCATGCCGAAGGCGCGGCCTGAAAGCGACGATCTTGTCGCCTGCGTGCGGCAGGTGGTTTTCCTGATGCGCGTTGGCCATCCGAACGTCGAATTCGTGGAGCATTACGAAAGCGAGACGCTGACGATGCGTTTCGATCGCCGGCTGATCTCGCAGGCGCTGACCAATATCATCAAGAATGCGACGGAAGGGGTCGAGGCCGCCGAGGGACGCAACGGCGCCGGCCGCGTCGCCGTTTCCGTGCGGCGCGACGACGGGTTTGCGCTGATCGACGTGATCGACAACGGCCGCGGCTTTCCGGAGGAAAACCGGCAGCGCCTGCTGGAACCCTATGTGACGACGCGCAGCGAAGGCACCGGGCTTGGCTTGCCGATCGTCGCCAAAATTCTCGAAGAACACGGCGGCGGGCTCGCATTGCTCGATGCGCCCAACGGGCCGGGCGCCTGGGTGCATATGCGCCTCTCCGCCGACGGCCTGCCGCAATTGACCAATAAGACAGACGCAAAGACAGAGACGCATTGATGGCGACAGACATTCTCATCGTCGACGACGAAGCCGACATTCGGGAGCTGGTTTCCGGCATTCTCCAGGACGAGGGCCACGAAACGCGCACGGCGAAAAATTCGGACGAAACGCTCGCCGCCATCGCCGCGCGCCAGCCGCATCTGATTTTTCTCGACATCTGGATGCAGGGCTCGAGGCTCGACGGGCTGCAATTGCTGGACGTGATCCGGCAGAACCATCCGCAATTGCCGGTCGTCATGATCTCGGGCCACGGCAATATCGAGACGGCGGTTTCGGCCATTCGCGCCGGCGCCTACGACTTCATCGAAAAGCCGTTCAAGGCCGACCGGCTGGTGCTGGTCGCCGAACGCGCGCTGGAATCCTCGCGCCTCAAACGCGAGATCAGCGAATTGCGCACGCGCGCGGGCGCAGCCAACACGATTGTCGGCAAGTCGGCTGCGGTCAATCATCTGCGCCAGTTGATCGAACGCGTGGCGCCGGCCAATTCGCGCATCATGATTACGGGCGGCTCAGGGTCGGGCAAGGAATTGATCGCGCGCACGATCCATCAGGCTTCGAGCCGCGCGCAGGGGCCGTTCGTGGTCATCAACGCGGCGACGATCACGCCCGATTCCATGGAACTGGAACTGTTCGGCTCCGAGGGGGAGGGCGTGCGCAAGGTCGGCGCGCTCGAGGAAGCGCATGGCGGCACGCTTTATCTGGACGAAGTGGTCGATATGCCCAAGGAGACGCAGGCGAAGATCCTGCGGGTGCTGGTCGAGCAGAGCTTTACGCGCGTCGGCGGCGCGACGAAGGTCAATGTCGACGTGCGCATCATCTCGTCCTCCTCGCGCGATATGGCGCTCGCGATCGCCGACGGCTCGTTTCGCGAGGAGTTGTTTCATCGTCTGTCGGTCGTGCCGATCCGCGCGCCTTCGCTCGCCGAACGCCGCGAAGACATTCCCGAACTCATCGCGTTCTTCATGGAGCAGGTTTCGCAAACCTCGGGAATGCCGCGCCGCAAGATCGGCTCCGACGCCATGGCGGTGCTGCAATCACACGACTGGCCGGGCAACATCCGGCAATTGCGCAACAATGTCGAACGGCTGATGATCCTGGCCGGCGGCGATCCCGAAGCGGAAATCAGCGTCGATATGCTGCCGGCGGAAGTTGGCGCGCTCGTTCCTTCCACGCCCAACGGCATGGGCGGCGAGAAGCTGATGAGCCTGCCGCTGCGCGAGGCGCGCGAAATTTTCGAGCGCGAATATCTGATCGCGCAGATCAATCGCTTTGGCGGCAATATTTCGCGCACGGCGGAATTCATCGGCATGGAGCGTTCGGCGTTGCATCGCAAGCTCAAATCGCTGTCGATCGATGGACGCGACGCCTGATCGCATGGACGCGCCCGCGCCAACCCACACAGACGCGCGCCAGACGACGCCTGGACCGGCGGCGCTTTTTTCGGGCTGGGCGAAAGTTGGCGCGCTGGGCTTCGGAGGCGTCGCCGCCTGGGCGCACCGCATGGTGGTCGAGGAGCGGCGCTGGCTGAGCGATCGCGAATATGCCGAACTGCTCGGCATAGGGCAAGCGTTGCCGGGCCCCAATACGCCCAACATCTGCGTCATTCTGGGGCTGCGGTACTGTGGCTGGCGCGGAGCCGCAGCGTCCGTCGCCGGTCTCATGGCCGCGCCGCTCCTGACGATCGCGCTGCTTGGTTATGCTTATGATCGCTTTGCCGGGCTCGGGGCGTTTCAGGCGGCGATTGCGGGCGCAGCGTCGGCTGCGGCGGGCCTGTCGCTCGGCGTCGGCGGCAAGATGGCGTTGCGGGCGAAGTTCAACGGAATGCAACTCGTCCTGTGCGGCGCCGTATTCGTCGCAGCGGCGTTTCTGGGCTGGCCGCTCTATGTCTGCATCGCGGTGTTCGCGCCGGTGACGATTGCTCTGGCCTGGAGAGACGCAAGGTGAGCGAAGCCGCGACGCCCGCGCGCATTTTCGTCGACATGACGATGCTTTCGCTGCTGGCGATCGGCGGCGCCAATGCGGTCGTGCCGGAAATGCATCGCGTGTTCGTGCAAAACGAACATTGGTTGACGAGCGCGGAATTCGCGCAGCTTTTCGCAATCGCGCAGATTGCGCCCGGTCCCAACATCACCGTGTTCAGCCTGATCGGGTGGCGGCTCGCCGGTTTTGCCGGTTTCTTCGCAGCCTCGCTCGCCGCAATTGTTCCGACCTGTCTTGTCGCCGCCGGCGTTGGTCTCGTCATGCGCCGCCACGCCGATGCGCGCTGGATGCGCGCCTTGCGCGCCGGGCTTGCGCCGGTGGCCATCGGTCTGTTTCTGGCCAGCGGCGTTGTCATGGCGCGCGCAGCCGATCACGATCTGCAGGGCTATTGCGCGACGCTCGCCACGGCTGCGCTTGTCCTCCGCACAAAGTTGAATCCTTTGGCGCCCCTGTGCGCTTTCGCCGCGCTTGCGTTGGCGCGCAGCTATTTCCTATTGTCCTGAAATCGCCTGAATTACAGCGATACTGCCGACTGAATCCGGGGGCGATCCGGTTTAGTCATGAAGCAGATTTCGGCCTTTCGCCAAGGAAGGGCGCGATTTGTGTGAAACAAGAAGAAGAACGGACCAGAAAAATGGCGGGCGACCGGGCGCAAAATCTGCAGGACACGTTTCTCAACAATGTTCGCAAGAACAAAATTCCGTTGACGATCTTTCTGGTGAACGGCGTCAAGCTGCAGGGGGTCGTGACGTGGTTCGACAATTTCTGCGTGCTGTTGCGTCGTGACGGGCATTCGCAACTCGTCTACAAGCATGCGATCTCGACCATCATGCCCGGCGCGCCGATGCAGATGTTCGAGCCTGAAGAAGTCGACAAGTAAGACGATACAAGACGCGCTTTGGCTGAAAAAAGTCTCTACGACACGCTCAACCGACATATTGCGCCGACGCGCGTTATCGTCGTCGGCCCATACGCATCCGCCAAGGCGGCCGCTGCGCGCGAGGAATTCAACCTGCGCGAGCCCGAAGCGCGCCTTGCCGAAGCGGTCGGGCTGGCGCGCGCCATCGACGTAGACATTGTCGGAGCGGAACTCGCGCTTTTGAACCAGATCCGGCCCGCGACCTATATGGGCAAGGGCAAAGTCGACGAGATCGCCGCGCTCGTGAGGGAGCATGAAGCCGAACTCGTGATCGTGGATTGCGCGCTTTCGCCGGTGCAGCAGCGTAATCTCGAAAAGGCCTTCGGCGCGAAAGTGATCGATCGCACCGGGCTCATTCTCGAAATCTTCGGACGACGCGCTCGTACGCGCGAGGGCGCGCTGCAGGTCGAACTCGCCCATCTCGATTATCAGAAATCGCGGCTGGTGCGGTCATGGACCCATCTCGAACGCCAGCGCGGCGGTTTCGGCTTTCTCGGCGGGCCGGGCGAAACGCAGATCGAAACCGACCGGCGCCTCATTCAGGAGCGCATGACGCGCATCGAGAAGGATCTCGAACAGGTCAAGCGCACGCGCGGGCTGCATCGCAAGAAACGACAGGACGCGCCTTATCCGGTCGTCGCGCTGGTCGGCTACACCAATGCCGGCAAATCGACGCTGTTCAACCGCCTTACGCGCGCCGAGGTTCTGGCCGAAGACCTGCTGTTCGCCACGCTCGATCCCACTTTGCGCGCGGTGAAGATGCCGCATGGCGCGCGCATCATGTTGTCCGATACGGTCGGCTTCATCTCCGACCTGCCGACCATGCTCGTCTCGGCCTTTCGCGCAACGCTCGAGGAAGTGACGGAAGCCGACGTCGTATTGCACGTGCGCGATGTCGCCCATGCCGACACCGAAGCGCAGAGCGCCGACGTCGAGAAAATCCTCGGCGAACTGGGCGTGTCGCCGCAGGATCATCAACGACTGATCGAGGTCTGGAACAAGGCCGACCTTCTGACGCCCGAACGGCGCGAAGGCCTCATGCAGGCGGCGCGCGCCACAGCGCCGGAGGCGAGGCCTGTGCTGGTTTCAGCGCTGACGGGCGAGGGGATCGACGGTCTGCTGGGAGAGGTCGAGGAGCGGCTGGCCGCAGGGCGCACGACCTTGCGCGTGACGCTGGCGGCCGATGACGGCGCCGGGCTGGCCTGGCTTTACGAGAATGGCGAAGTGCTGGCGCGCAAGCAGGGGCGAACCGGCAAGACGACCGTCGACATTCGCGTCGGGCCGGAGCGGGTGGAACGCGTCATGCGCAAATTCGCCTCGGCGACGCCGGTCTGAACGCCAGGCTTGCGCGCGCGACAAGCGGCCTGGCCACATTGCCCAATATGCGGTTTGGGTTTAAAGTCTCTTCCGTATGGTGAGGCTTAAATGTCCAAAATAATTCATCTTTCCTACATTAGCACCGGTCATTTCATCACCGACAACACTTTGCAGGACATCGAAAACACCTCCAGCGCTTTCAACAGCAAGGTGGGTGTGACGGGATTTCTGCTCTTCAACGGTGCAAATTTTCTGCAGACGCTGCAAGGTTCGGAAAAAACGCTCACGGATCTGCTGGCGCGCATCAAGAAAGACCCGCGGCATTATGGCGTCGTCGTCGTCCAGGATCATCCCATCGAGGCCATGACGTTCCCGAACTGGGGGATGCGTGTGAAGCGCATCGCCCGCGGCGGCGTTGGCGATGCGACATTCGCGGAGCTCCGCTCGATGGCTGATCCCGAGTTGAAGACCATGATGGATAATTTCATGGCCATCGGCGGATAATCAGCCGAGCGCCTTTTCAATGTCGGCGGCGATATCTTCCGGTTTGTCGGTCGGCGCGTAACGCTTGATGATCTTGCCATCGCGGCCGATCAGGAATTTCGTGAAGTTCCACTTGATCGCCTTCGAGCCGAGCAGGCCCGGCTTTTCCGCCGTCAGATAGCGATAGAGCGGGTGGGCGTTGGCGCCGTTGACATCGATCTTCTCGAACATCGGGAAGGTCACGTCGTAGGTCAGCGAGCAGAATTGCGCGATCTCCTCTGCGTTGCCCGGCTCCTGGTGGCCGAACTGGTCGCAGGGAAAGCCGAGTACGACAAAACCGCGATCCTTGTAGCGACGCCACAATTCCTCGAGGCCCTTGTATTGCGGCGTGAAGCCGCATTTGCTCGCGACGTTGACGATCAGCGCGACGTCGCCGGCGTAAGCGCCGAAAGTGGTCTTTGCGCCGTCAATGGTCGTCAGCGCGATGTCGTTGGGTTGCGTCATGGGCGATCCTTTTTCCTACAGGCCGCGCGATTTGGATTCTTCCCAGAGCGCGTCCATTTCCTCAAGAGCGGCATCCTGCGGTTTGCGCCGCTGCTCCGCCAGCGCCTGCTCGATATAGGCGAAACGCCGTTCGAATTTGGCGTTGGCCGCGCGCAGGGCGCTTTCCGGGTCAACCTTTGCGTGGCGCGCCAGATTGACCGCCGCAAACAGGAGATCGCCGATCTCGGCTTCGATCTCCTGGCGATCGCCCTTTTCCATGGCTTCCACGACTTCGCCGGCCTCTTCCCGGATCTTGTCGAGCACGGCGCGCGCATCGTTCCAGTCGAAGCCGACCGCGCCGGCCGCCGCTTGCAGGGCGAGGGCGCGGCCCAGCGCGGGACGCCCGGCCTTCACATCGGCCAGAATGGAGGAGGGCGCGCCGGACGGCCCGGATCGTGCGGCCTTGTCGGCCTTTTCCTGAGCCTTGATGCGGCTCCAGAGCGCGGCGACCTCATCGGGGGCGAGATTGCGCGCGTCGCCGAAAACATGCGGATGGCGGCGGGTCAGCTTGTCGCAAATCGCGCCCACGATATCGCCAAAATCGAATGCGCCTTGCTCCTGCGCCATGCGGGCGTGGAACACGACTTGCAACAGAAGGTCGCCCAGTTCGTCGCGCAGATCGTCGAGATCGCGGCGCGCGATGGCGTCCGCGACTTCATAGGCTTCCTCGATCGTATAGGGCGCGATGCTCTCGAAATTCTGTTCGAGATCCCACGCGCAGCCGGTTTTGGGCGTGCGCAACGCCGCCATGATCGCCAGCAGTGCGCCAATGTCGCGTTCGCTCATGCGGGTCGCCATCATAAAAAAACCGGCGCATTGCGGGCGCCGGCTGGAGGGTTCGACGAAGGCGGGCAGGGATGCAGTCCCTGCCCGGATTCTCACGCCTGAATGGAAATGGCCTCGCGGCCCTTGGGGGCCTCGACCACCTGCATGGTGACTGGCTGGCCTTCCGCCAGACGCTGTACGCCGGAGGAATTCAGGACGGAAATGTGGATGAAAATGTCCTTGCCGCCATCGTTGGGCTGCACGAAGCCGAAGCCCTTGGTTTCGTCGAACCACTTGACCTTGCCCTGGACGCTGGTCGCGGTGGACGGATCGGGCGCGGCGCGGCGCGGCGGACGCGGGCTATCGCCGAAACCGCCGGAGCGGGGCGGGCGCGTTTCCTGCGCGGTCGACAGGTCCGCCTCGAGGACGCGGGTGACCTGCTGGCCTTTCTGACCGGTGGCGACCTGGACCTTCAGCTTGGCGCCGGGCGGCAGGGCGTCATAGCCGGCTTGCTGGACGGCATTGATGTGGAGGAAGGCGTCGCCCGTGCCATTGGCGAGTTCGACGAAGCCGAAGCCCTTGTCGGCCTTGAACCACTTCACAGTGGCGTCGACAGGCGGGGTCGAGGGCGCGGAGGCCATCATATCGGGGAAACCGCCGCCGCCGGCGGGCGCGCCGCCGAACTGGCGCGGGGCGCCGCGATGGTTCTGACGGGGGGCGTAATCGTTCATTGGGCCGTCGTCGTCGAAGCCGCGTTTGCGGGGACCACGGAAATCTCTACCTTTGCTCATGCCTGTCTCGTTTCAATCATCCAGCGCGACTAACGCCAAAAAGGCTGGTTCGCGAGAACCAGCCGCCCCATACCGTTTCTTGTTTCGGTGTAGATGCCATAGACCCGCGCGCATTTACCTTTTACCGCGCTTTTGTCTCGCTGGCTATATCAATTGCGCACAGGAAGCTGAAAAACGCCAGCGTCGGCGCAAATTTTCGGGCCGATTTCGGTCGCTGGCGCTATCGAGGGCAGGAAAGTCAGACGCTTGAAATAGCTCGTATTCTTATATCCGTTATTCGCATAATCTATATTATGGAACCAAAATACAGCGCTATTAGTTCTGAAGCTGGACAGTTTACGTCGTCCGGATTTCGCTCCCCGCGTCAATCTCGATGCGCATGCCGTCGAATGCTGGCGCGATATGGGGCGGAAGTTGCGCGCGCAGCTTTTCGTAATCGAGATCCACATGGAGATTGGTGAGGATCGCGCGGCGCGGTTGCAGGCGCTCGATCCACGCCAGCGCTTCGGCGACCGTGATGTGGCTCGGATGGCTGACGTAGCGCAACGCATCGATGATCCAGAGGTCGAGCCCTTCAAGCAGGCGCTGGCTGGCGGGCGGAATGTCCTTCAGGTCCGGCGAATAGGCCACGGCGCCGAAGCGGAAGCCGAGCGCGTCGATTTCGCCGTGCCGGAAGAGGATCGGCGTGGTCTCGACAGGCCCGCCAAGGCCCTCGACGGCGAAAGCGCGGCCAGGCTCGATCCGGACTTCATCCATCAGCGGCGGATAGTTCGAGCCCGGCGGCGTCTTGAAGATATAGCCGAACTTGGCGTGCATTTCGGCGCTTGTGGCGGCGTCCATGCAGGCGGGAATGCGTTTGCGCGCGTCGATGACCAGCGGGCGCACGTCGTCGACGCCGTGGATATGGTCGGCGTGGGCGTGGGTCAGCAGCACAGCGTCGAGCTTGGCGGCGCCGAGATCCAGAAGCTGTTCGCGCAAGTCGGGCGAAGCGTCCACGAGGATGTCGGTCGCCCCGCGCGGCCCGCGCTTTTCGACATGGAGGGAACAGCGGCGGCGGCGGTTTTTCGGGTTCTGAGGATCGCAGGCGCCCCACCCGCCCTGTCCGACGCGCGGCACGCCGCCCGAGGACCCGCAGCCCAGAATGGTCAGCGTCAGGCTCACGCAGACGCGCCCGGCGGCGGCATTTTGGAGAAAAGCCGCAGGGCGTTGTCGGTCGTCGCGCGCGCGATGTCCTCGAGCGTCTCGCCGCGCGCGGCCGCCAGCACTTCCGCCGTTTTCACGACGAAGGCCGGCTCGTTGCGCTTGCCGCGATAAGGCACGGGCGCAAGGAACGGCGCGTCGGTCTCGACCAGCAGCCGGTCACGCGGCGCATCGCGCGCAATCGCGCGCAACTCCTCCGAATTCTTGAAGGTCAGCACGCCGGAAAACGAAATGTAGAGACCGATCGCCAGCGAGCGTTCGGCCAGCATGCGCGAGGCGGTGAAGCAATGAAGCAGGGCCTTGAACGGCCCCTTCCCCATCTCGTCTTCCAGAATTGCGGCGACATCCTCGTCGGCGTCGCGGGCGTGAATGACCAACGGCAGGCCGCTTTGGCGCGCGGCGGCGATATGCGTGCGAAAGACGCGCTGGGCGACATCGCGCGGCGCGCGGTCATAGTGGTAGTCGAGGCCAGCCTCGCCGACGCCGACGCATTTCGGATGCTGCGCCAGCGCGAGAATCTGCTCGACGGAGGCTTCAGGCTCTTCGTGCGCTTGATGAGGATGCGTTCCTACTGTGCAGAAAATATTATCAAATTTCTCTGCAATTGAAGCATAGCTTTCAAAGTGGTCGACGCGAGTGGAGATCGTGATGGCGCGTTCGACGCCGGCGGCTTTGGCGCGTTCGACCACCGCGCCCGCCTCGGCGGCGAGCTCGGGGAAATCGAGATGGCAATGGGTGTCGATCAGCATGCCGGGATTTATGCGGGATCGCGACGCGCCCGCCAAGCCGGAAATGCGTCGGGCGCGATCTGCCGCGGGACAAGCGCGCGCAAGGCAAGGCCCCTGGCCCGCAGCTTCCTGCGCGAGCCGGCGTCCCGTTCGGTGAGGCGGCAATCGAAGCCGGCCATCAGCGCCGCGCGTTCCGCCTCCACGGCAAAGCGCGCATCGAAATGGGCGAGCGCTTTCATCATGCCCGCAGCGCCCGCCCCGCGCAGATAGATGGCGCGCGCATCAAGCCGGCGGCGCGCCTCCAGCGCGCGGCGCCAGCGCGAGGGCTTGTCCGCTTTTGCCGAGACATAGGAATCGCTTGGATCGTTCCAGCGCCAGACGGCCGTCGCCTCATGCGAGACGAAAACCGGTTCGGCGAGCCGCAGGATGCGCAGCGTCTCCTGCATTCCGGGATCGTCGGTGACCGCCGCGCCAATCTCGAAATCGGATGGGCCGCCAAGACGCCAGAAAGCCGCGCCGTTCGAAAAGGCGTGCGAGAAGAGGAGCGCCGCCGCCGCCGTCGCGGCTTCATAGGTCTGCTCGCGGTAGATCCAGACGAGCGTCTTTTCGGATGTCCGCTCGCCGGGCTGACCGGCCGTCAGCACCTTTTCGCAGAACTGACCGGCGAAGACGACGCCGACATTCTTGCGCTGCGCCAGGGTCCGTTGCGCGGCGATGTGCTCGGGCAGCAGATAATTGTCGTCCTCAAGCACGAGCGCGAAACCGCCGCCAGCGTAAGGGCTGTTGCGAAAACATTGGTCGATATTGCCGATCGCTCCGCGCTGGACGGCATTGGCGCGATAGACGAAGCGCGCATCGCCCAGGCTTTCGACGAGCGGGCGGGCGCTGTGCTGCGCGCAGTCGTCGAAAACGATGCAGCGCCAGTCGGCGTCGGTCTGCGCCAGCGCCGAGCGCAGCGCGCGCTCCAGCAGGACCGGGCGGCGATAGGTCGGAACGCGGATTTCAACCGTCGCCCCGCCGCCCTGCTCCATCATTCCGCCTCGACGTAGCGCGGGAAGATCGGCGCGGGCGCCGGCAATGGCGCGCCGTCTGCGATGCGATGGTCTGGCGTTGCATGCGCAAAGTCGCGCGCGGCGGCCGGCTGGGCGAGCAGGTCGAGCAGTTTTTCCATCGAGCCGGGCATTGCAGGCTGCGCGTAAATGGCGACGACCCGCAGAACCTCGGCCGTCACGCCGAGCACGGTCGCCATGCGCGCCGGATCGGTCTTGCGCTTCGTCCAGGGTTCTTCGGATGCGAAATAGCGATTGGCCTCCGCGACGACCTTCCAGATTTCGGCAAGCGCATGATGGATCGCAAAGGATTGCATCGCAGCGCGCGTCTTGTCGCCGAGCGCATAGGCGGCATCGAGAATGTCGCGGTCGGGCTGCGTCAGCGGGCCCCAAACCGGCGCCCTGCCCTCGCAGTTCTTGGCGATCATCGACAGCGAGCGCTGCGCCAGATTGCCGAGATCATTGGCGAGATCGGCGTTGATGCGGTTGACGATCGCTTCATGCGAATAGGAGCCATCCTGCCCGAACGGCACCTCGCGCAGGAAGAAATAGCGCATCTGGTCGAGCCCATAGGCGGTGACGAGATCGGCCGGCCCCACGACGTTGCCGAGCGATTTCGACATCTTCTCGCCCTTGTTGAACAGGAAGCCGTGCACGACGACCTGCTTGGGCAGGGGCAGTTTCGCAGACATCAGGAACGCGGGCCAGAAGATCGCGTGGAACCGTGTGATGTCCTTGCCGATGACATGGACATCGGCCGGCCAGAAACGGGCGCGGGGCGCGGCCGCATCGGGAAATCCGCTCGCCGTGATGTAGTTGGTCAGCGCGTCGACCCAGACATACATGACGTGCTTCGGATCGCCGGGAACCGGCACGCCCCAGTTGAAGGTCGTGCGCGAGATGGAAAGATCGGCAAGGCCACGTTTGACGAAAGCGACGATTTCGTTGCGGTAGCTTTCCGGCGTGATGAAATCGGGGTTCGCCTCGTAATGGGCGAGCAGCTTGTCCGCATAGGCCGAGAGTTTGAAAAAATAGCTCTCCTCCTCGACCCATTCGACCGGCGTTCCGGTCGGGGCGTATTTCTTGCCCTCGCGTTCGGTCAGCTCGCCTTCGTCGTAATAGGCTTCGTCGCGCACCGAGTACCAGCCGGCGTATTTCGAGAGATAAATATCGCCGTTTGCGGCCATGCGCTCCCAGATCGCCTGCACGGAGGCCTTGTGGCGCGGCTGCGTGGTGCGCACGATGTCGTCGGCGCGGGCGTCAAGCAATTCGCCCATCGCCTCGAACTGCGCGGCGATGCCGTCGACGAAGGCTTGCGGCGTGACGCCCGCCTTGGCGGCGGTCTGCTGCACTTTCAGGCCATGCTCGTCCATGCCGGTGACGAAAAACGTATCGAATCCGTCGAGTTTCCGGAATCGCGCGATGAAATCGGTCGCGATCCGCTCATAGGCGTGCCCGATATGCGGCGCGCCATTGGCGTAGGGAATCGCGGTCGAGATCATGAAGGTCGGTTTGGTCATGCGCCCTGCTCTATCGCAGGTTTTGCGGGGGCGGAAGGGCGAAGGCTTGGCGCATCAGCGACCCGCAACTGGACTTCGATCAGCTTTCAATCAGCCGTACGATTTTAATTCACCCCGCCGCCGCCGCCAGATCCTCGATCATCGCGAATACGAAGGCGCGTTTGTCCAGGTTGTAGGTTTCCACCTCGCGCGCGGCTTGTTCGATTTTTTCCCACGCCTGCGCATAAGGCGCGAGGCGGCGCGGTCCCGCCCCGCGAGCCGCGCGGATTTTGGCGTGCAGCCAGCGATAGACGATGTCGAGCATCGCATCGAAGCCCTGTTCGTTCTGGACCTTGCCGACGTCGTCGGCCAAAGCCTGCGCCTTCTCCCAATTCACCTGCGGCAGGCCGGCGAGGATTTCCTCCGTCAGGCGCGCGGATGCCGCGTTGACGCGGCCGAGCAACCGCAGCGCTTCCTGCGCCGAGCCGTTGGCGCTGGCGGCTGCTTCGGCCACATCCTTTTCCTTGTGATCGCTCCAGGGCGCCCCCAGACTGTGCACGACGCGCGCTATGTCGCCCTCGGAGAGCGCTTCCATCGGCAGGCGCCGGCACCGCGAGCGGATCGTCGGCAACAGGCGTCCGGGGCTGTGGGAGATCAGCAGGAAGAGCGATTTTTCCGGCGGCTCCTCGATGAGTTTGAGCAGCGCATTGGCCGAGGCGCGGTTGAGATCGTCGGCTGCATCGACGATGCAGATGCGCCAGCCGCCTTCTGCGGCTGCGTTGTGATGAAACAGATTGAGCGCGCGCCGCGCGTCGTCGATGCGGATCTCGGTGAAATGGCGTTTGCGTTCACTGTTCCACTCGCGCCGCAGCAACAACAGGTCCGGCGCCGACAGCGAGGCCACGAGATGGGCGGCTTTCGAATCCGGCGTGACGGAGAGATCGCGCGCTGCGCGCGCTGCAGGCGCAGCCGCATCCGGATTTGCGATCAGAAAACGCGCCAGACGCCAGGCGAGCGTCGCCTTGCCGACGCCAGGCCGGCCGCCCAGAATCCAGGCGTGATGCATGCGGCCTGACTTGTAGGCGTCGAGCAAGGCGGCTTCGGCCGCGTTCTGGCCGAACAGCTGCATCGCCATGCGCGGCGGCGGCGCTCCGGGAAAAACGTCGCTCTCGGGCGGCGCCTCGTCCTTCTTGCGCGGCGCCTTCATGCGCGCTCCCGGCGCGGGGCGAGGCGTTGCTGCACGGCGCGCCAGATGAAATCGGACATTTCTTCGGGCGAAGCTTCCGCATCGACGACGACGATGCGCTGCGGTTCGCGCGCGGCGATATCGAGGAAGGCGCGCCGCAATGCGCGGTGGAAATGGATCGCCTCGGATTCAAAGCGGTCGAAGGCTCCGGAGCGCGCCTGGGCGCGCGCAAGTCCGATTTCGGGCGCAATATCCAGCAAAAGCGTCAGATCGGGTCGCATGTCGCCCACGCTGACCCGTTCCAGCTCCTCGATCAAGCGTGGCGACGCCTTGCCTGCGACGCCCTGATAGGCGCGTGTGGAATCTGCGAAACGGTCGCACAGCACCCAGTCGCCGCGCGCCAGAGCGGGCGCGATTTTCGTGTCGATATGGTCGATTCGCGCTGCGTTGAAGAGGATGGCCTCGCCTTCGGGGCCGATCGCGGCGAATTTTCCCGACAGAAGCGCGGCGCGCAAAATTTCGGCGCGCGGCGAACCGCCGGGTTCGCGCGTCGTCACGACGGCGAGGCCGAGCGCTTCCAGTCTGCGCGCGAGCATCGCCATCTGCGTCGTCTTGCCGGCGCCCTCGCCGCCTTCGAAAGTGATGAAACGCCCGCTCCGCGCTGCGTTCATTTGCGCAGCACGTATTTACGGAAGGCGGCCGCGCCCGTTTCGTAGAGCGCATCGAAAGCGCGGTGCGGCAGGCCGCCGACGGCGATGTCGCGCGCCGCATAGAGCGGGATGTCGAGCGCCGATGTCGCGCCGCGCATGACTTTCAGACGCGCGATCTCCGCGCCCTCCTTGATCGGCGCCTGAACCGGGCCCTCGTAAACGATCTTTGCCGAGATCTTCTCGCTCGAGCCGCGGGGAATGAAAATTTTCACGGGCTGTCTGGCGACGACGGGGGCGTCGGACAATTCCGCGCCGTAGGTCTTCACAGAGCCCACTTCGTCGCCCGGCTGGAAGAAGGTGCGCACATCGAATGCGCGAAAGCCCCAGAGCAGGAGTCGGCGCGCGTCTTCGGCGCGTTCGCTCGCCGTCTTGCAGCCGTTCAGCGAGACGATCAGGCGCTGTCCGTTTTCAACCGCCGAGCCGACAATGGCGAAACCGCCCTCGTCGATATTGCCCGTCTTCAAACCATCCGCGCCGATGTTCATCAGCAGCAGCGGGTTGCGGTTGGTCTGCGTGATCTTGTTCCAGGTGAAATCCTTTTCGCCGAAATATTTGTATTCGTCGGGATAGGTCGCGATCAGGCGATTGGCCAGATTGACCATTTCGCGCATCGTCACCTTCTGTTGCGGATCGCTCTTTCCCCAGGCGTTGGCGAAACGCGACCTGGTCATGCCGAGCTCGCGCGCGCGCTTGTTCATGATCGTGACAAACGCTTCTTCCGAGCCAGCTATGCCTTCGGCGAGCGCGATCGCCGCGTCATTGCCGGAATCGATCACCATGCCGCGGATGAGATCCTCGACGCGCACGTGGCTCTTGAGCGAAGCGAACATCGACGAGCCGCGCGAGGGCGCGCCGCCGGTGCGCCAGGCATGTTCGGAAATATCGAACGTATCGTCGAGGTGAATGCGCCCGAGCTTCAATTGCTGGAAGACGATTTCGGCGGTGAGAACCTTGACCGTCGAGGCCGGCGAAACCAGTTCGTCGGCGGCGCGCTCGTAAAGAAATGCGCGGCTTTCGGCGTCCATCAGCGCCGCCTGCTGACATCCGACCTGAATGGTTTGTGCGCGCACGGGCGCTGCAAGGCAAAGAGCCAGCGCCAGAATGCGCGAAACTTTAGGCATCGAGACGGTCAAAACACACCCGCTGATTGGGCGGCGGCGCCCTGCGCGCGAGGCTCTGCGCACAAGGCTCTGATCTACGGCGCCCTGCGCGCGATTTGAAGAGCCGGACCGCCTTATTGCTCGTCGCCGTCGAGCGGCTGCGGCTTGCCCGCGCCGATCGGCGTGCCAGCGCCCGGCACGGTCTGCAGATCGAGCGGGCGGGCTGGCGGCGCTGGCGCATAGGCCGTGCGCACCAATTCGGCCTCGTGCGGCGCGGACGTCGCCTTGGCGGCCGATTGCACGCGACGATGCGCTGCGGCGGCGGGCGGCGGCGGGAGATTTTCGGCCAGCTCTTCATCGGCCTGCAGATTCTGAGCCGGCGCCGTTTCATGGCGGCGGCGCGCAGGCGCGCGTGAAGGCTCGGGCAGCGCGGCAACCGCAGTCGGCTGCGGATTGGGATAGCCGTCGAGACTGGCGGGCGTTCCATCCGTGCGCAACGTCGCCATCAGCTTGCGGTCGCTCGATCCGCCAAGCTCGGCGCGACCGAGATATTCGATGCGCAACTTGGTCGTCCCCTGCCCCTTGAAGTCGAGCGCTTCGGCGACGCGTTGCGAGACATCCATCACCCGACCGCCGTGATAGGGGCCGCGATCATTGACGCGCACAATCATCGAGCGCGCGTTGCGCAGATTGGTCACGCGGGCGTAGCTCGGCAGCGGCATTGTGGGATGAGCGGCGGTGATCGAGCTGCGGTCGAAAATCTCGCCATTGGCGGTCTTGCGGCCATGGAAATCGGCGCCGTACCAGGAGGCCATGCCGGTTTCGGGTTTGGTCTGCTCGTGCGGGTAATAGGTCTTTCCGGCGATCTGATAGGGCCTGCCGACGTGATACTTGCCGCCGCCTTTCGGCACAGCCTGCCCGTCCGCCACGACGCGCGGGCTGGAGGCGACGCCATATTTCGCATCGTAACGCGATTCCGGCGCGGCGGAGGCGACTTGCTGGGGGCGCTGCGCACAGCCAGCGAGCGCGCCAAGCGCTCCCATCGCGAGAACCAGTCGCGCAGTCTTATCAAAACAGATTTTCATGGAAGGACGCACCGCACGGAAGAACGCTGAACGAATCGCCGCAGCCTGATAATCCGCCACACTGCTCTCCCTTGAGCCACGGCGGACCGAAGCCAGCGCCGAGTAGATTGCCAGCAACTCATTAACCGAGCGCTAAAGAAGACGCCAGTCGACTCGAAGCCCAAAGGGCGTATTCGCCTATCGCCGCGCATTGCGGCTTTTCCGGGGACGAAGCGCTCGCCAGCGGACAGACTTTGGTCTAGACAGCGCGGGCTGGAAGGATGGCCGAGTGGTTTAAGGCAGCGGTCTTGAAAACCGCCGTGGGCGCAAGTCCACCGTGAGTTCGAATCTCACTCCTTCCGCCAGCCCACCGCCCCGCCCTGCGGCGCGGCCGGTCAAGCGGCGTGGCGGTCCCAGACGACGCTCGTGCGCTCGTGATATTCGGGCATGTAAATTGTTTCCGTCGCCTTCTCGCGCTCTGCGATTTCGCGCGCCCACCAGCAAAAGTAGACGCCGAAAAGGGCGAAGACCGGAACTTCGCGATGCGTCTCGGCGCTGCGAAGGCGATTGGCGGATTTCACTTTCAGCGTTCCGCCTTTGAGGGGGATATGTATCGAGAAAGCCATGCTTTTTTCTATTCCGTTAGGGCAAACAAATCCTTAACGGCGCCGGTTTCCGCAGCGAATTTGCGCATGCTCGCGCCATTGCGCGGCCAAAAGCGCTGCTGCGCGGACCTTTGACACATGACAGAGCGCGCCTTTTGCGCCTCTTCAGGGGATTTTTGCGAGAATCAGGCCCGCCGAGCCCGTAAAATATGGGGAATTTGTCGCGGCAAGCGCTTTACGCGCGAGAATCCCGTTATTATCCCGGCGCGATTCGGAATTTGTTCCGGGAGAAAAGATATGGCTCGCGCTACGACTAAGACTGCAACCAAACCGGCTGCGACGACGAAAACCGTCACGGTCACCCTGAAACATCTGGCGGCGGGCCTCGCCGACAAGCACGACATCTCCAAGCGCGCTGCCGACGAGATGCTGAACGAAGCCGTCGCGATGATGGTGAAGGCGCTCAAGAAGGGCGAACGCGTCAAGATCGCGGGCCTCGGCATCCTTCAGGTTCGCAAGCGCGCCGCGCGCATGGGCCGCAACCCGGCTACGGGCGAAGCCATCAAGATCAAGGCGAGCAAGAAGGTCGCTTTCCGCGCCCTGAAAGAGCTCAAGGAAGCGATCTGATCGTCGCTTCGCGATCGTCACAGACGTTCAATCAAAACGCCGGCGCAAAACGCCGGCGTTTTTATTTGTGCGCCTGCCGCCCGACCGCCGTTTCAGTCGCGCGGCGCGGGCCTGCGCGCGCCGTAAAGCGCGCCGAGGCACAGGACGAGACCGAAGGCCTCGGCGGCCGCCTGACGATGGGCAAGGATGAAATCGTAAAGATAGATCATGGAGATCCGCCCTTCGCTGCATTGCGGCGCGATCTAGCGCGCCTCCGCACGGCCGTCAGGCGACGGAAGTCACGCCTGCCCCAATTTGTTGTTTACATGCATACGAATTTGGCGCGCGGGCCGATTGAACGCGGCTTGCGCGGCGCCTATCTTCATCGATGCGGCGTTCCGCCGCTTCGAGAAGAGATTTCCCATGGCGATCGACGGCACCTGGAATTTGAGCATCAACACCCCGATGGGCGCGCAGGCCTCCACCGTAACGCTGAAAGCCGACGGCGGGCAGCTGAGCGGCCAACAGGAAGGCGCCGGCGGCGGTCAGGCGATCGAGAACGGCTCGGTGAACGGGCAGAACGTTTCGTGGACCGTCGACATCGTCAATCCCATGCCGATGACGCTGGAGTTCAACGGCACGGTCTCGGGCAACGAGATTGCAGGTTCGGTGAAGCTCGGCGCATTCGGCGATTCGACCTTCTCTGGTCAGCGGGCCTGAACCCAGGGCTTGATTTAAACGCGCGTCGCCGACGCGGCGGCGCGCGTGGGTTCCTGTCCGGCGCTTGCGCTGCGTTATCGCGGCCTTGCGCTGCCCCATTGCGTCCAGCCGACGATTTTCGGCGTGGCCGGCAGATAGGTCTGCTCCACCTTTTCAAATGCAAAACCCGCCGTTTCGACAGCGGCGCCGATGGCGCGGCACAGGTGGCATCCGCCCGCCAGCCGCGACCAAAAAGGATCGAGCCCGCGCTGCCAGCGGGCGACGCTCTTGTCCGGCGACAATCCGTGTTCGCAGAAGAGCAGCCTGCCCGATGGTTTGAGAACACGACGCGCCTCGCGCAACGCCTGATCGAGCGATGCGACCGAGCAGAGTGTGAAGGTCGTCAGAACCGTATCGAATGTCGCGGATTCAAAAGGCAGGTTTTCCGCCGCGCCCGGGACGATCTCGACGGCCAGTCCGGCGGCCTTCGGCGCCTGTCGGGCGAGCGCGCGCAATTCGGCGGAAGGCTCGAGCCCGATGGCGACGCTGACTTCTTCCGGCTTGTACAGGGCGAAATTCAGCCCCGATCCCGCTCCCAGCTCCAGCACCCGGCCTTGTGCGGCCGGGACCAGGGCGGCGCGCTTGTCCATGATCTGCGGCGCGCGGCAGGCGCAGGCAATCAGCCCCGGCAGAATGCGCCGCTCATAAAAGGAGGCCATGTCAGGCCATCGCCGGCGTCGCTTTCCTCGCGCCGCCCCGCCCGATCATCAGGCTGAATATCGCCGCCAGCAGGCAGGCGAAACCGGCGAGATAAAAGGACGGCGCATAGGTCAACAGCCAGGTGCGCGAGAGCCCGCCGAGCATCGCCGCGCTGGCGGCGCCAAGCTGATGGGCGGCGAAAATCCAGCCGAAAGCAACGCCCGCCTTCTCGCGCCCGAACTGCGCGCCGACGAGCTTTACGGTCGGCGGCACGGTCGCAATCCAGTCGAGACCGTAGAACATCGCAAAGACGGACAGTCCGTAGAGCGTGAATGTCGAGGACGGCAGCCAGAGCAGCGACAGACCGCGGAAGCCGTAATAGACGAACAGCAGCTTGCGGGCGTCGTAACGGTCCGACAGCCAGCCCGAGCCGATGGTGCCGAACAGGTCGAAAACGCCCATCATCGCCAGCGCCGAGGCGGCCGTAACCGCCGCCATGCCATTGTCGACGCAGAACGAGATGAAATGCGTCTGGATGAGGCCGTTCGTCGAAAGTCCACAGATGAAAAACGAACCGGCAAGCAGCCAGAAGGCCGGCGCGCGAACGCATTCGCGCAGAATGTCGACAGCGCGGAGCGCGGCGGCGCCGAGAGCGCCTTCCTGACGCGGCGGCGGCGCTGTGACGGGGCCCGTTTCGCCATAGGGCTTCAAACCGACTTCGGACGGGTAATCGACCAGAAAAAGCGTCACCGCGATCGCCGCCAGCACGATGCCGATGCCGAGCGGCGCCAGCGCCCAGCGCCAGCCATAATGATCGACGAGCCAGGCGCCGACCGGCAGAAACACCAGCTGCCCCGTCGCAATGGCCGCCGTCAGCATGCCCATCACCAGACCGCGCCGGGCGGTGAACCAGCGCGTCGAGAGAATGGCGTTGAGCACAAGCGCCGTGAGGCCAGTGCCAACGCCGACGAAAATCCCCCAGAACAGAATGAGTTGCCAAAGGCTGGTGATGAACAGCGCGGCCATCAGGCCCGTGAACACCAGCATCTGCGCCGAGAGGATGACGCGTCGGACGCCATAACGATCGATCAGCGCGGCCGAGAACGGCGCCATCAGTCCGAACAGAACGAAACGCACCGCAAGAGCCGAGGAAATCTGCGCTGCATCCCAGCCGAATTCCGTCGTCAACGGCTTGATCAGCGCGCCGGGCAGGCCGACAGCGCCCGCCATCACGAGGCTCGAGAAAAAGGCTGTGACGACAATCACCCAGCCATAGTGGATGTTGCGACGATCGAGCGCGGCGGCAAGAGAACGGGCTAGCATGTCTCCAGTCGTGCTTTTATCGCGACGAGGAGTCAACCGGCGCAGAACGCAGGGCTAGCATGCCGAGTCCGGAGAGCGCGGAGGCGACCGAGCCTGCGAGCACGCCGAGCTTGACCTGCGCGATCAGCTCGCCCTGCCCCTTGAAGGCCAGCAGGCCGACGAAGAGACTCATGGTGAAGCCGACGCCGCACAACAACGACATGGCGTAGACATGCAGCCAATCGGCGCCGGCCGGCTTTTCGGCCCAGCGGAGCGCCGCCATCAGACGAACGGTCAAAAAGACGCCGGCTTGTTTGCCGAAAAACAGACCGAGCGCGACGCCGAGCGCAACCGGCCCCAGCAGTTGCGCTCCCGTCACGCCGGCAAAGGAGACGCCCGCATTGGCGAAAGCGAACAGCGGCAGGACTATGTAGTCGACACGCGGGCTGAGCGCATGTTCGAGTTTGTCGAACCCCTCGCCCATCGGAATGGCCGCCGCCAGCGCAACGCCCGCCAATGTCGCGTGAACGCCGCTGCGGAACGTGAAATACCAGAGCGGCAGGCCGATCAGCAGATAGGGCCACAGCCGGCGCACGCCGCCGCGATTCAAGGCGAACAGCACGCCTAGCGCAGCGAAAGCGCCCGCAAGCATCGGAAGGTCGATCTTCTGCGTATAGAACAGCGCGATGACGACGACCGCGCCGAGATCGTCGATGATGGCGAGCGCTGTGAGGAACACGGTGAGCGAGGCCGGCGCCCTGCGCCCTACCAGCGACAGGACGCCCAGCGCGAAAGCAATGTCGGTGGCGGTCGGGATCGCCCAGCCGCGCAGCGCTTCAGGATGGCTGCGGGCGAGCGCCACATAGATCAAGGCCGGCGCGATCATGCCGCCCAGCGCCGCCGCGCCCGGACCGATGCGCTGGCGCCAGGTGGCGAGTTCGCCCGCCAGCACCTCGCCCTTGATCTCCATGCCGACGAGGAGGAAAAACAGCGCCATCAGCGCGTCGTTGATCCACTCGACTGTTTCGAGCGGGCCAATATGTGTTTCCAGCGCATGAAAATAGGCCGGGGCCAATCCCGAATTAGCGACGACCAGCGCCAGCGCGGCGCTCGCCATCAGCACGATGCCGCCGGCGGCCTCGCTTTGCAGAAATCTCGCGAACATGCCGCCGTTCTAGCGGCTTTGGCCGCAGGGCGCCAAGCGCGCTCAATATTCGCGGCAGAAACGCGCGTTGGCGTAGCGCTCGCAATAGACGGTTGTATAGCGCATGTAGAAAGCCTGCTCGCGGATGTTGCGCGCCAGTTTCAGGCAGTCGTCAAAGCCGCGGCTATGCGGGCGCAGCGCATAGCTGCGGCAGAAATCGTAATCGCGATCTTCCATCACGCCGGCGCTGGCGCCGGACGCCGCCAGAAGCGCTGCGAGCGTCAGAACAAAACGCATGACCTGCTCCCTGTCGCACGGGAGCCTAGCGCGGAACAGGCCGCGGGGCCTTGCCCATTCTGCCGCCGCAGTTAACGCGCGCGACCGCATTGACCGCACCGGCCGGAAGGGCCACTTAGAGGCGATGGCCACGCCCGCATCTTCATCGATCAGCGCAAAACCGCTATTCTCGTACCGCAAATATTGGGCGCATCGCTTTGGCGTAGCGCCTTTTTTGCCGATGTCGCGCGCCGAAATGGACACGCTCGGCTGGGACAGTTGCGACATCATCCTGGTGACCGGCGACGCCTATATCGACCATCCGAGCTTCGGCATGGCGCTGATCGGCCGCTTGCTGGAGGCGCAGGGATTCCGCGTCGGCGTCATCGCGCAGCCGGACTGGCGGGACGCCAGCGCCTTCGCGGCGCTCGGCAAGCCGAACCTGTTTTTCGGCGTCACCTCGGGCAACATGGATTCCATGGTCAACCGCTACACGTCCGACCGGCGGTTGCGGCACAATGATTCCTACACCCCCGGCGGCGAAGGCGGGAAACGTCCGGACCGTTCCGTCATCGTTTATGCGCAACGTTGCCGCGAGGCCTATCCCGACGCGCCGATCGTGCTGGGCGGCATCGAGGCCTCGCTGCGGCGCATCGCGCATTACGATTACTGGTCCGACAAGGTGCGCCGCTCGATCCTGTTCGATGCAAAGGCCGATCTGCTGCTCTACGGCAACGCCGAGCGCGCGCTGGTCGATGTCGCCCATCGGATCGCCAAAGGGGGGATCGCGCAAGATTTTTCCGACATTCGCGGCCTCGCCTTCGCGCGCAGCGCGACGCCTGCAGGCTGGACCGAAGTTCCTGTCGACAATCTGGAAGACTCGCTCGAGGGCGTGCGCGCCAAGGGCGAGAATTTCGTCATCCGCCTGCCCTCCTTCGAGCAGGTTGCGGGCGATCCTGAATCCTATGCCCGCGCTTCGCGCGTGCTGCATCGCGAGAGCAATCCCGGCAATGCGCGTCCGCTGACGCAGCGCCACGGCGACCGCGACATCTGGCTGACGGCGCCGCCCGTTCCGCTGACCACGCCCGAAATGGACGGCGTTTACGATCTGCCCTACGCCCGCGCGCCCCACCCGTCTTACGCGGGCGCAAAAATCCCGGCATGGGAGATGATCCGCCATTCCGTGACGATCATGCGCGGCTGCTTCGGCGGCTGCGCCTTCTGTTCGATCACCGAACACGAGGGGCGCATCATCCAGTCGCGCTCGGAAGATTCGATCATTCGCGAGATCGAGAACATCCGCGACAAGACCGAGGGCTTTACCGGCATCATCTCCGACATCGGCGGGCCGACGGCCAACATGTATCGCCAGCGCTGCAAGGACGCGCAGGCCGAGACCGTGTGCCGGCGCCCGTCCTGCGTCTATCCCGACATCTGCAAGAATCTCGACACGAGCCACGATCCGCTGATCGATCTCTATCGTCGCGCCCGCGCGGTGCCCGGCGTGAAGAAAGTGATGGTGGCCTCGGGCGTGCGCTACGATCTGGCCGTCAAAAGCCCGGCCTACATCAAGGAGCTGGTCGAGCATCACGTCGGCGGCTATCTCAAGATCGCGCCCGAACACACCGAAGACGGGCCGCTCGCCAAGATGATGAAGCCGGGCATCGGCTCCTACGAGCGCTTCAAGCAATTGTTCGACGCCGCCGCGCGCGCCGCCAAGAAAGAATATTTCCTGATCCCCTATTTCATCGCCGCCCATCCCGGCACCAGCGATGAAGACATGATGCATCTGGCGCTCTGGCTGAAGCGCAACAAATATCGCGCCGATCAGGTGCAGACCTATCTGCCCTCGCCGATGGCGCTTTCAACTGCGATGTATCATTCCGGTTTCAACCCGTTGAAGCCCGTGCGGCGCGGCGCGTCCGAGCCGGTGGACGCCGTGAAAGGCTTGCGCCAGCGCCGGCTGCACAAGGCGTTTTTGCGCTATCACGATCCCGAAAACTGGCCCGTGCTGCGCGAGGCGCTGAAGGCGATGGGCCGCGCCGACCTGATCGGGCCGGGAAAGCATCAGCTGGTCCCGGCCTGGCAACCAGCGGGCACCGGCAAGGCAGGCGAAGGCCGGAGGGTCGCCGGCAAGGCGAAGCGGCCGACTGGCGGCAAGTTTTTGACGAAAGGCGTCGTGCGGTAGCCCATCGCGGCGGCGAAATGCGGGTATCGACGCGCGCAATGACGCCTTGCCATAAGGGCTTGGTCACAAGGGCTTGAGCGCAGGCGGCGGATTTTTGCAGAAATCGTGGCGCGCCCAAGGGGAATCGAACCCCTGTTTTCGCCGTGAAAGGGCGACGTCCTAGACCGCTAGACGATGGGCGCGGATTCGCGGGTTGGCCGCGAACGGGCGCAGCTATACGGCGGCGCGCGCGGATGCGCAACTGTCTAATAATCGCGGTCGAAGGCCATATCGATCAAGCGCGCCTGAACGCGCTCGCGCCCGCCATAATGGTCGAGCGAGAGCGCGACGGCAAAATGCGCGCGCGCGCCGTTCTGGCCTTCGAGCGCGCGGCCAATCTCGCTCTCGCGGTGCTTGAAGGCCAGGAGATCGATCCGTGAGCCGTCCGCCGCCTGCGCGCCAATCCGCAGGTGATCCTGCCCCATGACGAGCGCGCCGGTGAACCGGTGGCGCGGCAGAACGAAGACCGGTTCGGGATGCCCCTGCCCGAACGGGCCCGCCTTGTGCAGCATGTGCACGATCTCGGCCGTTGCGCCGGCCGCCGTCAGCGCGCCGTCGATCCGCAGCGCGTCGGCGGCCGTCGCCGCCGCGACGGCGCCGGCGAGCCGCTCTTCGAGAAAAGCGCGAAAGGCGCCGAGCCTTGCGCGCTCGATCGTGACGCCCGCCGCCATCGCATGGCCGCCGCCCTTGACGAGGAGCCCCGCCTCGACGGCGGCGCGCACAGCCGCGCCGAGGTCGACGCCCGGAATGGATCGCGCAGAGCCGACGCCTGTTTCACCATTAAAAGCAATTGCGAACGCTGGCTTCCTGAACTTTTCCTTTAACCGTGCGGCGACAAGGCCGACGACGCCGGGGTGCCAATCCTGCCCGCCGACGACGATAGCGGCGCTCGCCCCTTCGCGGCCAAGAGCGGCCATGGCCTCGGCCTCGCCGGCCGCCACGGTCGCCTGTTCGATCGCCCGGCGTTCGCCGTTGAGGCGATCGAGATCGGCCGCTACGGCTGCCGCCTGCGCAGGGTCGCCGGTCAGCATGAGCCGCGCGCCGAGCGCGGCGTCGCCGATGCGCCCGCCCGCATTGATGCGCGGCCCGATGAGGAAACCGAGGTGCCAGGCCTGCGCCGGGCCCGACAGGCGCGCGACATCGATCAGCGCCGCAAGGCCCGCGCGGCGGCGCCCGCGCATGACCTGCAGCCCCTTGGCGACGAAGGCGCGGTTCAGCCCGACCAGCGGCGCGACATCGGCGACGGTAGCGAGGGCGACGAGATCGAGCCCGGCCAGCAGATCGGGCGCGGGCCGCTCCTTGGTCCAGAAGCCGGCTTGCCGCAGCGCGCGGTTGAGGCCGACGAGCGTGAGAAAAACGACGCCTGCTGCGCACAGCGCGCCCTGCCCTGAAAGATCGTCCTGCCGGTTGGGATTGACGACCAGCGCATCGGGCAATTGCGCGGGCGCCTGGTGATGGTCGAGCACGATGACGTCGAGGCCGCGCCTGCGCGCCGCCGCCAGGGCCTCGTGCGATGTCGTCCCGCAATCGACCGTGACGAGAAGCGTCGCGCCCTCGTCGGCCAGTTGTTCGATCGCCGGAATATTGGGTCCGTAGCCTTCGAAAATCCGGTCCGGAATGTGAATGCGGCGCGGCGCGGCGCAAGCGTCGAGAAATTCGGCCAGAAGCGCCGCCGAACAGGCGCCGTCAACATCGTAATCGCCGAAAATGGCGATCTGTTCGCCCCGCTCGATCGCATGTTTCAGCCTGTCGACCGCCGCGTCCATGTCGCGCAATGTCGAAGGGTCGGGCATGAGATCGCGCAGCGCGGGATCGAGCCAGCGCTCGGCCGCTTCCAGCGAGACGCCTCGCCCGGCCATGACGCGCGCCAGAAGATCGGGATGCCCATGCCGCTGCGTCATGGCGAGCGCGCGCGCCTCCCCCGCCGCATCGAGACGCGGGCGCCAGGGCCGGCCGAGCACGGAGCGCTCGACGCCAAGAAAATGCTCGGACGGTTTGCTCACGCCCTGTTTGTAAGCCTCCCGTCCGTCCGCCGCGACGGCGCAAGCCGCGATATCCGCAACTTTGGAGGCCTCACGGGCATGCGCAGCGCTTTCACGCCCCGCCGGCGTCGATCGCCAGCGCGCGTTGCAGGGCCGGTCGGGCGTGGCAGCGTTTGAGATAGGCGTCGAAGACAGGCGTGCGCGCGACGATGCCGAAACGCTCGACCCCAAACAGAAGATCTGCGCCGATCATCACATCGGCGGCGGAAAAGCTCTCGCCCAAAATCCATGGGCCCCTGACGAGCGCGCCCTCGAGCACGGAGAAAACCCGCTCGAAATCGCCCCAGCTTGCTGAGACCGGCGGCAGCTCGAATTTCGCGAATTTTTGCGCGAACGCCGGCTCGATGCAGCCCGGCGCGAAAAACAGCCAATGGAAATAGCGCCCGCGCAAAGGATCGCCGACGGCGGGCGCGAGATGGGCTTGCGGGCAGCGCTCGGCGATATAGGCGCAGATTGCCGCGCTTTCGGCGAGTTTGGCCGCCCCGTCCTCGAAGGCCGGCACCTTGCCCATCGGGTTGATCGAGCGAAAATGCGGGTCGTCCTGGCCGCCGTTGCGGATGTCGATATGAATGCGCTCATAGGGAGCGCCGGCCTCCTCCAGCATCCACAAGGCGCGCAGGCTGCGCGTGTTGGGCGCCCAGTAAAGCTTCATCATCGCCGACTCTCCCGCACCGGAATGATGAGAACATAACAGGAATGTTCTTGGTTTGTCCATCCCTGCAAGCGCGAGGCGACGTGATGATGTTCGATGCCCGCGTCCCTGCTGGTCCAGCCAGAAGGCGCCGCCGCTTTCCAAACCGCATTGAGCGCCGCTTTCCATGGCGCAGGCAATGGACGATGATCATCGCCCGTCGGCTGTGAGGGATTGCATGAACGCCATTTCCGTCCGCAAGGAAAACAACCGCTACGTCGCAACCATCGCCGGACGGGAGGGCGAAGCGGAGCTTGTGTTTTCGCGTCGGGCGCCTGGCGTAGTCAGCGCCGATCACGCCGAGGCGCCGATGCATTTGCGCGGGACCGGCGCAGCGCTCGCGCTGGTGGAGGCCATGGTGCAGGACGCGCGCGCGAACGGTTTCAGAATCCTCCCCCGCTGCCCCTACGTGGCCTGGCAGGCGCAGCGCCACCCCGAATGGGCGGATGTGATGGCGGGGTGAGCGCGGTCACATCTGAGCGCGGCTCATATCCTGAGCGCTACAGGCCGCAGTCTGTCAGCGCCTGGTCGCGCGCAACGGGCTGGTGGACCGGATCGCTGAACCGCGCAAGCCGACGGAAACGGCGCCTTCGCCCCACTCAATCCAGCTTGAACTTCGCAAACTCGCGGTGCTCGGCCTGAATGCGCCGCACAGTGCCGGTCACCGAGCGGTAGATGATCGTTTCGGTGTGGATCACGTTCTTGCCGAACTGCACGCCTTTCAGCAGCGCGCCGTCGGTGACGCCGGTGGCGCAGACGATGACGTCGCCCGACGCCATTTCCTTCATGTCGTATTTCTTCTTCGGATTGGTCACGCCCATCTTGGCGGCGCGTTCGATCTTGGCCTGCGTGTCGAGAATGAGCCGGCCCTGCATCTGGCCGCCGACGCAGCGCAGCGCGCCGGCCGCCAGTACGCCTTCGGGGGCGCCGCCGGAGCCCAGATAGAGATCGCAACCCGTCTCGTCGGGCTGCGAGCAATGGATCACGCCGGCGACATCGCCGTCCGTCAGCAGGCGGATCGAGGCGCCGACCTTACGGCAGGCGGCGATCAGATCGGCATGGCGCGGCCGGTCGAGGATGACGACGGTGATTTCGCCAACCGGCACGCCCTTGGCTTTGGCGAGCGCGTGAATGTTGTCGGCGGGCGATGCGTCGAGATCGACGACGCCGGTCGGATAGCCGGGGCCGATGGCGATCTTGTCCATGTAGACGTCTGGCGCGTTCAGCAGGGTGCCGCCCGTCGCCATCGCCATGACGGCGATGGAGCCCGGCATGTCCTTGGCGCAGAGCGTGGTGCCTTCCAGGGGATCGACGGCGATGTCGACGCGCGGACCGGTCTTGGTGCCGACTTCCTCGCCGATGAACAGCATCGGCGCTTCGTCGCGCTCGCCCTCGCCGATGACGACGACGCCGTGGATTGGCAGGCGGTTCAGTTCGCGGCGCATGGCGTCGACAGCGGCCTGATCGGCGGCTTTCTCATCGCCGCGCCCGCGCAGCCGCGCCGAGGAGACCGCGGCGCGCTCGGTCACGCGCACGAGTTCGGTCGAGAGAATGCGTTCGATGATTTTGTCTTCTTTGACGAGGAGGTCGGTCATGGCGGGGTCCGGAAGAAAGGAGCGATCTAAGGGCGGTTGGGGCTCGAAAACCTTGATCTAGCCCCGTTCGATTCGGATGACTTGCGGCTTTTCGGCCAAAAATCCGTCGGAAACAATATCGTCCAGCGCCTCGCGCAGCAGTTTTTCTGATGTGGCGTGGGTGATGAGAATGACGGGCACGGCGCTGCTGGCGCCATTCTCGCCCTTTTCGGGCAAGCCCTTCTGCATGATGCTTTCGAGCGAAATCCTGCGCTGGGCCATACGGCCGGCGATGGCGGCGAAGGCGCCCGCCCGGTCGTGCACGGCAAGGCGGATGTAATAGCCGCCCTCGTGTCGCTGCATTTCCGGGCGGCGCGCCGCCGAAAGCTGCGCCATCGGCAGGCCGAAGGGCTGCGAGCGCACGCCGCGCGCAATGTCCGCGATGTCGGCGACGACGGCTGAAGCCGTTGCATCGCCGCCTGCGCCGGGGCCGACCAGCGTCAGTTCCTTCACCGCATCGGCGTCGATGGTGACGGCGTTCAGCACGCCCATCACCTGCGCGATGGAGCTCGTGCGGCGGACCATCGTGGGGTGCACGCGTTGTTCGACGCCGTGGGGCGTGCGTTGGGCGACGCCCAGCAGCTTGACGCGAAAACCGAGTTCTTCGGCCGCCTTGAGATCGGCGAGCGTGACGCCCTCGATGCCCTCGATCGAAATCGCGTCCGCATCGATCTTCGCGCCGAAGGCGAGCGAGGCGAGGATTGCGAGCTTGTGCGCAGTGTCGAAGCCGCCGATGTCGAAGGTGGGGTCCGCTTCGGCATAGCCGAGGCGCTGGGCGTCCTTGAGGCAGGCCTCGAAGCTCAAGCCTTCAAGCTCCATGCGCGAGAGGATGTAATTGCAGGTGCCGTTGAGAATGCCGTAGACGCGCGTGATCTCATTGCCGGCAAGGCCCTCGCGGAGCGTCTTGACGATGGGAATGCCGCCGGCGACGGATGCTTCGTAGGCGAGCGCGACGTGCTTTTCTTCCGCCAGCGCGGCCAGCGCCAGGCCATGCTTGGCGAGCAGCGCCTTGTTGGCGGTGACGACGGACTTGCCGGCGCCGAGCGCCGCCTCGACGGCCGTGCGCGCAGCCCCCTCGTCTCCGCCCATCAGTTCGACGAACAAATCGATGTCGGGCGAACGGGCGAGGTCGATCGGATCATCGAAAAAACGCACGCCCGCCAGATCGAGCCCGCGCTCGCGCGCCTTGTCGCGGGCGCTGACGCCCGTCACGCGGATCGCCCTGCCCGTGCGCGCCGTGAGCGCGCCGTCCTGGCGCTGCAAAAGCCGGATGACGGAGGCGCCGACGGTGCCAAGGCCGGCGACGCCAACGCGAAGGGGTGAAACCATGGAAAAGGCCCGGAGAGATGCGTTGCGCCGGGTTGTGCCTGATTTGGCGGGGCCGATCAAGGAACCCGGTCGGGCGCGGCAATTTGGCAAGACGCGATTAAGCGCCCGCCGTTAGAGTGGCGGATCGAAGATGGACCGATGACCCGACGGCAGGCCGAATTTCTGATCTGCTTCGCAATCGCCGCCGTTCTGGCTGTGCGCGGCGCTGTGGCGATCTGGTCGCACACTTATTGGTTCGCGCCCCGTTTCAGCCCACCCGTGCGCTACGAGGGCTGGCGCGCGACGTCTCTGGGCGCGGCCGAAATCGCGGCGGCGCTCTGTTTCGTCGGCGTCTGGCTCGCTGTCTCCGCCGGCCGGCGCACGGCGGGCGTCGTTCTGCTTGCAGGTGGATTCGTTGCTTCGATTGCGGGATTTTCGGCGGCTTTGCTGGGCTGACTTGTGATTGGGCGTGAGACAAAAGCGCGACGCTCGTGCTCGAGACGCAGCGCGCGGCCTCTCACCCCATCGTCAGCAGCAGCACGCCCGCCACGATCAGGCCGACGCCCGCCCAGTTCGCCAACGTCAGGCTTTCGCCCAGAAACAGCGTCGAAAACAGCGCGACGAGCACGAGGCTGAGCTTGTCGACCGGGGCGACCTTGCTCGCCTGCCCCAGTTGCAGCGCGCGGAAATAGCAGAGCCAGGACGCGCCCGTGCCGAGACCCGACAGGATCAGGAAGGCCCAAGTTCTGGCGTTGATGGGCGCCTTGGGCGGAAAGGCCCCGCTGAGCCAGGCGACGAGAAAGGCCATCGCGACCACGACCATTGTGCGGATCGCGGTGGCCAGATCAGAGGCGATTCCGGCGACGCCGATCTTGGCGAACACCGCCGTCAGCGCGGCAAAACCAGCCGACGCCAGCGCCCACCAGAACCAGGGCTCGCCAAAGGCGGGCATGGCGTCAGCCGGCCGCCTTGGACTTCATCGGGACGACGTTGTGCAAGGTGTCGACGCTGTCGAAGAACTTGCGCAGGTTGCGCGCGGCCTGACGGATGCGCTGCTCGTTCTCGACAATCGCGAGGCGGATGTAATCGTCGCCATGCTCGCCGAAGCCGATGCCCGGCGAAACCGCAACATCCGCCTTCTCGACCAGCATCTTGCAGAATTCGAGCGAGCCCATCTGCTTGAACGGCTCGGGGATCGGGCTCCAGGCGAACATCGTCGCCTCCGGAACGGGCACATTCCAGCCGGCCTGCGCGAAGCTCTCGACGAGCACGTCGCGGCGGCGCTTGTAGATCGCGCGCATTTCCCTGATGCAATCGTCGGGGCCGTTCAGAGCTGCGGTCGCAGCGACCTGAATGGGCGTGAAGGCGCCGTAATCAAGATAGGATTTCACCCGCGCCAGCGCTGCGATCAGCCGCTCGTTGCCGACGGCAAAGCCCATGCGCCAGCCCGCCATCGAGAAGGTTTTCGACATCGAGGTGAATTCCACCGTCACATCCATCGCGCCCGGCACTTCAAGGACCGATGGCGGCGGGTTTTCGTCGAAATAGACTTCGGCGTAGGCAAGGTCGGACAGAATGAAAATGTCGTGCTTTTTCGCAAACGCGACGAGATCTTTATAGAAGTCGAGGCTTGCGACCATTGCCGTCGGATTGGAAGGATAGCAAACGACCACTGCGATCGGCTTGGGGATCGAATGCATGATCGCCCGTTCGAGCGCCGGGAAATAGGCGGGCGTCGGTTCCGCCGGAACGGAGCGGATGACGCCGCCGGCCATCAGGAATCCGAAAGCGTGGATCGGATAGGACGGATTGGGCACCAGCACGACATCGCCCGGCGCCGTGATCGCCTGCGCCATGTTGGCGAAGCCCTCTTTCGAGCCGAGCGTGGCGACGACCTGCGTGTCCGGGTTCAGCTTCACGTTGAAGCGCCGCGCATAATAAGCGGCCTGCGCGCGACGCAGGCCCGCAATGCCCTTTGAGGCCGAATAACGATCCGTACGCGGCTTGCCGGCCGTTTCGACCAGCTTGTCGACGACGTGTTTCGGCGCCGGCAGGTCCGGGTTGCCCATGCCCAGGTCGATGATGTCGGCCCCGCCGTTGCGGGCCTGCGCCTTGAGCCGGTTCACCTGCTCGAAGACATAGGGCGGCAATCGCCGCACGCGATAGAAATCGGACATTGGAATTCCTTGTCTCGCCGCTGCTGGCGGCGTCATTGTTGTTTTTACCCTGAATCGGGCGGGATTTGCATCGGGAAAACGCGAAGGGAATCGTCGGGTGTTTATCCGGCCGCCCGACCCGGCCTATTTAGCTCGGGCAGGCTTCCAGGGATGGCGGCCGCTGTTCATTTGCGCAGCAAGCGCACGGTTGCGCGCGCCGGCCGCCTGCAGGGCGCGGATTTCGGCCTGGCGCTGGGCCTGCGTCTTGCCGCCGCCAGCGCGAGCGCGATTGCGAGCGGCGGCGCCTTCCAGCCGGCGCACTTCGCCGTCGACCTGCCGCTGCGATTTCAGCGGCCTGCCCTCATCATGCTTGATGATCGGCTGATAATCGAGCGTCTGCGGCTGCGGTCGGGTGCGGGCGACGAAAGCGGGCGGCGGCGGAATCTCGCGCGTCGGACGCCATTTCAGCATCACCTCGAACGGGCTTTCTCCGATCTCGAAAGCTGCGGCCGGGGCGCACAGGGCCAGCGCCGCGCAAAACGCAGCGGCTTTCAACCCCATCTCGCCCAAAGCCATTGTCATCGGAGCGTCCGACCTTAGCTATACGTCAAATTTCCCGGTTGCCGGATTCGGCGGCCCGGTCTTTATTATGAAACAAAACGCGCTGCAAAGCAGCCGAATCCTTTGCCCGGGAGGGGCGCTCATGTCGAAAAAGAAAAAAGCGCGCGAGGAACGCCGCGAAAATCGCGAAGCCTTCCTGTCCGAAACCCCCAAGGTAGTCATGATGGCGGACCATCGACGCGCTTCCGATGCGGAAGCTGCGCCGGCAAAGGAGTCCGAGCCTGCAGCCCCCGTCGCTGCGCAATCGCCCGTTCCGCCCGCCCCTGCGCCTGCCGCCCCTCCTCCTGCCGCCCCTGCGCCGCCGGCGCAGGCGGCCGTCGAACACAAGCCGCAGGCCAAGGCCGAGCCGAAGGCTGCCGAAAAGGCGGCGCCGCATGCTGACCAAAAAACGGCCGCAGCAAAACCCGAGGCGCAGAAGGCCGCGCCGCAAACGCCCGCCGCGCTCGATGTCGAGCGGCTGGCGCAGAATGTGACGCGCGCTGTCGATCAGGCCGCGCGCATCTTCGCGGCGATGCGCCCTGCCGAGAGCGTGGCCCACCCAACCCCCTTCGCCGACGAAATGGGCGACGCCGTGCGCTCGCTTGGCAAGGCCGCCGAATATTGGGTCGCCGATCCCGCGCGCATGATGCAGGCCCATACCGCGCTCTCCAGCGCCTTCGTCAACATCTGGGGCAACACGTTCCGCCGCATGACCGGCGAGGATGTCGAGCCCGCCATCGCGCATGATCCGCGCGACAAGCGTTTTGCCGATCCGATGTGGCGGGAAAATCCGCTCTACGACTTCTTCCGCCAGACGCACGCGATGACGACCGCCTGGGCCGATCATCTCGTCATGCAGAACAAGGATCTGGACGAACTGGCGCGCGCCAAGGCGAATTTCTACGTGCGACAGATTTCGGCTGCGCTATCGCCGTCGAATTTCATTCCGACCAATCCCGAACTGACTCGCAAGACGCTCGAGGAGGAAGGCGAAAATCTCGTGCGCGGCATGCAGATGCTCGCCGAGGACATCGACGCCGGCAAAGGCTCGCTGAAATTGCGCCAGTCGGATTCCAGCAAGTTCAAGCTGGGCGAAAACATGGCGACGACGCCGGGCAAAGTCGTCTGGCGCAACGACCTCATCGAATTGCTGCAATACGAGCCGACGACGGAGACGGTCTACAAGCGGCCGCTGCTGATCTGTCCGCCGTGGATCAACAAATTCTACATTCTCGATCTCAACGCCGAGAAGAGTTTCATCCGCTGGTGCGTCGACCAGGGGCTGACCGTCTTCGTGATTTCGTGGGTCAACCCGGACGGGCGGCTCGCGGACAAGGGTTTCGACGACTACATGCGCGAGGGCATTCTGGAATCGCTCGACGTGATCGAGCGCATCACCGGCGAACATGAAGTGACGAGCATCGGCTATTGCGTCGGCGGCACGCTGATGTCGGTTGCGCTCGCCTATCTGGCGGCGACCGGCGACCAGCGCATCACCTCGTCCACCTTGTTCACGACGCAGGTCGATTTCACAGACCCCGGCGAGTTGAAAGTCTTCACGGACGCCGACACGATCCGCAGCGTGGAATCGAAAATGGCGTCGGCGGGCTTTCTCGACGGGTCGCGCATGGCGAACGCCTTCAACATGCTTCGCCCCAGCGACCTGATCTGGTCCTATGTCGTCAACAATTACATGAAGGGTCAGGCGCCGATGGCGTTCGACCTTTTGACATGGAATTCGGATTCGACGCGCATGACGCGCGCCAATCACTCGTTTTATCTGCGCGAGTGCTACCTCACCAACAATCTGGCGAAGGGCAACATGGTGATCGACGGGCAGCGGCTCGACCTCGGCAAGATCACCGTGCCGATCTACGATCTGGCTGCGAAGGAAGATCATATCGCGCCGGCGAAATCGGCGTTCAACGGCGCCAAGCTGTTCGGCGGCGAGGTGGAATATGTGATGGCCGGTTCGGGCCATATCGCAGGCGTCGTCAATCCGCCCTACAAGCCGAAATACCAGTTCTGGACCGGCGAGCGGCCTTCGGGCGCATTCGAGGACTGGGTGAAGGCCGCCAAGGAAACGCCCGGCTCGTGGTGGCCGCACTGGATTGAATGGATCAAGAACCAGGCGCCCGACAAAGTGCCGGCGCGCGAACCCGGCGGGGGCAAAGTAGAGATTCTGGGCGATGCTCCCGGCGAATATGTGCGGGCGAAGTGCTGACGGGATGTGATAGTTTCGCGCGCGAAGCACTCTGGAGATCGCGCGCATGAAACTGGTCCGTTATGGCAAACCCGGCGACGAGAAGCCCGGCGTCATCGACGCCAACGGCAAATTGCGCGATTGCTCGGACATCGTTCCCGATCACGTCTGGCATTATCTCGGCCCGAAATATCGCAAGCAGATCGCCAAGGCGTTGAAGAAGGGCGAACTCAAAGCGGTCGGCGGCAGGCCGCGCATCGGCGCGCCGATCGCGCAGCCCGGCAATTTCATCGGCGTCGGCCTCAACTACGCCGATCATGCCGCCGAAGCGCGCATGCCGGTTCCCACGGAACCGATCCTGTTCAACAAGGCGCCCAATTGCATCAGCGGCCCCTACGACGATCTCATACTGCCCAGGGGCGCAGCCAAGACGGATTGGGAGGTGGAGCTGGCGATCGTCATCGGCGTTGAAGCCGAAAACGTGTCGAAGGAAGACGCACTTGACCATGTCGCGGGATTGTGTCTTGCCAATGATGTTTCGGAGCGCGCCTGGCAGATCGAGCGCGGCGGCAACTGGATGAAGGGCAAAAGCGCGCCGACGTTCGGGCCGCTCGGGCCCTGGCTCGTGACGCTCGATGAAATCGCGGACCCGCAAAACCTCGCGCTCTGGCTCGATGTCAACGGCGAGCGGATGCAGAACGGCAATACGAAGACGATGATCTTCGATGTGAAGACGCTCGTGTCCTACATATCGCAATTCATGACGCTGGAGCCTGGCGATGTGATCGTGACGGGCACGCCGCCGGGGGTGGGCATGGCGCAACAGCCGCCGCGCTTTCTGCAGGATGGCGATACCGTGCGGCTCGGCGGCGAGGGTCTTGGCGAACAGGCCTATCGGGTCGTCGCCACGAAGGCGCGCGCCGCCAAGGCGCGCGCATAGCGCCCTGGCGCGCGCGTCTAGACGCCCAGCATCAATTCCAGATTCTGCACGGCCGCGCCGGACGCTCCCTTGCCGAGATTGTCGAGACGCGCAACGACGATCGCCTGACGGCGCGTCTCGTTGGGATAGACGAAAAGCTCGAGATCGTTCGTGCCGTTGAGCGCAAGCGCGCTCAACTTGCCCGAGCCGTCCGCCTTCCTGACGTGGACGTAACGCTGGCCGGCGTAATGTTTCTCGAGCGCTGATTCCAGATCGGCGGCCTTCGGCTTGCCGGGCAAGGCGTCGAGTTGCAGCGGCAGGTTGACCAGCATCCCCTGCCGGAAATTGCCGACCGCCGGCGCAAACAGCGGGCGCGCGGCAAGGCCCGACCAGCGCATGATTTCTGGAACGTGCTTGTGCTCGAGCCCAAGGCCGTATTCCTCGAACAAGGGCGCCTTGTGCGTCTCGTAAGCCTCGATCATCTGCCGCCCGCCGCCGGAATAGCCCGATACGGCGTTGATGGTCAGCGGCTGGTCCTTGTGCAGGAGGCCTGCGTCGATCAGCGGGCGCAGCATCGCGATGGCGCCGGTTGCGTAACAGCCTGGATTGGACACGCGGCGCGCCTTTGCGATGGCGGCGCCCTGCCCGTCCGTCAATTCAGGAAAGCCATAGGTCCAGCCGTCGGCGACGCGATGAGCGGTCGAGGCGTCGAGCAAGCGCGGGCCGCTCGCGCCAAGACTTTCGACAATCGCGGCCGTCTCGCGCGAGGCGTCATCCGGCAGGCACAGGATGGCGAGATCGACCGAGGCAAGCAATTCGGTCTTGGCACCGGGATCCTTGCGCTTGTCGGGATCAATCGAAACGAGCGTGACGCCGGCATGGCCGCCGAGCTTCTCGCGGATTTCGAGGCCAGTGGTGCCCGCTTCCCCGTCGATAAAAACCTTGGCCATAACCAAACCTCACGCCGCTCTCAGGGCACAATAGCACAAAGAAAAAGGGCGGCCCGCAAGCCGCCCTTTCCAAAACCGTCGAAGCAGATCAGCGCTTCGAGAACTGGAAGCTGCGGCGGGCTTTCTTGCGGCCGTATTTCTTGCGCTCGACCACGCGCGAGTCGCGGGTCAGGAAGCCTTCCTTCTTGAGCGGCGAGCGCAGCTCGGGCTCGAAGTTGGTGAGGGCCTTGGCGAGGCCGTGACGCACCGCGCCGGCCTGCCCCGACAGGCCGCCGCCGGCGACCGAGATCATGAGGTCGTACTGGCCAAGGCGATTGGCGACCACCAGCGGCTGCTGGATGATCATGCGCAGGACCGGGCGAGCGAAATAGACGTCGAAGGCGCGGCCGTTGACGGTGGTCTTGCCGGAGCCCGGCTTGATCCACACGCGGGCGACAGCGTCCTTGCGCTTGCCTGTGGCGTAGGCGCGGCCGAGCTTGTCGACCTTCTTTTCATATTTCGGCGCTTCAGGCTGGGCGTTCGGCGCGGTCTTCAGATCGGCGAGGGAGGAAAGCGTCTCGGCCATAATCAGGCGCTCCGGCTGTTCTTGGAATTCATGGAAGCGACGTCGAGAACCGTCGGGTTCTGCGCGGCGTGCGGATGGTCGGCGCCTTTGTAAACGCGCAGGTTGCCGAGCTGCTTGCGGCCAAGCGGACCGCGCGGAAGCATGCGCTCGACCGCCTTCTCGACAACGCGCTCAGGAAAGCGGCCTTCGAGGATGAACTTGGCGGACCGTTCCTTGATGCCGCCCGGAAAACCGGTGTGGTGATAATAGACCTTCTGGTCGCGCTTGCGCCCGGTCAGCACCACCTTTTCGGCGTTGATGACGATGATGTTGTCGCCATCGTCCATGTGGGGCGTGAAGGTGGGCTTGTGCTTGCCGCGCAGATGCATCGCGACAATCGTGGCGAGGCGGCCGACGACCAGCCCTTTGGCGTCGATCAGCACCCATTTCTTTTCGATATCGGCCGGTTTGGCCGAATAGGTCTTGCCGTACATGTTCAAATCCGTAGCGAAACGGCCGGCGAAACGCCGGCCGGGATGGCGGGCTTATAGGGGCGTTCGCGGGCCGCGTCAACAATTCGAGCGCGCATTGCCTCTAAAAACGCAATGTTTATGAGGCTCATTGCGTTGTGGTAATTAGTTACCTTATTTGCGAGGCGCAGGCGGGATCGAGTAGGTGCCGCTGGCTTGCGCGACGATGGTTTGCGAGCCCTCGCTCCGCATATGCACCTCGCCTACCGCCAGCGCCTTGCCGAGCTTGATGAGCCGACAATCGGCCAGCATGTCCGCAGGCTGCGGTTTGGATACGAAATTGATCGTCAGATTTGTCGTCACGGCGAGCGGCACCCAGCCGATCGTGGCGAGAATGGCGACATAGAGCGAAACGTCGGCGAGCGTGAACATCGCGGGGCCTGAAATCGTCCCGCCGGGACGCAGGTAGAAGTCCTTGTAGGGCATGCGCAGGCGCGCATGCATCAAGCCGCATTCCTCGATGTAAAATGCGCCCGCGCCAAAGCTTTGCGGGAAATGCTCGCCCAAAAGGCGCGTGAGTTCTTCGACGGAAAGCGGGTGCGGATGGTCCATGCCGGTTGTTTAGCGCAAGCGCCGATAAACGCACACCCCGCCCCGCGACGCGCCCGCCTACACGCGGGACCTTTCCCCAGGCTTATGGAAAATCCGCGTTAGCGCGATCTTTTGGTAAACGGGTAACCTATGCGAAAGAGATTGTTTGTACTGGTTCTTCGAACGCCGGGGGGCGTTCTTTGGGGATTTCCAGATGCACAATCCATTTCCTGGCCGGCTCGCGCAATTCGCTCGCATCGAGGACGGGTCGATTGGCGTGATCGCCGCGCTGACGATTGCGCCGCTGCTTGTGATGGGCGGCGTCGCGATGGATTTCGCGCGCGTCAACGATGCGCGAGCCAGGTTGCAATCTGCGCTGGATTCGGCAGCGCTGGCCGGCGCTGGCTCTGCGTCCAACCAGGCTGCGACCGCATCGACGGTTTTCGCCAATGCGATGCGGCAGACCGGCCTTCAAACGCTCGGAACGCCTTCGTTCAGGACCGATTCCACGGGAGCGTTCGTTGCGTCGGCGCAGGCGTCTGTCGCCATGCCGTTTGCGGCCATCGTCGGCTATTCGTCGACGACCGTCGGCGCGCAGGCGCAGGCGCTGCGCACCCAGAATTACACGCCGCAAACGCTGTCTTTCGCGATCAGCGGCGCCACCGGCTGGTACTGGAAGCAGGTCGACCTTTATGTGCATACAGCCGGCGACGCCGGCGATACGCTGATGGCAAGTTTCATCTATCAACCCGTCAATCTCAATCTGGCGACGGGCGCCACATCAGCCCTGTTTCGCAACAGCGCGGGCCAGATGGTCGCGGGCGCCGTGACGCAAACGATCGCGCTGAACAGCGGTTTCGATAAAATCTACATGAAGATGTCGGTGTACAGCGATGGCTGCGGTCCCGGCATGGCGCCGACGACGCCGATGCAGGGTTCGACGACGAGTTACAAGTGCGTTGCATCCGGAACGACCGTTAACCGCACCACTTACACGAAGACGACGCAACCGACGATTTACGCGACGAACGATCCAAATACAGCGCAGAACCTGTTCATCGGGCTGGTCGAAGGCACGAGCAATGTCGGCAAGACGCAATTGGCGCCCGGCAAAGTTCCGTCGATTTTCACGCTGATGCCGTGCGGCGGCGGCGCTTCCAACAATGTGCAATACGCCTGGGAAGACACGCCGCCCGGTTCGCCGGGCGTTGGATCGTGGGCGCAGCAGGATTTCATCTTCAACGTCGCCCTCACCTGCTCGACGGGCAACGCCAATTTCCAGAATGTGAAATTGAAAAACTGAAACGCCGCCCCGCCCCGCTCATAAAAAAGCCCGCGTCGATGCGCGGGCGTTTTTTTTTGCGCGGAGTGAATATTTCAGGCCGTCGCCGATGCGATCCACATGAAGGCCATGCCAGCGCAGGCGACTTCGATGGCGAGAACCAGCCATTCGAGTCTGGCGCTGTCGCGCCGGTGCTGCGTGCAATAAAGTCGGTTGCCCATGTCCAACCCCTCCGTGAAGCAACACTTAACGCGCAGACCTTAACGGCGCGTAAGAATTGGCGCGGCGCAGGCTGGGCGCGCGGCGCGCGCGGCGCTTTGCGCGATGAATCAAAAAGGCTGTCTAGCGCGTTATTTTATTGATTGTTTTTTTGATTGCTTCACGTGTCGAAATACGTGGCGAAAGTCACAGGCGGCATTTACTGTTCGCAAAGGTTACCATTCGATTCCACGCCGCTGCGGAGCGTTTCATGATCATCGCCAGCTGGAACATCAATTCCGTGCGTCTGCGCCTGCCGCTGCTGCTCGGCTATTTGCGCGAGACCTCGCCCGACGTGCTTTGCCTGCAGGAGCTCAAGTGCGAGGACGCACAATTCCCGCGCATGGAGATCGAGGACGCAGGCTACAATTGCCTCGTGCACGGCCAGAAATCGTGGAACGGCGTGGCGATCCTCTCCAAGGGGCCGCTCGAGGAAGCGCGGCGCGGATTGCCCGGCGACGAAAACGACGCGCACGCCCGCTATCTCGAAGCGACGACGCCGTTCGGCGCCGGCGTGCTGCGTGTTGCGTCGATCTATTTGCCCAACGGCAATCCTGTCGGCACCGAGAAATTCGCCTACAAGCTCGCCTGGATGGCGCGTCTCAACGCGCATGCGCGGCAATTGCTGGCATGGGAGGAGCCGCTCGTGCTGGCGGGCGACTACAATGTGATGCCCGCGCCGGAAGATGTGTATGACCCGGTCGGCTGGGCCGACGATGCGCTGTTTCGCCTCGAAACGCGCGAGCAGTTCCGCAGCCTCGCCAATCTGGGGTTCACGGATGCGCTGCGCGCTGTCACGGATGCGCCCAAGCAATATACATTCTGGGATTATCAGGCGCTCGCCTGGCAGAAGAACAAGGGGCTGCGCATCGACCATCTGATGCTGTCGCCGCAGGCGGCCGACCGGCTCAAGAGCGTAACGATCGACAAGGCGATGCGGGCGAAGGAAAAGCCCTCCGACCATGTGCCGATCCGGGCGGAGCTGGCCTGAGCGTCAGCGCTTCTTCAGATAGCTTTCCAGAAAGGCGAGCGCGGCCTGCCGGTCGTTGTCGGCGGCCTCGCCGATGGCCTTTGCATAGAGATCGGCGATCCACTTGTCCGCAGGCGCCGGCTTCTCGCCGATGCTTTCGCGCGCCATCGTCAGATACATGAGGCCAAGCGCGCGCTGGCGCGGCACACCCTCCTGCCCCGTGAAGAGCAGATGGCCGAGCATGGCTTGCGAAGGCGCGTGGCCCTTTTCGGCGGCAAGGCGCAGCCAGCGGGCCGCCTGCCGGTTGTCCTTCTCGACGCCGGCGCCGTCGATATACATGCGCGCCAGATTGTACTGCGCGTTCGGGTCGCCGAAATTGGTTGCGGCGAACTGGAACATGCTCATCGCGCGGCGCGGGTCGGCCGGCAGCGACGAGCCGATGCCCGTCAGATTGTAGGCGCCGACCGCGACAAAGGCGCTGGAGATGATCGACAATTCGCGGCGGGGCGTCGCATCCTCGTCGTAGCCGTCGACGATCTTGAGGAAATATTGGTAGGCCTTGTAGTCGTCCGCTGCGACCCCGTCCCCGGCGGCATACATCTTGCCGAGTTTCCACTGCGCGAGCGTCTGGCCGCCTTGCGCGGCGTAATTGAAGGCGTCGACGGAATTGCGCGCATCGCCCGCACGATACGTCTGGATGCCGGCGCGCAGCGCCTCGGCCGCATCCTTGTAAACGGGACGCCGTTTTTCGGAGACGACGCTGCTGCGTTCGCCAGCCAGAACGACGCCGTCTTCGGCAAGCGAAGGCGCAGCGGCGGCTGCGAAACAGAGAACGAGAACAACGCGACCAGTTCGGCGCATCAACGCATGTCTTTCCTGGCGGCGCCAGAACGCTGGAGGCGAAAAGCCGACAATTCGGCGCGATCCATGCGTAAAATTGACGCCTGCTAATTTGTAACGCGGGAACCTTAGCGCGAGGTTTATGGCTGAAAAGCGGCTCTGCGTCGGCGTTTCTCGCGCAACGCAAGTTCGCTGTGCGCTGTGGCGCGAAGGCAACAAATTTTGCCGCCCCGGCAGCGCGCCGTCAGGACGGGCGCTGGCCTTTGCCCAGAAAACGGGCGAAGGCGTTGAGCGTTTCCTCGGAGACGTGGTGCTCCATCCCTTCGGCGTCCGCTTCGGCCGCCTTGCGCGGCACGCCGATAGCCACCAGCACATCGATGAGCAGGCGGTGGCGGGCGCGCGCTCGGGCGGCAAGCGCCTCCCCTTCCGGCGAAAGGAACACGCCGCGATAGGCTTTGGATGTCGCAAGTCCCGCCCGTTTGAGGCGAGCGATATTCTTGATGGCGGTGGCGTGCGAGACGCCAAGGCGGCGGGCGATGTCGGTCGGGCGGGCCTCGCCGTCGGCTGCGATCAGATCGGAAATCAATTCGGCGTAATCTTCGAGAATCGCCGTCGACAGCGCGTTGCGCGCCTTGACGAAACGCTCGGCCTGCGTCGCCTCGGCCGGCATCGGCGCAGGCGCCCGCCTCTCTTGCGCCTTGCGCTCGCGCGCAGCGGCTTTCGGCTCCTCGATTTCCTTCACGCTCATGGAGGGACCATGCGCTTTGAGGTGCAACTTTTCAACCAGATGACGTTTTGCAGTCTTGCGCTCATATTGTAGCCGAGGCTACATTTCTGCGATGATGCTTTCGCCCGCCCCTCCGGCCGAGAGTCTCGGGACCGTCGCGGTTTCGGGAACGCGCTGGTCGCGTTTTCTCGCCTTTCTGGGTCCGGGCTATCTGGTCGCCACCGGCTATATGGATCCGGGCAACTGGGCGACCTCGCTGGCCGCCGGTTCGAAATTCGGCTCGGCGTTGCTGTTCGTCGTGGTGCTCTCGAGCCTGATGGCGATCGTTTTGCAGGCGCTTTCGGCGCGGCTCGGCTTTGTGACGGGCGCAGATCTCGCGAGCCTCTGCCGGCGCGAATATCCAAGGCCGCTGGTCATTATCCTTTGGCTCGTCTCGGAAACAGCCATTCTGGCGACAGACCTTGCCGAAGTCGTCGGCACGGCCATCGGCCTGCAATTGCTGTTCGGCCTGCCGCTGTGGCTGGGGGCGATTCTGACGGCGCTGGATGCGCTTCTGGTGCTCGCCCTGCAGCGCTTCGGGTTCCGCAAGCTCGAAGCGGTGGTCGTCGCGCTCCTGATCCTGATTGCGCTTTCCTTCGCGTTCGAATTGTCGCTGGCCCGGCCGACCAGCGCGGAAATCCTGTCCGGGCTCATCCCGAAGACGGCGGCGGTGACCGATCCGCAAATGCTCTATCTGTCGCTCGGCATTCTCGGCGCGACAATCATGCCGCACAATCTGTTCCTGCATTCGGCTGTCGTGCGCACGCGCGCCATCGCCCCCACGCGGGAGGCGCTGCGCGAGGCCGTCGCCTTCGCCAGCGCCGATTCGGCGATCGCGCTCGGGTTTGCGCTGATCATCAACGCCGCGATCCTGCTGCTGGCCGCCGCCGCCTTCCACCGCAACGGCCATACGGACATTGCGGAAATCGGCGACGCCTATCGCCTCTTGGAGCCCCTGTTCGGCGCAGCGCTGGCGGCCAAGCTGTTCGCGCTGGCGCTGATTGCCTGCGGCGTCAATTCCACCATAACCGCGACGCTTGCCGGGCAGATCGTGATGGACGGGTTTGTGCGTCTGCGCCTGCCGCCGGCTGCGCGACGGCTGCTGACGCGCTCCATCGCGATTGTTCCCGCCGTGGCGGTGACGATCGTGCAGGGCGAGTCGGCTACCGCGCGGCTTCTGGTGCTTTCACAGGTGATCCTGGCCTTCGCCCTGCCCTTCGCCATCGGGCCGTTGATGCATTTTTCCTTCGCGCGCCGCCTGACCGGCGATTTGCGCGCGCCTTTGCCGACCCTGCTCGCGGGGGCCATCATCAGCGCCGCCATCGTCGCGCTTAATGTGAAACTTATTGTCGACCTGCTCTAGCGTTGCACGAAGGCCACATCGGTCGATCAGATGTTAACGAAAGGACGCAGGGCAGCTTGCGCCCCCTTTCGAATTGTGGCCTAGCTCCCCGTGCTTCGCTTTACAGAAATTTAATAAATCGGGTTTTCCGCCAATGACCAGCCGTTTCCGCGCCGTTTGGGCCGTTGCTTTGCTTGCCGTTTTCGCTGGTTCGGCGCGCGCCGAAGGCATTTTCGATTTTCTGTTCGGCCGCAACCCGCAGCCGCAACAGCAGGTGATCGTGCCGCGCCCGAATGCCGAGAACCGGCGCGTCGCAGCGCCGCGTCAGGCCGGCTCGAAGAGCAATCATGAAGCTGCGGCGCGCCGCGCCCATGCCGCCGAAGAAGCGCGTTCGGCCGAGCGCGCCCGCCTTTCGGCCTTTGCCGCCGCCGGCGGCGTTTCCGGCAAACAGGAAGCGCTGCGTCCGGCGCCTGGAACGCCTGTCGGCGCCATTGGTCACTTCGCGGCCGACGCCACCCTGCGGTCCGGCGACATTGTGGTGACGCCCAAGGGGTTCATGGTCTATCGCGGCGGCCACGACGTCACCGCCTTTGCGCCGATCAACGCCGCCCGTCAGGGCAAGGCGATCGCCGCTCTCGAGCGGGCGAGCCGCGGCCCTGCCCCCTCGCACAATTGGTCGACCCAGGCTCTGGCGATCTCGCACGAAACCAACATCGTGAAATCGGTCGTCGCCGACGCGCCGAAAAAAGGCGCGACCCCCGTCTCGCTGCGCTGATCAGGCGTTCAGGGCCGCCTCGACGAAATCGAGCCGGTCCTGCCCGAAGTAGAGCTCCTGCCCGACGAAGATCGAGGGCGCGCCGAACGCGCCGCGCCGCACCGCTTCCTCCGTTGTTTCGCGCAAACGGTCCTTGGCTTGCTGGCTTTCGGCTGCCGAAAGCACCGCAGCGGGATCGAAGCCTGCCGCCTGCAGCGCTCCGGCGGCGGCCGTCGGATCGTTCAGGTTCACGCCATCCACCCACATCGCGCGATAGACAGCATCCGCGAAGGGCCGCAATGCGCCTTGCAGATCCATTGCCGCGGCCGCGCGCATCAGCGTCAGCGTGTTGATGGGAAAATGCGGGTTGAACCGGAACGGCGCGCCATAACGGGCCGCGAACCGTTCCAGATCGCGGTTCATCCAGACTGATTTGGCGGGGACCACGGCGGGCGAATGATTGCCCGTCGCCTTGAAAACGGCGCCCAGCAGGAAGGGACGCCAGACGATGGTCGCGCCGGTTCGCGCGGCAATGGCGTCCATTTGCGTTGCGGCAAGATAAGACGCCGGACTGCCGAAATCGAAAAAGAACTCCGCCTGCTTCATGGCGCTCCCCATTCTTGCGTCCGGCAGCGTAGACTGATCCCGACTGATTGCGAAGGAGCAAGCGGATGACCCACGCCAAGGCGGCCCTGATTGTCGGCGCAGGCGACGCCACCGGCGGCGCCATCGCCCGGCGCTTTGCGCGCGAGGGCTTTGTCGCCTGCCCCGTACGGCGCAACGCCGAGAGCCTGGCGCCGCTGGTCGCGGAAATTGAAAAGGCTGGCGGCGCGGCCAGGCCTTTCGGCGCCGACGCGCGGATCGAGGAGGATGTCGTGCGCGTTGTCGACACGATCGAAGCCGAGGTCGGGCCGATCGAGGTTTGCGTGTTCAACATCGGCGCGAATGTGCGCTTCGGCGTGACCGAGACGACGGCGCGGGTCTATCGCAAGGTCTGGGAAATGGCCGCCTTCGCGGGCTTCCTTTCGGGACGCGAGGCTGCGCGCGTGATGGCGCCGCGCGGACGTGGAACGATCATCTTTACCGGCGCGACGGCCAGTTTGCGCGGCGGTTCAGGCTTCAGCGCCTTTGCCGGCGCCAAATTCGCATTGCGCGCGCTGGCGCAGAGCATGGCGCGCGAGTTGGGACCGAAGGGGTTGCATGTCGCGCACACCATTATCGACGGCGCGATCGACACCGCGTTCATCCGCGACAATTTCCCCGAACGCTATGCGCTGAAGGATCGCGGCGGCATTCTCGATCCAGACGCCATCGCCGACGCCTACTGGACGCTGCATTGTCAGCAACGCAGCGCCTGGACGCACGAACTCGATCTGCGCCCCTGGCTGGAGACGTTCTGAGCGTTCAGGCTGCGCGATTGACGTTGCGAACGCGCACGGGCGCCGGTCGCAGCGCCATGCGCTGCTCGCTGGCGCTTGCATCCTGCATCATCAACGCGGCCACGCGCAGCAACTCGTCGAGCGCGTTATGCTCGCCGGCCCCCTGCCGTGCGTCGCGCCGACGCGCTTTTGCAGGCGACTTTGCCGGGACGATGCGCCAGTTGGCGCATTGCGGCGCCGCCGCCAGAACGGCGGCAAGATCGCCCGCCGCCTCGCGCGTGCCGTCCGCGCCGATCGCGAATTGCGCGCGGCCATCGGCGCCAATCGCACAATCGTAGATCAGCGAAGGGTTGATCTTTTCCAGCGCGGGAAGAATGCGATCGAAGGCCGCGAAGACAGTGGGGAAATCGCGGTTCAGCAACGATTGCTGCGCGCGCGCTTCAACCGCCGCAAACTGCTTCCAGAAACCCTCGATCTTTTTCGCCTTGCGGAAAAAGGAAAACATCTCGCTGCCCTTTGTTGAGGACAGCGTTTCATCTCCGGATTAAGAACGCGCTAGCCAAACCGGTGAAAAAACGATTAACCCAATCGTTCAAGAGCCGTTCTTATTTTCGCAATGCGCGCATGCGCTTCCTCGAGACGCTCGCGATTTTCCTCGACAACTTCCTCGGGCGCGCGCGCGACAAAATCGGCGTTGCCGAGCTTGGCCTCGATTTTCCTCGCATCGGCTTCGACCTTGCCGATTTCCTTTTGCAGCCGCGCTTTCTCTGCGGCGAAATCGATCGCGCCTTCGAGCGGCAGCGCCGCCGTCATGCCTCGCACGAGGAATTGCGCCGAGCCTGGAGGCGCCGCCATGCCGAAGGTGATTTCGCTGGCGCGCGCCAGACGCTTTATCGTGTCGCTCCATTTCGTCGCGCGCTCCTTGGCCTGCGCATCGGCGCCGATGAGCACGAGAGGAATTTGCGCGCCGGCGGGCACGTTCATTTCCGAGCGCACGGAGCGCATTTCGGAAACGAGTTCGATCATCCAGCCGATTTCAGCTTCTGCATCTGCGGCCGCAAGGCCCTGCAGCGCAGGCCATGGCGCGAGCGCCAGAAGACTTTCGCGCGCCGGCCCCTGCGCACCCTTGATCGCCCATAATTCCTCGGTGAGAAACGGCATGAACGGGTGCAGCAGTTTGAAAATGACGTCGAGCGTCCAGGCCGTCGTTGCGCGCGTTTCAGCCTTGGCGGCTTCGTCCGCGCCCTGAAAAAGCGGCTTGGCAAGCTCGAGATACCAGTCGCAGAAGACGTTCCAGACGAAACGATAGACCGCATTGGCTGCATCGTTGAAACGATAGGCTTCGATGGCGCCCGTCGTTTCCACAACGGCCGCCTGCGCTTCGCCGACGATCCAGCGATTGAGCTGATTTTTGTTTCGTGCAGGGTCGTAACCTGCGACGCGCACGCAACCGTTCATTTCCGCAAAGCGCGCTGCGTTCCAGAGTTTCGTTGCGAAATTGCGGTAACCTTCGACACGCGCCGTCGCCAGCTTGATGTCGCGTCCCTGCGCGGCCATAGCCGCCAGGGTGAAGCGCAGCGCATCCGCGCCATATTGATCGATCAGGTTGAGCGGATCGATGACATTGCCTTTCGACTTCGACATCTTGGCGCCCTTCTCGTCGCGGACGAGCGCGTGAATGTAGACGTCTTTGAAAGGCGCATCCTTCATGAAGTGCTTGCCCATCATCATCATGCGGGCGACCCAGAAGAAGATGATGTCGAATCCGGTGACCAGCGCGCTTGTGGGATAAAAGCGCTTCACCTCCGCCGTGTCGTCCGGCCAGCCGAGCGTCGAGAACGGCCAGAGCGCGGAAGAAAACCACGTGTCGAGCACGTCTTCGTCGCGCGTGATGAAATCGGGATAGTCGGCCGGGTTTTCCGCGATGCGGCCGGCTTCGACATCGTCGAGAATTTCGCGCGCCGTTGCATCGGTCAGCGCCTGCACGAGGGCGTCATCGTAGTTTTCCGCGACATAAACGCCGCCCCAGTCCGAATACCAGGCGGGAATCTGGTGGCCCCACCAGAGCTGCCGCGAGATGCACCATGGCTGAATGTTTTCGAGCCAGTCGAAATAGGTCTTTTCCCAGTTTTTGGGAACGAAGGTTGTTTCGCCCTCGCGCACCGATTGCAACGCGGGCTGCGCGAGCGTGTGCGCATCGACATACCACTGGTCTGTCAGGAAGGGCTCGATGATGACGCCTGAACGATCGCCATACGGCGCCTGCAGCACATGCGGCTCGATCTTGTCGAGCAGGCCGCGCGCCTCCATCTTCTCGACCACGCGCTTGCGCACGGCTTCGCGCGTCTGGCCGTGCAGATCGGCGATCGTTTCCTGAAGTTCGCTGCTGTCCGCGACGCCGTCGAGAAAGCCCTCGTTATCGCGCAGGATCACGCGCGCTTCCGTATCCAGGATGGAGATCTGCGCGAGATCGTGGCGCTTTCCGACTTCGAAGTCGTTGAAATCGTGCGCGGGCGTTATCTTCACCGCGCCGGTGCCCTTTTCGGGATCGGAATAGGTATCCGCAACGACCGGAATGAGACGGCCAACCAGCGGCAGGCGCACACGCGCGCCATGCAAATGCATGTAGCGCTCGTCATCGGGATGCACGGCGACGCCGCTGTCCCCCAGCATCGTCTCGGGGCGCGTGGTGGCCACGACAATGAATTCGCCCGTATCCTTGCCCGCCGCATCGACAACCGGATATCGAAAATACCAGAGCGAGCCCTTGGTCTCGACCTGTTGCACTTCGAGATCGGAAATCGCGGTCTGCAATTTCGGATCCCAGTTGACGAGACGCTTGTCCTTGTAGATCAGGCCTTCGCGATAAAGCTGCACGAACACTTTCACGACAGCGCGCGAAAGGCCCTCGTCCATTGTGAACCGTTCGCGCGACCAGTCGCAGGAGGCGCCGAGGCGCTTCAACTGGTTGACGATGGTTCCACCCGATTCCGCCTTCCAAGCCCACACACGCTCAAGAAACGCCTCGCGCCCCATGTCGCGGCGGCCCGGCTCGTTGCGCTCGGCAAGCTGACGCTCGACCACCATTTGTGTGGCGATGCCCGCATGGTCCGTGCCTGGCTGCCACAAAACATCCTTCCCGCGCATGCGCTCGAAACGGCACAGCACATCCTGCAGCGTGTTGTTGAGCGCGTGGCCCATGTGCAGAGAGCCCGTCACATTGGGCGGCGGGATCACCATGCTATAGGGCTGCGCCTGCGCGCGGTCGGCGCGCCCGGCGCGAAAGGCCTGCCCATCCTCCCAGGCTGTGGCGATGCGGGTTTCGACGGCGGCGGGATCGAAGGTCTTTTCCATAGTCATGAACGAGGGTTTAGCGGCCCTGAACGCGCAAGTCAGCCCTCGATAGCGATTTTCGCCCGCTACATTGCACTGCGGAACTTTCAGCAACCGCCCGCGTTAACCCTTCATCAATTGGAGAATGCGGACATGAAAAAAGCTACCATTGCCGTTCTGGTTTCGTCGCTGGCGCTTGGCGTTGTCGCCGCGCCCGCATTTGCGCAGGTGGCCGGTGGCGTCACGACGAGCGTGCAGGTCAATTCGGTGCTGGCCAAGGGCTGGAGCGTGAAGCGCACGGTGCTGGGCCAAGACATTCATGACGAAAAAGGCGTCAAGATCGGCGATATCGATGACGTTCTCGTCGACAAGGCGACTGGCCATGCCCAACCGCTTGTGGGCGTCGGCGGCTTTCTGGGAATCGGGGAGCATTATGTCGCCATCGACTCCAAGGCGCTGCGCCTCGTGAACAACAAGCTGGTCTGGACGGGTGTAACGAAGGATGCGGTGAAGGCTATGCCGGCCATCGATCGTTCGAAGCTTCCGGCCGGCGTGGTGAGCCTGAAGAAAAGCGTGCTCGGGTCAAGCGTCCATAATGCGGCCAAGGAGACGGTCGGCAAGATCGAGGACGTGATCATTGCGCCCGACGGTTCGGCCTCGTTCGCCATCCTCAGCGCCGGCTCGTATCTTGCGATGGACAAGCATGACGTCGCCATACCGATTTCGCAGTTCAAGATGGACGGCGACTTTCAGTTGCCCAATGCGACGAAGGATATGCTGCGCGCCTTGCCGCCGTTCGTTTACGCACACTGATTACGCCTCCACACGAGAAAGGCCGGGTCAAAGACCCGGCCTTTTTTCGTTTGCTCTCCGCGCGGACGGCGATCCCGGGAAAAGTTATTTCGCGAGGGCCTTCAACGCCGCCCGGCCTGCATATTTGGCCTGGCTGCCCAGCTCCTCCTCGATGCGGATGAGCTGGTTGTATTTCGCCAGTCTGTCGGACCGTGCGAGCGACCCGGTTTTGATCTGACCGCAATTGGTCGCCACCGCGAGATCGGAAATCGTGGAATCTTCGGTCTCGCCGGAGCGATGCGACATGACTGCGGTGTAGCCCGCGCGCTGCGCCATTTCGACGGCGGCGAGCGTTTCGGTGAGCGAGCCGATCTGGTTGACCTTCACGAGTATCGAATTGGCGACGCCGTCCTTGATGCCGCGCGACAGGCGCGTGACATTGGTGACGAAGAGATCGTCGCCGACCAGCTGGCATTTGTCGCCGATCTTGTCCGTCAGCAGCTTCCAGCCCTTCCAGTCGTCTTCGGCCATGCCGTCTTCGATTGTGACGATCGGATAGGCGCCCACGAGCTTGGCGAGGTAATCCACCTGCTGATCGATCGAGCGCGTCTTCTTCTCGCCCTCGTAGACATAAGCGCCCTTCTTGAAGAATTCCGTCGAGGCGCAATCGAGCCCGAGCGCAATGTCCTTGCCAGCCTTGAAACCTGCCTGCGCGATCGCCTTCATGCAGAAATCGAGCGCGGCCTCGGCGCTCGGCAGGTTCGGAGCAAAACCGCCCTCGTCGCCGACGTTGGTGTTGTGCCCTTCCTTCTTCAGCGCGGCTTTCAGCGTGTGGAAGACTTCCGCGCCCCAACGCACGGCTTCCGAAAGGCTCGGCGCGCCGACCGGCAGGATCATGAATTCCTGAAAATCGATGGGATTGTCGGCATGGGCGCCGCCGTTGACGATGTTCATCATCGGCACCGGCAAGACGCGCGCATGCGCGCCGCCGACATAGCGCCAAAGAGGCAGACCGGCGGCGTCGGCCGCGGCCTTGGCGTTGGCGAGCGAGACGCCCAGAATGGCGTTGGCGCCAAGCTTGGCCTTGTTGGCCGAGCCGTCGAGCGCGATCATCGCCTCGTCGATGGCGACCTGATCCTCAGCGTCCATTCCGACGATCGCTTCGGCGATCGGGCCGTTGACGGACGAGACAGCCTTGCGCACGCCCTTGCCCATGTAGCGTTTCTTGTCGCCGTCGCGCAGTTCCACAGCTTCGTGCGCGCCCGTCGAAGCGCCCGAGGGAACGGCCGCGCGGCCAAACGAGCCGTCCGACAGGGTTACGTCCACTTCGACCGTTGGATTGCCGCGCGAATCCATGATTTCGCGGGCGTGGATGTCGATGATTTCGGTCATGAGAAGCCTCTGGCGGTCCAGTAAAGTCGCGCGCGCCTTTTACGCTGGAGAGGCCGTTTTCGGAAGTGCGGCGCAGGCTCGCCACCCAGAATTGTTGGGATGTTGATTAAAGGGCGTTTATTCCTATTCTGTCCCGCGCCGGGCTATGTCGTTAAAGCAAGAACACGCTTCAAAAATGTCTTTTGACAACGGTCCGGCGACGCGATTCCGGGCTTGAAACAAAATTTGCCAAAGCAGACGTGGCAGAGATAAATTGCGAGAAACCGTTTCCCAATATATGCAGTTTAATGATGTCGAATCTCGGCAGTGAGCCATTGCTCCATCTTTTGGCATCCATTGATGGATGCAAGACAATCTTCGATGTCGAACAACGGCTATTACGAGCACTTCAGAATGTAGGCGTAGAGTATATATTCGGCGCAATGGCGACCGAGCCGCCAACATCGGGCGAAGCTGTAAGACAAGCCGTTATTTTCAATTCCTGGCCACAGGAATGGCTGAAACACTATATCGATAACGATTATATTCGATACGATCCAAAATTTCAGCATGTGCTTCGCCACCGAGGCGTCGCCATCTGGCAAGAAGTTGCCCAGAGGGCAGAATACGCCGATGGACGCTTTGTCATGGAAGAAGCACGCGAGGTTGGATTGGAGTCGGGCGTCACATTCGCGTTGCCTTCCTCGCCAGGTCTGGAAGCGGTTGTTTCCGTGGCGGGGAGAGAAACGGCTCTGCATGGAAATCGGCTCGAAGAAGCGCTTTTTCTTTGTCAGTTCGCTCTTGGCAAAGTTGCGGCAATAATGGCGCGTACGGCTTTCCTGCCTGTGGCGCTCACGCCGCGCGAGATTGATATTCTTAAATGGGCGTGCGACGGAAAAACGGATTGGGAAATCAGCTGCATTTTGGGCATTTCGAACCACACAGCCGACAAATACATGCGCCGCTTGCGAGTAAAACTCAATGCAGGTTCGCGCGCGCATATGGTTGCGCAAGCTTTCAGGGCCGGCGTTTTCTAGGCGGGGAAGCTAGCGAACGATAGGCCTTGCGCGCGCCATTGCCATATAGCGCTTCTTTGTCGCCGTAGCGCATCAACGGTCTTGTGCATACCCGATCGACGTGCTCGCGGGAACCGCCGCGCGGCCGATCAATCCCTGCAACAGGGTTACGCCCGCAACGGCTGCGGGACTGCCGCGCAAATCCTTGATTTCGCGGCGGCGCAGGGCTCGCCACCAGAATTGTTGGCATGTTGCTGACAGGGTCTTTATTCCTGCGCAATACACAAAAAACTTGCTGCGGAGGGGCAAACCTCTTTAAAATATCGTCCGGCGTTCCATCAAACTCCAGCGGTCGTGAATGCCCAAAGCGCCTTTACTGCAATCTTACGACGACCTCGCGCGCATCGATCAAGCGCATTCGCTGGAGCAGCTCGAGGATGCCATCATCGATGTGATGCGCGGGCATGGCGGTGAGAAAACCTTCGCCGCGCGCATACCGCTGGGCGAAATGCGCCGCGAAGACGCCTACTCCTATTTTATTCTCAATCGATGGCATGCCGAGTGGCGCGCGCGCTACGTGGAAAACGACTATCTCCTGATCGATCCGATTTTTCGCCGCACCATCGGATTTTTCGGCTTGTTGCGCTGGAACGAGGTGCTGGATGCAACGTCCGACCCGGATGGCCGTCGAATGATGTATGAAATGGCCGAATTCGGCCTTCGGCAAGGGGTCACTGTTTCGTTGCCCTTGCGCGGAGGCGCCCGCGCCGCTTTTTCCATTGCCGGGCGCCAGATGGATCTCTCCCCCGCGCAGGCAGAAAAAGTCGAGTTTGTTTGCCAATTCGCTCTCACAAAGGCGCTTTCGCTGAATGCTTCCGCGTCGTCTCGCAAATCGCCGCCGAAGTTGACGCCCAGGGAGCGCGACGTTTTGCTTTGTGTCAGCGAAGGCAAAACGGATTGGGAAATCAGCAAGATCTTGGGGGTGTCGGCATCCGCAACCGATAAATACATGCGCCAGTTGCGGCTGAAACTGAATGCAGCGAGCCGCGCGCACATGGTCGCGCAAGCCTTCAGGGCGGGCGTTTTCTAGCGGGTTGTCAAGGTACGGAAATCCGTACCTGCGCCGGACGAGCGATTCTCGCATAATTGGGCGTGGAGCGTTTCGGCGCTCCTGAGGAGGCGGCTTGATGTGGCGCGAGCAGCTCCGGGGGGCAAGCTCCGCCTTTTGGTGCGCGACACATCGCCCCTCCTCATTCGGCCGCCGCGCGACTTGTCGCGCAATGCTCGCCACCCAAACCGACGCGACTCCTCTCGCAATATTGCGTGCGACTTGCCTGGCGGGTTCGCCGCCCATAATTCTCCATCATGAAAACAAGAACGCAGCCGCGACTTCTCGGCAAACCGACCGCCCTGCCCGCCTCGCCCGATCAGGCCGAACTCGACCGCGTGCCCAATCCGCATCCGGACGCGCTTTATGTCGCGCGATTCACCCAGCCCGAATTCACATCGATCTGCCCTGTGACCGGCCAACCCGATTTCGCCCATCTCGTGATCGATTACGCGCCCGCGCGGTGGCTGGTCGAATCAAAATCGCTCAAGCTCTATCTTGCCGCCTTCCGCAATCACGGCGCCTTCCATGAGGATTGCACCGTGCGCGTCGGCAAGGACCTCGTCGCATTGCTGAAACCGCGCTGGCTGCGGATCGGCGGTTACTGGTATCCGCGAGGGGGCATGCCCATCGACGTGTTCTGGCAGACGGGCGCGCCGCCGAAAGGCGTGTGGCTGCCCGATCAGGGCGTGCCGTCCTATCGCGGGCGCGGCTGATCAGCGACCAGCCGGATCCTGCCCACTCGGGAAATCCTGCGGCGCAAAGCGCGGCCTGCGCGGCTCTGGCGGCTCGTCCGCAGGCGCTATGTCGCGCGGCCGCGGCGGCTCGACGGGCTCGATTTTGCGCCGTGTGACCTTGGGCTTGGGCGGCGGCGGCGGTTTTGGCGGCGTCGCCGTCTCGAAACCGGGCGTCGCCGGTTGAGGCACATCGGCATTGGGCGGAACCTGCGCGGACAAGGGTTGTTCGGCGGGGGTCGGGGTCACAGTCGTGCCGCCCTTACAATCGGTCACCCACACGTCATAGACGGGGTGTTCCACGCCATGCAGGCCAGGGCTCGCGGCAAACATCCAGCCGGAGAAAATACGCTTGAACTTGTGATCGTCCTGCAATTCGTCGATTTCGACGAAGCTCGTCGTCTGCGGCGCTTCGGTCTGCGGGCGCGTGTAGCAAACGCGCGGCGTGATCTGCAGCGAGCCGAACTGCACGGTTTCGTCGATCGCGACCTCGAAAGCGATGATGCGGCCGGTGATTTTGTCGAGGCCCGCAAAAACAGCCGTCGGATGGCTGATTCGGTCAGCGCGCGCAGGCGCGCTGCTCGCCAGCGCCAAAGCCGCCGCGCCAATCAGGATTGATGAAATTCGCCGCATCGTCTTCCGTTGGTAGCGCACGCCCCAAAAAGCGCCAAGCCGCCGGGGCTCAGGCGCCGGGCGTCCAGGCCTCGTAATCGCCGGTTGCGGGCGGTCGCGCGCCCGCACGCAAGGTGGAGCCTAGCGGGCGCCAGGCTTGCGGGGTGCCCGTCATATTCGGTTGGAACGGCAGTTCCCACTCGCGCGCGACGTATTTTTCAACGGTGGGCGGCGTGTCGGTTGTATGGTTCAGCCAGCCGAACCAGCCCGGCGGCACCGCGGAGGCCTCTGTCTCGCCGTTGAAAATCACCCAGCGGCGCTCGAAGCCGAGCGCCGGATCGATCTTGCCGCCGCGCGTGCGGTAATACCGATTGCCGAACTCGTCGTCGCCGACAACCTCGCCCGTCCGCCAGGTATAGAATTGCGTGTTCCAGTTCTGGCCCTGCCACCAGGTGAAAAAGCGGGTGAAGAGACTCATGGCGCGCCTTCTTTTGGCGATGCAAAATCGCGCGGACTATGGCGAGAGGCGGCGGCAATGTCCAGTTATCCCCTTTGCGCACAGGAACGAAAAATTTTTCCGCCGGCCCGGCTCGGCGCTCTTGCCGAATCTGCGCGATCGACCGAACGTAAGGCTCATTCCGACATCGGCGCTTTCCTCGCAATTCACAGGCTTTGCGCTAGATATAGTTTTTTAAGGTTTTTGCGAACACTATATCTTGACGCGATCGCCGGACTCGCCCTAGTCTCGCCTTATTCGCTGAACGCAACGGGGGCGAGGCCGGACGCCGCGACGATTAACGCGGCGCCGGACAATGACTCATGCCCGGACGGCCAGGCGAAACGTGTTTTAGCAGCGTTCTGGAAGAGCACTCACAGGGCTGCGGCCCGCGCGGCGTTCGGCCGCGCGCAGACAGATTGGGACAGACATGCGGATCGAGCGGAAATATACCAAGGCCGGACAATCCCCCTATGCCAGCCTGACGTTCAAAACGACGAAATCAGAGATCCGCAATCCGGATGGCTCGATCGTGTTTTCGCTCGACAATGTCGAGGTGCCGGAAGGCTGGAGCCAGGTGGCCGCCGACGTTCTGGCGCAGAAATATTTCCGCAAGGCCGGCGTGCCCGCGCGCCTGAGGAAGATCGAGGAGCACGACGTTCCCTCCTTCCTCTGGCGTTCGGTTCCTGACGAGGCCGCCCTGTCCGCCCTGCCCGACGAAGCGCGCGCGGGGTCGGAGCGCACCGCGCAGCAGGTGTTCGACCGTCTGGCCGGCGCCTGGACCTACTGGGGGTGGAAAGGCGGCTATTTCGACAGCGAGGGCGATGCGCAGGCCTTCATGGACGAGTTGCGCTACATGCTCGCCGCCCAGATCGCCGCGCCGAATTCGCCGCAATGGTTCAACACCGGCCTGCATTGGGCCTATGGCGTCGACGGGCCGAGCCAGGGCCACTTCTATGTCGATTACAAGACCGGCGCGCTGACCAAATCCGAATCGGCCTACGAGCATCCGCAGCCGCACGCCTGCTTCATCCAGTCCGTCGCAGACGATCTGGTGAACGAAGGCGGCATCATGGACCTTTGGGTGCGCGAGGCGCGCCTGTTCAAATATGGTTCGGGCACGGGTTCGAACTTCTCGAAGCTGCGCGGCGAGAACGAGAAGCTCTCGGGCGGCGGCAAGTCGTCCGGCCTGATGTCCTTCCTGAAAATCGGCGACCGCGCGGCGGGCGCCATCAAGTCGGGCGGCACGACGCGCCGCGCGGCCAAGATGGTCGTCGTCGACATCGACCATCCCGACATCGAGGATTTCATCGACTGGAAGGTGAAGGAAGAGCAGAAGGTCGCCGCCCTCGTCACCGGCTCGAAGATCGTCAAGAAGCATCTGAAGCTGATCATGCGCGCCGCGGTCAATTGCGAGGGCGCGGGCGACGATTGCTTCAACCCGGACAAAAACCCCGCTCTCAAGCGCGAAATCCGCGCGGCGCGCAAATCCGAAGTGCCGGACAATTACATCCGTCGCGTGATCCAGTTCGCCCGGCAGGGCTACAAGGACATCGCTTTCGACACCTACGACACCGACTGGGATTCGGAAGCCTATCTCACGGTCGCGGGCCAGAACTCGAACAATTCGGTTCGCGTGACCGACGAATTCCTGCGCGCGGTCGAGCAGGACAAGGAATGGACGCTGACCAAGCGGCTCAACGGCAAAGCGCACAAGACGATTCCCGCGCGCGAATTGTGGGAAAAAGTCGGTTATGCGGCCTGGGCCTCGGCCGATCCCGGCATCCAGTTCCACACGACGATCAACGATTGGCACACCTGCCCCGCCGCCGGGCCGATCGTCGCGTCGAACCCGTGCTCCGAATATATGTTCCTCGACGATACGGCCTGCAATCTGGCTTCGCTGAACCTTCTGACGTTCCGCGATCCGGCCACGAAGCGTTTCGACGTCGAGACCTACGAGCATGCCGTGCGGCTGTGGACCGTCGTGCTCGAAATTTCGGTCCTGATGGCGCAATTCCCTTCGCGCGAGATTGCGCAGCTCTCTTACGACTACCGCACGCTCGGTCTTGGCTACGCCAATATCGGCGGCCTGCTGATGTCGTCGGGCATCGCCTATGACTCGCCCGAAAGCCGCGCCCTGTGCGGCGCGCTGTCGGCCATCATGACCGGCGTGTGCTACACCACCTCCGCCGAGATGGCGAAAGAGCGCGGCGCCTTCGCCGATTACGCGCGCAACGCCGAGCATATGCTGCGCGTGATCCGCAACCATCGCCGCGCCGCCTATGGCTATTCCGACGGCTATGAAATGCTGTCGGTGGCGCCTGTGCCGCTCGATCACGCCTCCTGCCCGCAGGCTGACCTGATCGACCACGCGAAGGCGGCGTGGGACAAGGCCTATGCGCTCGGCGAGCGTCACGGCTATCGCAACGCGCAGGTCACCGTCGTCGCGCCCACCGGCACCATCGGCCTCGTGATGGATTGCGACACGACCGGCATCGAACCCGATTTCGCGCTGGTGAAATTCAAGAAGCTCGCTGGCGGCGGCTATTTCAAGATCATCAACCGCGCCGTGCCGGAAGCGCTGCGCACGCTCGGCTATCGCGAGAGCGACATCGCCGAGATCGAGGCCTATGCCGTCGGCCATGGCTCTTTGCGGCAGGCGCCGGCGATCAATCACGCGACGCTCGTCGCGCGCGGCTTCACGCCCGAAAAGCTGGAGCAGATCGAAAAGGGCCTCGCATCCGCTTTCGACATCAAGTTCGTGTTCAACAAATGGTCGCTGGGCGCAGACTTCCTCACCGGCGCATTGAAGGTTCCGGCCGAAAAGCTCGATGACGCCTCCTTCGATCTGCTGCAGCATCTCGGCTTCTCGAAAGCCGACGTCGAAGCCGCCAACATCCATGTCTGCGGCGCGATGACGCTGGAGGGCGCGCCCCATCTCAAGACCGAACATTATCCCGTGTTCGATTGCGCCAATCCGTGCGGGCGCACGGGCAAGCGTTATCTCTCGGTCGAGAGCCATATCCGCATGATGGCGGCCGCCCAGCCCTTCATCACGGGCGCGATCTCCAAGACGATCAACATGCCCAACGAGGCGAGCGTCGAAGATTGCAAGGAAAGCTACATGCTCTCCTGGCGTCTGGCGCTGAAGGCCAATGCGCTCTATCGCGACGGCTCCAAGCTTTCGCAGCCGCTGAATGCGCAGCTGATCGCCGACGAGGCCGACGATGGCGAAGACGCCGTCGCCGAACTCATGAGCGCCAGCCAGCCGGCGCGTGCGGCGGCCGTCGCGGAGAAAGTCGTCGAGCGCGTGATCGAGCGCGTGCAGGTGATCCGCGATCGCGAGAAACTGCCGAACCGCCGCACCGGCTACACGCAGAAAGCGGTTGTGGGCGGGCACAAGGTCTATCTCAAGACCGGCGAATATTCCGATGGCCGCCTCGGCGAGATTTTCCTCGACATGCACAAGGAAGGCGCCGCCTTCCGCTCGTTGATGAACAATTTCGCCATCGCGATCTCGCTTGGCCTGCAATATGGCGTGCCGCTCGAGGAATACGTCGACGCCTTCACCTTCACGCGATTCGAGCCGGCCGGTTTCGTGCAGGGCAACGACGCGATCAAGAACGCCACGTCGATCCTCGACTATGTCTTCCGCGAACTGGCCATCTCCTATCTCGGCCGCACGGATCTCGCGCATGTCTCGCCAGAGGATATCGGCCATGCCGCGATGGGCCGGGGCGAGGAAGAAGGCAAGGCGCCGGAGGGAACGCCGCGCGCCGTGGCCGCCTCGCCCATCGTCTCGCGCGGCCTCGTGCGGTCCAAGACCGACCGGCTGATGGTCGTCTCGGGCGGCGCGACGCAGGCGAGCGCGCCGACGCACGGCGCGACCGCGCTGAAACAGGACGCGCAAGCCGAAGCCGAGACGCGCCACGCGCAATTCGGCCATCTGGAATGGAGCGAGCCGACGCCGGTCGACATCGTCGCCGAAAAACGCGCCGAAGCGCGGATGAAAGGCTATGTCGGCGAAGCCTGCCCCGAATGCGCGAATTTCACGCTCGTGCGCAACGGCACGTGTTTGAAGTGCGACACGTGCGGCTCGACGACGGGGTGTTCGTAAACATCCCGCACAGATCCGTCATTGCGAGGAGCGCAGCGACGAAGCAATCCATCCTGCAACCTTGTGAGGCGCGCGGATGGATTGCTTCGGTTCGCTCGCAATGACGGATGCTGAATGATTGCGCCTTACTTGGTTTCCATCCTGTGCGTGGCGCACAGCTTGTTGCCGTCGGGGTCGCGCAGATAGGCGAGATAGAGCTGGCGCGTTCCCATTGCGCGTACGCCGGGCGGATTTTCGATGGCCTTGCCGCCGTTCTCCAGCCCTGCCTTGTGCCAGGCGTCGACCTGCTCGCGCGTCATGAGAAAGCCGATGGTGCCGCCGTTGGCGTGATGGGCGGGCTCGCCGTCGATCGGTTTGGTCACCATGAACAGCCCGCCATTGTGCACGTAAACGAGGCGGCCTTTCGGATCGACGGACGCGGGCTTTCCGCCCATCGCGGTGAAGACGGCGTCATAGAATTTTTTCGACCGCTCGATGTCGTTGCTGCCGATCATGATGTGACTGAACATTGGGATTCCCGTTTGTTGCTATAGGAAGATTATTGCACAAGCGCGTCGTCATCGCGAGCCGAGCGCAGCCTCCGCCTGCTCCGCGCTCAGCGTCGAAAACATCTGCTGCAATTGCGCCCCCGTATGCGGCTCGTAGGCTCCAATGCCGTCGCGTCCGTAAAAGGCCTTGAACATGGCGCGCGCGCTCTCGATCGACAGCGGACCGATCTCGATGACGTCGTCGATGCGGCCGGGTCGGATGATGGCGGGATCGAGTTTATCGATGTGATTGGTCGTGACGATGAACTTCAGGCCATCGGGCGTCTGCATGCCGTCCATCGCATTCAATATTTCATGCAGCGGCGAGCCGCGCATGCTGGCGGCCAGGCGGCCCGTGTCGCCGTCGTCGTCGCTGTCGCGTTTCAGGCCGCTGGCGATCGCGTCCATGTCCTCGATGACGAAGAGATCGTTTTTGGCGCCGGAACGAAACGCAGCGCCAAGCCCGTGCAGCGATTTGATGTATTTGATGTCGAAGCCGAGGTCCGAGGCGAGCGCGTGGATGAGGCTCGTCTTTCCCGTGCCGGGCGGCCCGTGCAGGATCACGCCGAGCTTCCAGGGAATGCCGCGCGAGGCGTGCCAGTCCTCCGCGCCCATGAACCAGCGCAGGCGCGAGACAAGCCGCTCCTTGATCGCGGCATCGACAAACACCGTGTCGAGACCACGCTTGCGCCGGCGCAGCGCTCCCTCGCTGCCGCCCGCCGAATAGAGCGTCACCGCTATCGAGTTCCGGTGTTCCTCCGGCGCGCTGTCGCGCAGGAAGCGGTCGACAAGGCTCTTGTCGCGCGTCAGGAACGAGATGGCGATGGTTTCCATCGGCGTGATCTGCTGCGGCGATTTGGTCTTGGAATATTTGAACAGGACGCCGTCATAGACGCCCCAGCCGCCGCCGAAGCCGGTTTTGATGGCGCCGTCCTTGACCTCCAGCGAGCGGGAGAAAAAGTTGAGCCGCCGCTTTTCGATGAAGCCGTCGACATCGCGGTATTCGTTGGACAGGCTTTCGACGTAAACCTTCGTCCAGAGCGTGCGTTCGAAAAACTCCAGCAGCTTCTGCGGCGCCGCGCGCAACAGATACATGGCCGCGCCAAAGGCGACGGTGCCGACGCCGCCCGCCAACAATTGGTTGGAGGCGAGCGCCGACCAGAAGGATTGGACGAGCGTCACCGGCGCGCTGCGCGTTTACCGGGCGCGAAACTGCGCCGGGGTTGCGGGCGGCGCCTGCAGGGTTCCGTTCGGGCTGAGGGTGTCGATGATCATCGGCAGGAATTTGGCGAGAAAGCCGAAGACCGTATCGGGCGCCATGTTGAGCGTCTGCGAGACGCTTGCGACGATCTGGGGGCCGAGCGCCTGTTCGAGCTGCTGGGCCGTGATCGGCTGGTTGGGGCCCCGGCCGAGCCAGGAATTGACCTGCGGGCCAAGGCCGGACGCGCGCAGCTTGTCGAGAAGGCCCGAAAGATTGTGCAGATCGGTGCCCGCGAGCGCCTTCTGCAAGAGACCGGGCAGAACCTGCGCCTCGAATTGACCCAGAACGTCGTCCAGCATTGACATGGTACAGCCCTCTTGTGCGCCGCCTCCGGCGGCTTGCCATATAATAGCAAACGCCCGTTTCCGCGAGGCCGTTGCAAAAAGGAGTAGTCGCCCATGAAACGCCCAGCGCTCGCCCTCGCCTTCGCGCTCGCCCTCTGGAGCCCCGGCCCGCTGCTGGCCATGCTGGCGCCTGGCGCGCGCGCCCCCGACTTCACGATCCAGGCTGCGCTCGGCGGCAAGGACATGTCGTTCGCGCTGGCTAAGGCGCTCAAGAAAGGGCCCGTCGTGCTCTATTTTTACCCCAAGAGCTTCACCAGCGTATGCACGGAGGAAGCACATCTGTTCGCGGAAGCGACGCCCGAATTCGAGGCGATGCAGGCGAGCGTCATCGGCGTGTCGAGCGACGGGATCGAAACGCAGCGCAAATTTTCCTCGCTCGAATGCCGCGACAAGTTCCCGGTGGGCGCCGATCCGGACTTTTCAGTCATCAAGGCCTATGACGCGGCGATGGGCGCGCCTTCCGTCGGCCTGGCGATCGCCAAGCGCATTTCCTATGTGATCGCGCCCGATGGCGCGGTGATCTCCGCCCTCGCCGATTCCGGCGCCGAAAATCACATCAAGAACGCGCTGGCGGCGGTGAAGGCGTGGCGCAGCGCGCATCCGCAATGATCAGGCGTTCGCGCGCAGCACGTACCAGTCATCCCATTGCGAAAGCGCCTCGAACTTGCGCTCGTAGCCTTGCGCGGTCAGCAGCGCGTGGATTTTTTCGCGCGCAGGCGTGAAATTGTGCTCGCAGGTGATGACGCGAAAGCGCCGGCGCGAGAAATCGAAGGCTGCGAGGATGTCGTATTCGCTGCCCTCGGTGTCGATCGAAAGATAATCGACAATCTCGGGCGCGCGGTGGTCTTCGAGCAGATCGTCGAGCGACACTGTTGCGACGGTATAGCGCTCGCCGCCTGCGCGCTCGGCATGCGCCCAGTCGGCGCCGCTGAATGAATCGATGGTCGAGAGCTCTGAAGCTGGCGCTTCGTTGAAGGCGAGCATCTCGCCGGTGGTTGTCCACACGCAGCGCTGCTCTATGGCGCAGGCGCGGTTGGCCAGCAGCGCGTTGCGCCAGACCCGCGCAGGTTCTGCAAGCACGCCCGTCCAGCCGTAATGCTTTTCCAGAAGATGCGTGTTGGAGAGATAGACGCCGTCGGCGGCGCCGAATTCGACGAAAAAGCCGCCGCGTTTGAAACCCGTTTCGCTGAGCGCGAAGACGTCCTGCGCAAGCTGCGCGCGCGAATGGGCCAGCGCTTGCACGACAGGTTCGGCTTGCGGCGCGAGAGCGGCGACAAGGGGCAGACGCTCGGCCAGAAGATCGCCCTTGCCCGCCCGTTGCTTGAGAGCATCGACCCCGGACGCGCGCGCGATCGTCAGATCGAATGGCGCCAACGCCTTGCCCGCCAAACGTTTCAGCGCCGATCTCATGATCGAATCCCCGCAAGCGCCGGAGCCGCCGGCGAGGCTTGCTTTAAAGAAACGGCCTCAAAAATGCATTAATGGGGCCGCGCTCCCCTCGCCAGCGCCGCGAATTTGCTCCTAAGATCGCCAGGCGGGAGGGCCAGACGATGCGAACGCGGCGCGAACATGATCTGCTTGGCGACAAGGACATTCCCGCCAATGTCTATTGGGGCGTCCACACCGCGCGCGCGGTCGAGAATTTCCCCATCACGGGCGTCACCATCGGACAATACCCCGATCTCGTCGCGGCGCTGGCGACGATCAAGCAGGCGGCGGCGCTCGCCAACAAATCGCTCGGCGCTTTGGATGCCGTGCGCGCCGATGCGATCGTGAAAGCATGCGCCGACATTCGCGGCGGCGCGCTCATCGACCAGTTTGTGGTGGACGTCATTCAGGGCGGCGCCGGGACATCCTCCAACATGAACGCCAACGAGGTGATCGCCAATCGCGCCCTCGAATTGATGGGCAAGGAAAAGGGCGATTACAAAACCCTGCATCCCAACGAGCACGTGAACCTTTGCCAGAGCACCAACGACGTCTATCCGACGGCGATCAAGCTCGCCCTGATCCGGCAGATCGCGTCCCTTTGCGATGCGATGGAAATCCTGCGCGCGGCATTCGGCGCCAAGGCCGTGGAATTCGACAATCTCGTGAAGATCGGCCGCACGCAATTGCAGGATGCCGTGCCGATGACGCTCGGCCAGGAGTTTCGCACCTACGAGATAATGCTGGGCGAAGATATCGAACGCCTGCGCGAAGCTTCCACCCTGCTGCATGAAATCAATCTGGGCGCGACGGCCATCGGCACGGGCATCAACGCGGTTCCCGGCTACACGAACGCCGTGCGCGCGCATCTTGCGGCGTTGACGGGGCTGCCGCTCAAAACGGCGCATGATCTTGTCGAGGCGACGCAGGACGCGGGCGCCTTCGTGCAATTGTCGGGCGTGCTGAAGCGCGTCGCCGTCAAGCTTTCGAAAATCTGCAACGACTTGCGCCTGCTGTCGTCCGGCCCACGCGGCGGCCTTGGCGAAATCGAGCTGCCGCCGGTGCAGGCCGGCTCCTCCATCATGCCGGGCAAGGTCAATCCCGTCATTCCCGAAGTGGTCAATCAAGTCGCTTTCGCCGTCATCGGACAGGATGTGACGGTGAGTTTTGCCGCGGAAGCCGGTCAGTTGCAGCTCAACGCGTTCGAGCCGATCATTGCGCACAGCCTGTTTCGTTCTCTGACGCAAATGCGACAGGCCTGTCTCGTGCTGGCCGACAAATGCGTTGTGGGCATCCGCGCCAACGAGACGCGGCTGCGCGAAATCGTCGAAAATTCGCTTGCCCTCGTCACCGCGCTCAATCCGAAAATCGGCTACGCGCGGGCGACCGAGGTGGCGTTGGCGGCCCATCGCGAGCACAAGACGGTCCGGCAGGTCGTCACCGAAATGGGCCTCATGAGTTCGTCAGAACTCGACGCCATTCTCAACCCCGAGGAGCTCGCAAAGGGCCGCCAGAAAATGTGAACTTGCGATGGCGAGCCGTTCGTTATATAGAACACGTAGACCGCTTTAAAGAACAAGACTGCAAACAGGAAACGGAAAACCGCCATGACCGACCATATTCCCGGCTTTTCGACGATCGCGATTCACGCAGGCGCCAAGCCAGATCCGGCAACGGGCGCGCGGGCGACGCCGATCTATCAGACGACGTCCTTCGTGTTCGACGACGTCGATCACGCCGCATCGCTGTTCGGACTGCAGGCTTTCGGCAACATCTACACCCGCATCACCAACCCGACCACGGCGGTTCTGGAGGAACGCGTGGCGGCGCTGGAAGGCGGCACTGCGGCGTTGGCTGTCGCCTCGGGCCATGCGGCGGAATTTCTGACGTTCCATGCGCTGCTGCAGCCAGGCGACGACTTCATCGCCTCCACCAAGCTCTACGGCGGCTCGATCAATCAGTTCAATCACAGCTACAAGAATTTCGGCTGGACGCCGAAGTGGGTGGACCCGGACGATCTGGCGGCGATCGAGGCGGCCATCGGACCGAAGACCAAGGCGATCTTCATCGAATCCATCGCCAATCCCGGCGGCGTGATCTGCGATATCGAAGGCATTTCGAAAATCGCCAGGAAGCATCGCATTCCGCTCATCGTCGACAATACGCTGGCGACGCCCTATCTCATCCGACCGTTCGAACATGGCGCCGACATTGTCGTGCATTCGGCCACCAAATTCCTTGGCGGCCATGGCAATTCCATCGGCGGCCTTGTTGTCGACGGCGGCACGTTCGACTGGCTGGCGGACAAGCGTTATCCGATGCTGTCCGAACCGCGGCCCGAATATAACGGCATGGTGCTGGGCGAAACCTTCGGCAATTTCGCTTTCGCCATCGCCTTGCGCGTTCTGGGTCTGCGCGACCTTGGGCCAGCGATCTCGCCCTTCAACGCCTTTCTCATTCTCAACGGCATCGAGACGCTGCCGCTGCGCATGGAGAAACACTCCAAAAACGCGCAGGCGGTGGCGGAGTTTCTGGCCAGACATCCGTCGGTCGCCTGGGTTTCCTATCCCGGCCTGCCCAACGACAAATATCACGCGCGCGCGCAGAAATACGCGCCAAAGGGCGCCGGCGCGGTTTTCACCTTCGGACTCAAGGGCGGCTATGACGCAGGGCTAGCGCTGGTCAAAAACCTGAAGCTCTTTTCGCATCTCGCCAATGTGGGCGACACGCGCTCGCTGGTGATCCACCCCGCCTCGACCACGCATCGCCAGTTGAACGACGCGCAGAAGACCATTGCGGGCGCAGGGCCGGACGTGGTGCGCATTTCGGTCGGCATCGAGGATGCGGCCGATATTATCGCTGATCTCGATCAGGCGCTGCGCGCGAAAGCGTGACGCCTCAGCGCCTCGCCAGCGCTTTTGGCGCGGCTTGCATGCGATAACGGGCCGGCGATGCATTCGCCGGCCCCATTTTTTCCGTCATCGCCAGATCGCCCTTGTCGGTGCGGACGATCAGGATCATGCGGCCCTGCTGCATTTGTGTGCGCATGGCTGCGGCCGGGACGCCACGCGCAACCAGCAGACTGCGCTGGCGCAGCGCGAGATTTTGAGAACAGGCGCATGCAGGCGAGACGCGGCGCGCCTGCGCGTTGACTTCGACCAATGCGGCAAGCGCGCCGGCGTTGAGATGAATGCGCTCGCCGGCTGCGACCGGCGACGCGAAAAAAATGGCAAGCGCGAAAGAAATGGATCTGCCCAGCATGAAAGCCCCCCTTCCATGAGAAGACAGCAGTCTGCCATGCGCGCGCCTGCCGCGCGGCCAAGCTTTTCGTTCAAATTTTAGGAAAAGCGGCGCAGCGCGTTTTTTCGCGTCGCGCCGTTAACGGGTCGTCACCTTTTCCGCGCGGGCTTGCGGGCCTTCCTCGCAACGGTTTTCTTCGCCGCCTTTTTAGGCGCAGCCTTCTTTGCCCTTTTCGCGGGCGCCTTTCTGGCCGCCTTTTTCACTGCAGCCTTTTTCGCCGACTTTTTCGCGACGGCCTTGCGCGCCGCCTTTGTCGGGCCGGCTGTCTTTTTCGGCGGTTTCGCGGCCGCTTTTCTGGCTTTTTTCGCGGCTTTTCGGGCTGTCTTTTTGGCGGCTTTCTTCACAACGGCGCGCGGCGCCGGGCGGCCCTTGGCGGCCCGCGCCTTTTTGGCGGCCTTCTGGCCGCGGCGGCGCGGGAACGGGCCTTTGGGAACCTTGCGCGCGGCGGGCGCCAGCAAAAAGTCGAGGACGGCCGCCGTGAAATCCTCGGCCGCCTCGATCGCCGACATGTGCGAGGCCTCGAGTTCGACCAGCTTTGCGCCCGGAATGGTGGCGGCGATCAGACGACCGGCCTCCGGCGGGGTCGCCGGATCATGTTTGCCGACGATGACCAGGACCGGCGCCTTCACGGCGCGGATAGCCTCGCGCAGGTCGAGATCGCGCAGCGCCGCGATGGACCCGAGATAGCCATGTTGCGGCGTCGCCAGAAGCGCCTCGCGAATTTTCGCGACTTTCTCGGGTTCGCTGTTCTGGAAATCCTGCGTGAACCAACGGTCGATCACGGCCGGCGCCATGCCTTCCAGACCCTGCTCGCGCACAATGCGCTGGCGCTCGTTCCACACGTCGGCCGAGCCGAACTGCGCCGCCGTATTGGCCAGAACCGCACGCTCGATCCGCTCCGGGGCGTTGACGAGCAGCCACTGGCCGACCGCCCCACCCTTGGACAGCCCCATGAAATGGGCCTTTTCGATTTCCAGCGCGTCCAGGATCGCCAGCGCATCGGCGCCGAGACGGTCGATCGAGTACGGACCTTCGGGCGCAGCGCTCTCGCCATGGCCGCGCGCGTCATATCGCACCACGCGAAAATGCTCGGCAAGCGCGGGCGCCTGCAGATCCCACATGGCCACCGAGGAGCCGAGCGAATTTGAAATCAGCAGGGCCGGCGCGTCCTTCGGCCCTTCGACCACGACATGAAACGTTTCATCGCCAATTTTGACGTCCGCCATCGCCCCTGCTCCACATGATTTGCGCGGCGCAGACTAGCGCGGCCTTCGCCCGCTGCAAGCCCCTTTTCGCTGTGTACAAAAGTCCCCTGCACGAGCGCGCCCAAATGCCTATAATGGCGGCAAGCAACGCGAGGAAACGCATGACCGAAGGCGAGAGAAATATCCTGCCGCGCTCGATCGACGACACGCTGACGCTGTTGCGGAACGCCGATTATGTCGCGGACCGTTCGCTGGCGACCGTGCTCTTTCTGGCGCTGCGGCTGGGCCGGCCGCTGTTTCTGGAGGGCGAGGCCGGCGTCGGCAAGACGGAGATCGCCAAGGTTCTGGCGTCGACGCTGGGGCGCAAGCTGATCCGCCTGCAATGTTACGAGGGCCTCGACAGCGCCGCTGCTGTCTACGAATGGAATTACGCGGGCCAGATGATGGCGATCAGACTGGCCGAGGCGGCAGGCGACCGCGACCGCGACCAGATCGAGAGCGGCGTGTTCTCGCGGCGCTATCTGATCGAGCGGCCGCTGTTGCAGGCGCTGGAGCCGAGCGCCGACGGCCCGCCCGTCCTGCTCATCGACGAACTCGACCGCACGGACGAGGCGTTCGAGGCGTTTCTTCTCGAGATCCTGTCCGACTTCCAGATCACCATTCCAGAACTCGGCACGGTGAAGGCCGACAAGCCCCCTATCGTCATCATCACGTCCAACAGGACGCGCGAGATTCACGATGCGCTCAAGCGGCGCTGCCTCTATCATTGGGTCGATTATCCTGACGCAAAGCGGGAGATGGAAATCGTGCGGGCGCGCGCGCCCGAAGCGCCGCAAAAGCTGACGCAGGCGCTCGTGCTGTTCGTGCAGAAGTTGCGCAAGCTCGATCTGTTCAAATCGCCCGGCGTCGCCGAAACGCTGGACTGGGCGGCGGCGCTCACCGAACTCGACGCCGTGGCGCTCGATCCTGCTGTGGTGTCCGACACGCTCGGCGTGCTTCTGAAATATCAGGACGACATCGCCAAGATACAGGGCGCCAAAGCGACCGAACTCGTCAACGAGGTGAGAGCCGAAGTGGACGCCTGAGGCGACCGCTGCAAGGAAGGATGCATGCAAACGGACCGAGCGACCAATCCGTTTTCCGCCTCGGCGCCGAAATCTGCGGGCAAGCTGGCCGAAAACATCGTCTATTTCGCGCGCGCATTGCGCGAGGCGGGATTGCCGGTCGGACCGGCCGCCGTCATTGACGCGCTCGACGCCGTGGAAGCTGCTGAAATCGGCGCGCGCGCGGATTTTTACGCAACGCTGCATGCGATCTTCGTCAAGAAGCATGAACACACCATCATCTTCGATCAGGCGTTCGGGCTGTTCTGGCGCAAGCGCGGCTATATCGAAAAGATGATCGCGATGATGTCGCCGCAAGCGGTCGACCATTCCGAGCCCAAAAAGCCCGATGCGGGCGCCGCGCGCGTCGCCGACGCCTTCTATAAAAACCGGCCGCAGGAAAAGCCGCGCGAGCAGGTGGAGATGGATGCGCGCTTCACCATGTCGCAGAGCGAAATTCTGCAGACCAAGGATTTCGCACAAATGAGCGCGGCGGAAATTGCGCGTGCGCGCGAAGCCATCGCGCGCCTGCGGCTTCCGCAGGACAAAATCGAAATGCGGCGCTGGCGGCCCGATCCGCGCGGCCAGCGCATCGATCCCCGCGCGACATTCCGCGCGTCCTTGCGCGCGGGCGGGCATGGGGTGGAGCTCGCCTTCCGCGCCCGCGCAGAGCGGCATGCGCCGATCGTCGCGATCTGCGACATATCGGGTTCGATGAGCGATTACACCCGCATCTTTCTGCACTTTCTCCACACGCTCACCGATCAGCGTCGACGCGTGCATACGTTCCTGTTCGGCACGCGTCTTACCAACATCACACGCGCATTGCGGCACAAGGATGTGGACGAAGCGCTGGCGGAATGTTCCACCGCCGTGCAGGACTGGTCAGGCGGCACGCGCATTGGCGCCTCGCTGCACGCATTCAACAGGGACTGGTCGCGGCGCGTTCTCGGCCAGGGCGCCATCTGCATCCTGTTCACCGATGGACTGGAGCGCGACCATCTCGATCAGCTCGAGACGGAAATGGATCGGCTGCACAAATCCTGCCGCCGGCTGATCTGGGTCAATCCGCTGCTACGCTATTCGGAATTTTCCGCCAAGGCGTCGGGCGTGCGCGCCATGTTGCGGCATGTCGACGAATTTCGACCCATTCACAACCTCGCCTCGATGGCCGATCTCGTGCAGGCGCTGGGCAAGACGTCGGAGAACGGCGGCGCCGATCCGCGCCGCTGGTTAAAGAGCGCATGAGCGTCGTCGTCAAACAGTCAACCTGTCCGCATGACTGTCCGTCGGTCTGCGCGCTCGATGTCGAAGTCATCGACGGCGTGCACATCGGACGGGTGCGTGGATCGAAAGAGCAGAGCTATACGGCGGGCGTCGTCTGCGCGAAAGTAGCGCGCTATGCCGAGCGCATCCATCATCCGGACCGCTTGCTCCACCCGCTCAAGCGCAAAGGCCCGAAGGGTTCCGGCCAATTTACGCGCATCTCGTGGGATCAGGCGCTCGACGAAATTGCAGAGCGGTTCAATAGCGACGAGCGGCGCTACGGCGCGGAAAGCATCTGGCCGTATTATTATGCGGGCACGATGGGCCGCGTGATGCGCGATGGCGTCAACCGTTTGACGCACGCCAAGAAATATTCGCGCTTTTATTCGACGATCTGCGTCAATCTCGCATGGCCGGGGTTCATCGCCGCAACGGGCCGCATGAGCGGACCGGATCCGCGCGAAATGGCGCAGTCGGATTGCATCGTCATCTGGGGAACGAATGCGGTCGCGACGCAAGTCAACGTGATGACGCACGCCATGCGCGCGCGCAAGGAGCGCGACGCGAAAATCATCGTCATCGATGTCTATCGCAACGCGACCATGGAGCAGGCCGATCTTGCGATGATGGTGCGGCCGGGAACAGACGGCGCCCTCGCCTGCGCGGTGATGCATGTGTTGTTTCGCGAGGGTTACGCCGATCGCGCCTTCATGGCGCGCTACGCCGATGCGCCGCAGGAGCTGGAACGTCATCTGCAAAGCCGCACGCCGGAATGGGCGGCGGCGATCACCGGTCTTTCCGTTGCGGAAATCGAGGAGATGGCGCGGCTCGTGGGCGAGCGAAAGCGTAGCTTCTTCCGGCTCGGCTACGGGTTCTCGCGCAGCCGCAACGGCGCGACGAACATGCATGCGGCAGCCTGCATCGCCACGGTCACGGGCGCCTGGGCGCATGAAGGCGGCGGCGCGTTTCACAACAATGGCGCCATCTTCCATCTCGACCAGACGCTGGTGGAAGGACGCGACGCAATCGATCCGGCGGTGCGCGTGCTCGATCAATCGCGCATCGGCGCCGTGTTGACCGGCGAAAGCGAGGCCTTGTGCGGTGGGCCGCCGGTGACGGCGATGTTGATCCAGAACACAAACCCTGCATGCGTTGCGCCGCATCAGAACAAGGTGCGGCGGGGTTTCCTGCGCGACGACCTCTTTGTCGCGGTGCATGAGCAATTCATGACCGACACCGCCAAGCTCGCGGATATCGTGCTGCCCGCGACCATGTTTCTGGAGCACGACGATTTCTATACGGGCGGTGGCCATCAATATATCGGTTATGGTCCAAAACTCGTCGATGCGCCCGGCGAATGCCGCTCGAACCACGATGTGATCTGCGCGCTTGCGCAGCGCGTCGGCGCGCGCCATCGCGGTTTCGCCATGAGCGCGCAGCAACTCATCGACGAAACATTGCGCGATTCCGGCTGGGGCGGCCTTGCGACGATCGAAACGCAGACATGGCGCGACGTGCAGCCGCCCTTCGAGGAAGCGCATTACCGCAATGGCTTCGCCTGGCCCGACGGCAAATTCAGGTTCAGGGCGGACTGGCGGAGCACGCCTTTCGCCAATATCGGCATGAAGGGCCCCTGGCGCGACATGCCATCCCTGCCCGATCACTGGACGGCGACGGAAGAAGCCGACGCGGCGCATCCATTCCGTCTGGCGACGAGCCCGGCGCGAAATTTTCTCAACTCGTCCTTCACCGAAACGCCGACGTCGCGTACGAAGGAAGCGCGCCCGACCGTGATGATCCATCCCGACGATGCGCGAAAAGCCGGCGTGGCGGACGGCGCCATCGTCACGCTCGGCAATGCGCGCGGCAGCGTTCGCCTGCACGCGCGGCTGTTCGATGGCGTGCGGCCCGGCGTGCTGGTCGCCGAGGGGATATGGCCCAACAGCGCCTTTCTCGATGGGCAAGGCGTGAATGTCCTGACGGGCGACGACGCGACGGCGCCTTTCGGCGGCGCGGCTTTTCACGACAACAAGGTGTGGCTGCGCGCCTGATCAGGGCCGCTCGCGCAGAAATTCCAGAACAGCGCTTTTGTAGACCTTGTCGCCGACAGCCTTGTTGTGATCGCGGCCGGGAATGTCGACTGCGCGCGCGGCGCCCATCGCCGCCGCAAGCTTGCGCCCGTCGCCGGCAACATCGTCCTGCGTGCCGATGCAGATGAGCGTCGGCGTACGGATTGCTGCGACCTCTTCGATTTCCAGCACTTGCCGCGAACCGCGGATGCAGGCGGCAAGCGCGCGCAGGTCGCTTTTCGTCGCATCCGCAAATGCGCGAAACGTCTTCTGCTGCGGGTCGGCCAGAAGGTCGGGCCGGTCGGTCTCCATTGCATCGGCGATGCCAAGCGGCAGCCCGACGCCGTCAACCAGATGATAGCCGAGCCCGCCAAGGATCAGGGAGCGGATGCGGTCGGGATGGTCGAACGTGAGGCGCGCCGAGACGCGCGCGCCCATCGAATAACCCATGACGTCAGCGCGCCCGATCCCCAGATGGTCGAGCAGGCGCAGCGCATCCTGCGCCATTTTCTCGGTGTGATAGAGCGCGGGATCGTAGAGTTTCGCCGAGCGGCCATGGCCGCGATGGTCGAAGGCGACGACGCGACGCCCGTCGGCGGTCAGCGTCTTCACCCACATCGGGAATACCCAGTTGACGGCGTGCGTGGAGGCGAAACCGTGAATGAGAATGATCGGCTCGTCACGGTCGGCGCCGGTCGGGGCCTCGTCGATATAGAAAAGCTCGAGACCGTCGGATTGAAACGTGGGCATGGCGGCCTTTTACCCTCCCATGGCGGGTTGCAACAGGCCTTGCCGGGCGCCGCCGCTGTCCTTATGGTGCGCCGAAATTCAAGGGCGCTGACATGTCTAACGAAACAACGCCGCATTTTCACAATCAGCCGGGCCTGGCGCGTATTCGCGTCGGCGCACGGGAATTCATGTGCGTCGGCGCGCTGCCGCCTTTCGACCATCCGCATGTCTTCCTCGACATGGGGTCGGCGAACGAGAAGATTTGCCCTTACTGCTCAACGCTTTACGTCTATGACGCGTCGCTGCACGGCCACTCCGATCCGGCCGAATGCGAATATCGTCCCGCCGCCTGATCTGACGCCATGACGGACAAGCCGGTCATCGTCGCAGGCGCAGGCGTCGGCGGCCTGGCGGCGGCTGTGGCGCTGGCGAAAGCCGGCAAGCGAGTCGTCGTGGTCGAGCGCGCGCCGCGCCTGCAGGAGGTGGGCGCCGGCTTGCAATTGTCGCCAAACGCCACCCGGCGGCTCGCCAAATGGGATGCGCTCGATGCGCTGGCGGGCAAGGCGACGGCGCCAGAGGTCGTCGAAATCCGGCGTGGCCGCGACGGGGCCAAACTGGCGGAAATTCCCGTCGGCGAGGCGCTGAGCCGTTGGGGTGCGCCCTATCTCGTCGCTCACCGTGCCGATTTGCTCAATGCTTTGGCCGCGGCCGTTGCGCGTCATCCTGCGATCGAATTGCGGCTTGCAAGCGCGCTCGACGGCTGGAAAGCCGCCGACGACGGCGTCGTCGTCCATCTCGACAGCGGAGAGACGGTCGCCGGTGTGGCGCTGATCGGCGCCGACGGCGTGCGCTCGCGCGTCCGCGAAGGGCTTGGCCTGATCGACGGCGACACGCCGCGCTTTTCCGGGCTGACGGCGTGGCGCACGCTGATCGCTGCGGATGCCGTAGAGGCGCGTTTTCGCGCGCCGCGCGGAGCGCTGTGGCTGGGGTCGGGCGCTCACCTGGTGCACTATCCGCTGCGCGGCGGCAGCGTCATCAATGTGGTCGCCATTATTCCCGAACCATGGAGCGAACGTCAGGGGCAGGATTTCTGGTCGAGCGAAGGCGAGGCCCATATCTTGATCAGCCGTTACGATGGCTGGGACAAGGCTGCGCGCGACCTGATCGCCGCTGCGCCGCAATGGCGGCGCTGGCCGTTGTTCGTGCGCCGCGCGCTGACGCGATGGAGCCGCGGCCCCGTTGCCTTGCTGGGCGACGCCGCGCACGCCATGGCGCCCTTTCTGGCGCAGGGCGCGGCGCAGGCCATCGAAGACGCCGATGCGCTGGGCGCCGGTTTTGCGCAACATCCCGGCGATGTCGGCAAGGCGCTCGAAGCCTATGAGGCGCGGCGCATTGCGCGCGCGACGCGCATCCAGCGCGCCTCGCGCATGCAAGGGCGCGTGTATCATCTGGGCGGCCCCGCCGCCTTCGCGCGCGAAACGGCGATGCGCGCGATAGGCCCGGAAGGCATGGCGCGCGCATCTGACTGGATTTTTCGCGAATAAAGCCGGAGCGCCATGCGCTCCGGCCTGTCACGCCCTCAATTGTCCGACGAGAACAGCGCGTTGTGGGCGAATCCGCCGATAACGCCGCCGATGATTGGCGCGACCCAGAACAGCCACAATTGTTTCAACGCCACGCCCCCGACGAACAACGCCGGGCCGGTCGAGCGCGCCGGATTGACGGATGTGTTGTCGACAGGGATCGAGATCAGATGGATCAGGGTCAGGCACAGGCCGATGCTGAGGCCGGCAAAACCGACCGCCGCGCGCTTCTCGGTCGTCCCGAGAATGACAAGCAGGAACACAGCCGTCAGCACCACTTCGGTGATAAAGGCCGACATCATGCTGTATTTGCCCGGCGAAGCGGCATCGTAGCCGTTGGTGGCGAAGCCGCCGATGGCGGCATCCGCCTTGCCGGTCGCGATCACATAAAGGACGGCCGAGGCGACGATAGCGCCGATGACCTGAGCGATGACGTAAGGAATGAATTCGCCCCAGGAAAAACGCCCGGCGGCGGCAAGGCCGGCCGACACGGCCGGATTGAAATGGCCGCCCGAAATGGGGCCGAACGCATAAGCGCCCGTGAGCACCGTCAGACCGAAAGCAAGCGCAACGCCAGCAAAGCCAATGCCGAGATTGTTGGGGAATGCGGCCGCCAGAACGGCGCTCCCGCAGCCGCCGAAGGTCAGCCAGAAAGTGCCGAGAAATTCGGCGGCCAGTTTCTTGGACAAAGGCATGACGTGCTCCTTCAAACGCCCCTGCGAGGGCTGGGAGCAGATTTTCGCGAGCCTATGTCAAATGCATGTGTCGGAAGTCATGCGCCGGACCGTTGGCCCGGCGCATCGCTTGCATTTCAGCCGACGATTTCGTTGCCGGCGAACCATTGCGCGATTTCAATCGCGGCGGTTTCGGGCGCGTCGGACCCGTGCACCGAGTTCTCGCCCATGTTGAGCGCAAACTCCTTGCGGATCGTGCCGGCCGCCGCGTTGGCGGGATTGGTTGCGCCCATCACGTCGCGGTAGCGCGCGATGGCGTTGTCGCCTTGCAGCACCTGCACCACGACCGGCGCCGCCGACATCTGTTCGACCAGCTCGCCGAAGAAGGGGCGTTCCTTGTGGACGGCGTAAAACGTCTCGGCCTGCTGGCGCGTCATGTGCACACGCTTCTGAGCGACAATGCGCAGGCCCGCTGCTTCGATCTTGGCGTTGATGGCGCCCGTGAGATTGCGGCGCGTCGCGTCGGGCTTGATGATGGAAAAGGTGCGTTGCATCGTCATGGGGAGGCGGTCTCTCTCAAAAGGGATAGCGCGGCGCTTATAGCCACGGCGCTGCGCGAAAACAATCGGGGCGGCCCAAAGGCCGCCCCGATCGCATATCCCCAAGCTCTGACTTTCAGCTGTGCAGGTCGAAACGGTCGGCGTTCATGACCTTGACCCAGGCTGCGACGAAATCGCGCACGAACTTCTGCTGGTTGTCGTCCTGCGCATAGACTTCCGCATAAGCGCGCAGAATGGAGTTCGAGCCGAAGACCAGATCGACGCGCGTCGCGGTCCAGCGCGTCTTGCCGGTCTTGCGGTCCTGAATTTCGAACAAACCGTCTTTCGTCGGTTTCCATGAATATTTCATGTCGGTGAGATTGACGAAGAAATCATTCGTCAGAGTCCCTTCCCTGTCGGTGAAGACGCCGTGCTTCGAGCCGCCGTAATTGGCGCCGAGCGCGCGCATGCCGCCGATCAGAACCGTCATCTCGATTGCCGTGAGGCCCATGAGTTGCGTGCGGTCGAGCAGCATTTCCTCGGGCGCCACGACATAATCTTTCTTCACCCAATTGCGGTAGCCATCGTGCAGCGGTTCAAGCGGCTCGAAGGATTCGATGTCCGTCATCGCCTGCGTGGCGTCGCCGCGTCCGGGCGCAAACGGCACTTCGACATCGAAGCCAGCGGCCTTGGCCGCCTTTTCGACGCCGACGCCGCCCGCAAGCACGATGATATCGGCGATGCTCGCGCCCGTCGCCTTTGCGATGGGTTCGAGAACCTGCAGCACGCGCGCCAGCCTGGCGGGCTCGTTGCCCTGCCAGTCCTTCTGCGGGGCAAGGCGGATACGTGCGCCATTGGCGCCGCCGCGTTTGTCGGAACCGCGGAATGTGCGTGCGCTATCCCAGGCCGTTGAAACGAGATCGGCGACGGAAAGTCCGCTCGCGAGAATGCGCGCCTTGGCGTCCTTCACATCATAGGTCGTGGAGCCTTTAGGCACCGGATCCTGCCAGATCAAATCTTCTTTCGGAACGTCGGGCCCGACATAGCGATCCTTGGGGCCCATGTCGCGGTGCGTGAGCTTGAACCATGCGCGCGCAAAAGCGTTGGAGAAGGCCTCCTGGTCCTTCATGAAGCGCTCGCTGATGGCGCGATAGGCGGGATCGACGCGCATCGCCATGTCCGCGTCGGTCATCATGGGCATGCGGCGGATCGACGGATCCTCGACATCGACCGGCATGTCCTCTTCCTTGATCCCGATCGGCTCCCATTGATGCGCGCCAGCCGGGCTCTTGCGCTGTTCCCACTCATAGCCGAACAGCATCTTGAAATAGCCGTTGTCCCATTGCGTCGGATGCGTCGTCCATGCGCCTTCGAGACCCGACGTGACGGCGTCGCGGCCTTTGCCGGTTCCGGTCGGATTATGCCAACCCATGCCCTGCTCATCGAGGGGGGCGCCTTCCGGCGCGGGGCCGAGCTTCTTGGCGTCGCCGTTGCCGTGGCATTTGCCGATCGTATGGCCGCCGGCGGTCAGCGCGACCGTTTCCTCGTCGTCCATCGCCATGCGCTTGAATGTCTCGCGAACCTGCGCAGCCGTTTTCATGGGATCGGGATGGCCGTCGACGCCTTCCGGATTGACGTAGATGAGGCCCATCTGAACCGCCGCGAGCGGGTTTTCCATCGTCGAGGGCTGATTGACGTCGCCGTAGCGGTTTTCGCTCGGCGCGAGCCATTCGCGCTCGGCGCCCCAGTATGTATCCGTTTCGGGATGCCAGATATCGGCGCGTCCGAAGCCGAAACCGAACGTCTTCAGTCCGGCCGCTTCATAAGCGGCGGTGCCGGCGAGCGCGATGAGATCGGCCCAGCTCAGCTTGTTGCCGTATTTCTTCTTGATCGGCCACAACAGACGTCGCGCCTTGTCGAGGCTCACATTGTCCGGCCACGAATTGATCGGGGCAAAGCGCTGGTTGCCCCTGCCCGCGCCGCCGCGTCCGTCAGCGACGCGATACGTGCCGGCTGCATGCCACGAGAGGCGGATCATCAATCCGACATAGCTGCCCCAATCAGCAGGCCACCATTCCTGGCTCTGCGTCATCAGGGCGCGCATGTCCGCTTTCACCGCTGCGAAATCGAGTGTCTTCACTGCATCGCGGTAGTTGAAGCCCTTGTCCATCGGATTGGTTTTTGAATCGTGCTGATGCAAAATGTCGAGATTGAGCGCCTTGGGCCACCAATCGGTGTTGGACGAGCCTGCTTCCGTATGCGCGCCGTGCATGATCGGGCATTTCCCATGCGATGCAGCCTTGTTGTCCATTATCATCCTCCAAAAGAAACCTTGTTCGACGCTTCGGGTTCTAACGCGACAATAGGCAATCCGTTCCGATAGGTGAAATCGATTGTTTCAAAAATGACAATCGTCTAAACCTATCACTCGAGATGAACCTCCGCGACCTGCATTACATTGTGGCCGTTGCCGACTACGCCAATTTCGGCAAGGCGGCGGCGGC
>JAGWTA010000032.1 GCA_028869185.1 Hyphomicrobiales bacterium
GCAACGCTTTCATAAACACGCTCCATGCGCGCCGCGATATCAGCCCAGGAATAGGAACGCGCGGCAGCCATTCCTGCTGTACGCATGCGTTCGCGCATGCCCGGGCTCGCCAGAACGCGCGCGATCGCCACGCCGAAAGGCTCGGGATCGCCCGCCACGACAACCGCCGCGCCAGCCTGTTCCGCTTCTGCAGCGAAACCGACTTCAGGCGTCAAAACGAGCGGCGCCCCGCAAGCCATCGCCTCCAGCGCAACATTGCCGAAATTTTCCGATCGCGAGGCAAGCGCAAAGACGGCGCAATCGCGCATCAGCTGAAATTTCGACTCGCCCTCGACATGCCCGACGAATTGAACACGATCCAACACGCGCGCGGCCTCTGCGATCGCGCGTAATTGCGCCGTATAGTTTTCTTCGTCGTTCCCGGCGATCACCAAACGCGCTTGTGGAACATTGCGCATGGCCAGAATCAATCGATCGAGCCCCTTCTTCCAGTTGAGCCGGCCCAGACATAAAACGAATGGCGCAGCATGGGCCACGCGCTGCTTTTCGGCCGGCAAATCGATGCCATTGGGAATCGTTGCAAAAGCCCGCGTTGTCAGGCCCAGATTCTCGATCTCCCGCCGTTCAACGGGACTGGTCACATGCACGACATCGGCGTTTTCGACATTCGCCCGATCGACCATGTTGATCCACGCCGTTTTCACAGCCCGGCTGCGCGCCTGTATGAGATCGGCAACCAGCATGCCGCGTGGCGAAACCACTGTGGCGACGCCTTTTCTGCGCGCCTTGCGCGCAGCGACAGCCGGCGGCCAGAGAAAAACCGAATGCGTATGCACGATCGAAAATGACGCGATTTCGTTCTCGAGAGCGGCGCCCATTTGCGGCGAACGATATAGCCTGCGGCCAAAGCCGGCTGGAAAATAGCGGACCTTCACCCCATCCAGCATGGCGATTGCGTCCAGAGGAACGGCAGAAACGCCATCGCCATCGACATTGGTGGTGAACACATGCACATCGTGTCCGCGCGCGGCAAGCGCCTTGCAAAGACCATGCGTGGAATAAATCGGACCGCCGTACCGAACGGCCGGGAAATAGGTTGGCGCGACATGAAGGATGCGCATCCCTATGCTTCCTGTGCGATCCAGGCAAAAGCGCGCGGCAACACATATCTGATCGTGAGATAGATCACCAGGACAGAGGCGATCAGTCCGCCGAACAGCTTGGTGAAGCTGCTTTCGAGGAACGAGGCGGCGAGCAATGTTTGCGATGCCGCACACATGCCGAACAGCGGGCCGCATCGCGGCGATCGCGTCAGCCATCTGAATATCCGCCCGGAGAAATATCCGATCGCCAGCACAGCGACGAACATGAAATATTCCCCGAAGTCTATGTACATTTCCGTGATATATCCGAGGCTGATCGACGTCGCTTGCGCCACATAAAACAGTCCGCCCGTGTAAAAATTGGTGCGTCGCGTGTCGTCGATGATCGCCTTGTCTGGAAAAAGCGCGCGCGGCATGAAGGGGCGGGAAATCGCGTCCAGCGTGATGGCGCCGTTTTCATAAGGCGTAAATTCCGGCACGCGATTGAGAACGACGCCAAACAATTCTGAATAGGAAATGCGCCGGATCATTTTGTCCGTCGCGCGGGCCAGGGCGGGGCCATCCAGATTGCTGACCAGTTCCGCCAGCTTGTCGATCCGGCGATCGAGATCCACCGCGACGCTTTGCGACGTGCCGCCGCCGGAAATATAGCTGCGATATTCGACCTTGACCGCCGTCCAGACAACGCCCAGCAGCACGACAAGCGCGGCCATGGCGGTTGTCATGGCGATGGTGCGCGGGCTGACGCGCGCGCCGGTCATGAAGAACGCAAAAAATGTGAAGAAAAAGACTGTTTTGAAGTCAGAGAAGAAACCGCCAAACCCCGAGACGAATTCAACCACGAATGCGATGACGAAGTAACGGTTCAACACCGAGCCGCGCACGAAAGCGGCGTAGGCGAGCGCCATGAAGAATATCCATTTGACGCCAGCCGCAGCGAGCAACGGTTGCGCCAGCGCGGGAATGGCGCGCGCGCCGGCGGCGCTGAGCACGGAAACGCCATAGGCGATCACGTAAGCGCGAAAAAACCGGGAGACCGGCTGATGCAGCGCGATCGCGCGCGCGCGCCGGCCGATCGCTTCATCCAACGGTCCTGCAGCAAGGCGCATGCCCACCGCAAGCGCCAGCAGCGCTGCAAGCGACAAGGCGATCGAGCGCTCATGCTGACCGCCGAACGTCGAATAATTCTGCACATCTTGCCCGAGCCAGTTGGCGTGAAATACGGCGATACTCGCCTGCATCCATTGATAGCAGAAGATAAACAGAAGAATTGGCGTCTCGGCCGGTCGCCAGAGCAGCACCACGCCGACGCATAATGCGACTACGGCAAAAATGGCGAGAAGCAAGTTCGGCCCCGAAAGGCTCAGCGCAAGGCCCGCCACGAGCAGCGGCGCGACGACAGCGCCGACAGAGGAATGGCGCGTGCGTGCGACCGCGATCACGCAGCAACGCTCCTGTTTGGCCGCGCGATCGCATCGGCAGCGCGCATGATCGCGTTCACAGTCTCACTCACACTGTAACGCCCGATAAGCTCGACGAGATCGGTCTGTTGCGGCGGATGCGCCATCAGGGATTCGACGGCCCGCGCCAATGCATCGCAATCGCCCGCGGCGAAGATGCGACCGCAAGGCGGCGCGGCAAGGTCGGGCGCAGAGCCGCATTGGTCTGAAACAACCACCGGCCGTCCGCTGGCGAGCGCTTCATTCACGACGAGGCCCCACGTCTCCTCGCCCGACGACGGCAGAACGAGCATGTCGCACGCCGCATAGGCTTGCGGCATTCGCGTTTGGTTGCAGAAGCCAAGCATATGCAACCGCACGCCCGTCGCCTCCGCAGCCTGTTGCAGCGCGTCGCGCAATTCTCCATCGCCAGCAACCATGACCTCCACCGCGGCGCCGGTTCGGCGCAACCGAGCGGCGGCTTCAATGACATCAAGCGGTCGTTTGCGCGGCGCCAGCTTTCCGGCGAACAACAACAGTGTGGTTTCTTCCGCCACGCCGAGCGTGGCGCGCAATTCGTCGCGCGCAGCCGCCGTGGCCCGCTGCGAAAACCACATGTTGTCGACGCAATGCGGCGCGAAATAGAGCTTCTGCGCCGGAAAGCGGTAATGCTCGTAATATGCGCGAGAACGTGCGCCAACATAGAGCGCGGCATCGAAAAACCGCAGCATTGGCGGATAGGCGGCTTCCTTGACGACGCGCTTCAGCGCGGAACGCGGCGTCGACAATTGACTGTCTCCACGAACCATAACGGGCAAGCCGGTCATTTTTGCAGAAAGAATTGTCTGCACGTAGGTCTTGAGATGCCAGCCCATGACAAGCGCGGCGGAAAAGCGGCCTTCGCGCAGTCTGGCGCCGATCTCAGGCGTATCGCAGCCATAAAAGCGGCTGGCGTTCGGCGCAGCGGCGACGTTGCGCAAAAACGAATGGTCGTAACCTTCGGTCAGATCGACATCCCAATCGAAAGCGCCGCCAAATCCTGCGGCGCCCTGCTCGGCCGGGCTTGCGCGATGGGCAAAAAACACCTGCAGCGCGCATCTTTCCGCAAGCGCCCGGAAAATCGGCGCTTGATACTGGATGGGATGCGAAGCGACGACCGCGATCTTCATGTTATCGCCTGATCGCCGCTGCATCGAAGACCGCAGCGAAACGTCGCGCGATGGCGTCGGCTTCAAATTCGCGAAACACGGCTGGCTCTGCAGGTCCAAAGCTCGCCGCTTCGTCGACAACGCGCTCAAGCGCCTGCGCCATTTCATCGACGCGCAGATCGATATCGTCTGCATCCGAAAAGCTGACGACAAGCCCGCCGCCAGCGCGGCGGAGGATTGCGGTTGCGCTGCTCTCTGCATGAAAGATAGCGAGATACGGGCGGCCGGACATCAACGCTGGATAAATTTTCGAGGCCGTGTAATGCGCTTCATCAGACCCGATCATCAACAACGCGTCGCTGGCTTTCATCGCCGCGAGCGCTTGCAGATAAGGCAGGCGCGCCGGCATTTCTCGAATGCAATCGGACACGCCGTACTGCGCTGCAAAGGCCGCAACATGCGATTGCGCAGCGTTGAGCGTTGGGTCGGTGCCGATAAAATTCACGCGCAACCGCTGCGGCAGTTCGGCGCGCCTTTCCTTCAATGATCTCAGCGCGCGCAGAAAAGCCCGCACAGGCTTTTCCGCCGCGGGCCAATAGGCCCCGACATAGGACAATTCAAACCGGCCATCTTCGTGAAACGTCGGACCATGGCCGCCCGGAGCGACAGAGAAATCATCCCGATCACAGCCAATCGGAATGGCCGCCATGCGCCGCGCATCGAACCAGGGATAGCGCTGCGCCATTTCCGCATTGTGGACAGGCGAAACAGATGTCACATAATCGGCATTGCGCAACGCCCGCGGCTCCAGCAGAGCGCTGATTCTATGCACCGCGCCACCCTTGCTCGCCGCGGGAAAACGAGCCCCCCATGCCGAAAGCCAGGGGTCCTGAAAATCGAGCACAACGGGCCCGCCGAACCGCCGCTTGATCCATCCCGCCAGCGCCATCGGATAAAACGGCGATCCGGTGATCAGCGTCGTTGCGCCAGGATGCGCCTTCAGTTGCGCCGCTATTGCCTTCTTGAGCGGAAACCACGCGCGCAAACTGATGTCGCCAAGTCCGAACGGACGGGTCAATCCAATCGCAGCCGCCGGCGTTTTTTCGATTTTTACCGAAGCGGGCACAAGCATTGCGAGAGAGAGATCCAGACGTTGCTCATGAAATCGTTCATCGACGCAAACGACGATAGGGCGCCAACCCGCTGCAGGAAGATGCTTGGCAAGATGGCGCGCACGATGAACGCCGGCAAGAGCCGACGGTGGGAAAAACGGCGAGACGATGAGCGCCGTTTTATCCACGAAGAGCGACCGCCGCTTGCGCCAATGAGATGATCTTCTGCGATTGAGCTTCCCAGTTGTAACGCTGGCGCGCCAAATTCAACGCATGCGCACGCGCGCGCGCAAGCTCGGCCGGCTCTTCGAAAAGCCGATCCAGAACCGCGGCAAGCGCGGCGCTGTCGTCTGGCGGATAGAGATATTCGCCAAGGCCATTCTCGCGTGCGAACGCCGTTTGCCCGCGCGTCGCCGAAAGGACAGGCGCAACGCCCCCGCAAAGATAGGTAAACAACTTGTTGCTGAGCAAAATGTCGTTGTTGTGCGTTTTGCCCGGTTCGCAACATAGCCCAACGTCGTAATCCGCCGCCAGCTTTTCGAGCATATCCGGCGCAACGGATGGCAGAAAATGCACGCGTTCCTGCGCGGAACATTCTGCCGCGATTTCGAGGAGTCGATCGCGATAATCCCGTGAGATGTGACCGCGCAAAAAAAGCTTCGGACGCGTTTTGGCGCGTCCCGTTGCGCGAACCGCACATTCCAGGCCGCGGTCGGGGCCGATCACCTGCGAAAACCAATAGACGGACGGCGCATTTTCTGGCGCGCCTGCAGGCCGCGCTTGTTCGCTTGCGCGCGCCAGTGGAAAAACATTCAACACGACATCAGGGAAAATGTTGTAACTTTGTACATAAGCCTCGGCGATGGCGGGCGCCGCCGCCGTCACATAAGCGCAGGCGGGCAAATAACGCGCCTCAACCGCACGCACCAAGGCGCGGTTGCGCTCGTATTTCGGCTCGTCTGGCCATTCTCCCGCATGAAAATCCTCGGCATCGTAGGCGTAGCGCCCATGATGCGCATGCGCAGCCGCCGCGGCGCCGGGCAGCGCCGCAGGATAATGCGCAATATAGAGATCGGCCTTCTCCTTGATCGCCGCCTTTGCAAGAAGCGGCGCGCCAACGCCAATCGCGCGGGCCGCAAATCGCGGCGAAGCGTCTGAGATTTTGGACGCGGCCATTTGCGCGATGCGATAGGCGCGGCGTTTTGTCTTGGCGCGCAAGTCGACGCGCACACAGCGCCAGCGCGCGGTCGACAAAACGGATTGATCCCGCATCTCGACTTCGTCGCTCATCCGTTGCGCGATGACGCAAACATCGAAACCGGCGGCGGCCAACGCATCGGCCTCCTTCACTACGCGCGGATTGGAGCCGATGTGGCTGGCTGTCACGATGCAGACGCGCAAGGCAGCCCCTGACGGTGCGCATCGCCCTGCTCCAGCGGGCATTCAAGACTGGCTGCGATGTCCCTGCGAAAATCGACCCACTGCCGTCGCGCAGCCGCACGCAAGGCGCAAAGACGCATGGCCTGAAGCGTTGCACGATTGTCGAGACACCATTGCAATGACTCGACAATCGCCTGCGCGCTGCGCGCGGGAATGACAAATCCGCACGATGGGTCCACGATATCGGCAGCGCCCGCCATATCGCTGACGATCACCGGGAGGCCTGACGCAAGCGCTTCGCCCACGACCATGCCAAATCCATCCGCCAAAGACGGAAAGACGAGCACGTCCGCGCTCCGATAGATCGCCTTCAACGAGGAGCGCGGCACCGAGCCATGGAACAGAACGCGATCGGAATTGCAGAACAGCGTTGGCGCAAGCGTGGCGCGCCCGAAAATATCGAGCCTTGCATGATCGCGCACGCCGAGCATGCGCCAGGCCTGCGCCAGATAATGTCCGCCCTTTTGAAGCGAGAATCCCCCCACCCACAGAACAGACAGCGGGGCGTTGATGTCGCGCGCATTGACCGAAACATCCGGCGGCGGCGCGCCAAGAGGGGCCACGACAATCTTGCGCTCATCGACGCCATGAGCTGCATGCGATCGCGCTGTCAGACGGGAGTTGACGAAAACAATGTCGGCCAACGCGGCCTCCGCATCGCGTCTGTCCTGCCGCCTTAAAAATTTTTCGTCGAAATATCGATCATCGTCACGGCGCAGCGCGATCCATTCGGCCCGCTCCTGCTGCAATATGTCGCGCGCATAGACATTATTGAGCGCAGGAAGATGGAGAACACGCCGCGCGCCTGTTTCTCCTGCGCGCCGGAAAGAAGCCAGCGCAGTATATTCAAAGGCGTGAATGGCGTCGGCCTCTGGAACATGATCTCTGGCGACAATCGCATCGAAGCGATGGCTGAGAATGTCCCACAGGCGATCGACATTGGTCTCGCTGACCCGCGCCTTTTGCGCAAGCGTTCGAATGATTTCCCATGCAGGATAGGCGCTTACGCGCTCGGGCGGGACGAGATCGAGGCTTCGCCGCGCCAATTGCGCCTGCAACGCCGGCACATGCCGCGCCAGCGCGCCAAGCGCGCCCGCATCGCGATAAGCAAAGGTCGTGACGTAACGCTCCAGCGCCCCGCGCTCATGCAATGCTAGCGCGATCTGTTGAGCGTGCTCCATAGTGCCGGGAAAAGCGACGACCGATTTCAAGCCGCAAATCCCCGATAGAGCGCGCGCATGTCCATCGCCACATCGTTCATGCCGCGAACCGGGCGAACGTCATGCGGCATCGCTCCTTGCCGTTTGCGCAGGGCAAGACCGGCAATGGCCTTCGCCCATGCGGCGACATCGTCGGGCGCGACAAGAATATCGCCCTCGTTTTCATCAGCGATTTCCGCAATGCCGCCAAGGCGCGATCCAACAATAACGAGACCGCTCGCGCGCGCTTCGAGCGCGGTCAGAGGCCCTGTTTCCATCCAGCGCGATGGAATGACCATCGCATCGAAATCGCGCAACCGCGCGGGAGCTTCATCCGGTCGTAAAGGCGGCGCGATAGCGATGCGCGCGTCGTCGCCCGCCAGCGCGCGCACGTGCGCTTCAAAAGCGCGCTCTTCCTCCGTCGACGCCACAGCATGAATCGTCAGATCAATCGCGCAATCGTGCGGCAGTCTCCGCAGGGCCATCACAATCGTATCGACGCCTTTCACGACATCGAAGCGGCCGAGAAAAACGAGCCGCAACGCCTCGGTCGGCGCCTTTTCTGCCAAAGTTGGCGCATTCAGCCATCGCATCGGCAAGCCTTGCCTTGAAACAGACAGCTTGCCACCGGGCGCGCCGTTCTCGCGCAACGCAGCTTCCAGCCATCGGCAAACCGCGACAACCCTGTCGGCATCGGAAAACAGATTCTGCAATTCCTGCTGCTTTTCCATCGCCAACGCCCGCACGCCGAGGCCTGCGCCAAATGGAAATGCGCGCGCGCGGCGCGCGAGCGTTTCAGGAATATGAGCCAGCATTTGCGCAATCGGCGCCGGAGCCCCGCGCGCCTGCGCCCGGCAGGCCGCGCAACGAACAGCATCGATTCGACCATCGCAAGCCGCGCCGCCATAAAGGCGCATGGTGCCGCGCATGCACAGCGCTGCTGGCGTGTGCACGGTCACAACAGTGTCAAACCCCAATGCGCGCGCTCTGGCAAGATGGGCGGGCCCGCAGCCACGCGTCCAGGAGTGCAGGTGGAATATCGCGCCCGCATGATGCGAAAGCAGACGGGAAAACTCTTCGACGCCCGTATCGTCGAGCTTTTCCCCCACACGATAGGTTTCGACGACAATGCCGTCATGGCTGTATTGGTCGGGAGCGCCTTCTGCGCGTGGCGCAAGAACCGTGCAGTCAAAGCCGATTGAGTGCAAGGCGCGGATCAACCCGTCGACGTAAACTTCCGTCCCGCCGAGATCGTAAGGCGGAAACCACGCACTCGCCATGACGATGCGCGCGCTCATCCGCGCCCCACGAGTTGAAACAGCGCGCGTGCGCGCGGCAAACCAACGGCGCGTGCGAGCGGGTTCGCCAAACGCATATGCAGGGGTTTGGCGAGCGGCAGCGCGGCAAGCGCGGCCGTTGCGTCGAAATAGCCGGCGTCTGCGCAGGAAAACAGCCCCCGCGCCGCCGTGTTGTAAATATTGGCCAGTGTTTGCTCTTGCGCCGCGCTCAAGGCGCCGCGCGAACGCCAGAGCGTTTCGATCTGCGCGCCATTGTGAAGAATATCGCGATAAAACCGCGCCGGATCGCGGCGCGACAATGAACCTGGCAAGACGCGGTAGATAGCGCCGGCATGGGGCGCATGCGCGAACTGAGCGCCCGCGAAGGCTGCGTCAAACAGCAGGCGCGCATCCTGAATCACAGGCAAATCACTTCGAAATCCTCCTGTTTTCTCGAACAGGGGACGCGCGTAAAGAATTGCGGCGGTCGTCGCCCAAACGTGATCGGCGATTGCGCATTCGGCGTTATCGCGCAACGCAGCCCAATCCAGCGTGCGGCGCTGCGATTTTCCGAATTTGCCCGCTCCGTCGTCGGCCGCCTCGTCCCAATCGCAGATCACGACGTTCGCGCCGCTTTCGCGCGCGACCTCAAGGCGCGCCGCGAGCGTTCCTTCGACCAGCAAGTCGTCGGAATCGAGAAATAGCAGCCATGGCGCTTTCGTCGCGGCGGCGCCACGGTTGCGCGCATGCGACACGCCGCGATTTGGCCCGTCCAGGACAGCGACGCGTTCGCCAAAGGAGCGCGCAATCTGCAGGCTCGCATCCGTCGAACCATCGTCCACCACGACGATTTCGCACAAATCGCCTTGCGCCAGCGCGCTCTCTATCGTCGCGCCGAGTGTGCGCGCGGCGTTGAAACACGCAATCACGACAGCGACTGGCCGCTCTCTATTCATGCGCCGCAGCCGCTACATCGACAGTGCGGCCCTGCCAGCGCGCCGGCCAGTCGATGCAGCCCGTTTCAATCGCACCACGCAAATGCTGCCGCATGTGCGCATCGGGAAATTCGACTGTCATGCAGTCGACTTTCGTCTCGTAAACGACATGCCGGTCGCAGAGCCAGACCGAAAGCTGGTATCGATCCGGAATGATCGGCAGCCCATGAATAGCGCAACGTAGCACACCCGCCTGCGCTTCCAGCGGATTATCATATTCATGCATCCAGCAGTTCGACGTATAGGCGCGCGCGCCGGCCGATGTCTGCAACGCAATGCCGCCGATCGCTGCAATCGGAAACGGCGCTGTGTATGCGATATCCACAATCAGATCGCCTTGCGCCAGCGCTGCCGAGTCGATCGTGATGGATGCCATGGAGGGCGCATCTGCGCGAGGCCGAAATTCGAGGCGGGCCTGTTGTTCGCCACCCTGCGCGTAGCGCGAAATGATCGACGCAATATCGCCTGAAGCGACAAGGCGGCCATCCGCAAGCAGAAAACCGCGCTTGCACAGCGCAGCGGCTGCGGCCAGATTGTGGCTGACGAACAGAACCGTCCGGCCAGAACCGGCCACGTCGCTCATCTTGCCAAGACATTTCTTTTGAAATTCCGCATCGCCGACCGCCAGCACCTCGTCGACGATAAGAATTTCAGGCTCGAGATGCGCGGCGACGGAAAAGGCGAGCCGCACATACATGCCGCTGGAATAGCGTTTGACTGGCGTATCGAGAAATTTTTCGACACCCGCAAAATCGACGATCTCATCGAATTTGCACCGGATTTCCGCACGGCTCATGCCCAGGATGGCGCCGTTGAGATAAATGTTCTCGCGCCCTGTCAATTCCGGATGAAAGCCCGTGCCCACTTCCAGCAAACTCGCTGCACGTCCATTGAGCACGACGCATCCGGCGCTGGGTTCGGTGATGCGCGAAAGGATCTTCAGAAGCGTCGACTTGCCGGCGCCATTGCGGCCGACAATGGCCACCGTATCGCCGCGCCTGATTTCGAAATCGACGTCGCGCAACGCCCAGAAGTCTTCAATTTCGTCGCCTGCGACAATCGGCCTTCCCCGCGCAATGTCGCGCACCGAGCGCGCGAGGTTTCGGGCCGCGCCCGCAGCAACGTCGCGCAATGCCGTATAGCCGCCCGGCTTTTGATGGCCGATGACATATTTTTTCGACAGCTTTTCGGCGCGGATGACGATGTCGTTCATCAAACAAGATCCGCGAAACTACGCTCGGTGGCGCGAAAATAGCGCACGCCAAACCAGAGCAACGCTGCGGCCACCACAAGACTGAGCGCAAAACCCGGCGGATAAAGCGCGGTGTCGCCCCCCAGAATGCACCAGCGAAAGCCGTCGATCACGCCAACGACCGGGTTTGCGCTGTACAACAGCCGCCAGCGCTCTGGAATGATCGCGCTCGAAAACCCGACCGGCGAAACATAAAGTCCAAATTGCACGATGAACGGCACGATGTAGCGGAAATCGCGATATTTGACATTCAGCGCCGTGATGAGGAGCGCAGGCCCCAGACTTGCAACGACAGCAAACAAGACGAAGAACGGCAGCAGAATGATGCGCGCGCCCGGCATGTAGCCGAACCAGAGCATCACCAGCGCGAGAATGAAAAGATTGACGGCAAAATCAACCAGCGCCGTCGCCGCGCTCGCAATCGGAACGATGAGGCGCGGAAAATAGACTTTGCTGATGAGCGATGCATTGCCGATGAGGCTGTTTGAGGCTTCGCTCAGGATGCTTGAAAACAGGAACCACGGCAGCATGCCTGCAAAGACGAGCACCGGATAGGGCGCGCCGCCTTCGCTGGGCAAGTTGGCGAGCCGCCCGAACACAATGGTGAAAACAACCATGGTGAGAAACGGCCGCACGAAAGCCCAGGCGAGACCGATGATCGTCTGCTTGTAGCGCACGGCGATGTCGCGCCATGCGAGAATGAAGAACAATTCGCGATAGCGCCAAAGGTCGCGCCAGTAATGGCGATCCGCGCGGCCCGGCGCCAGAATGATGGCGTCCTGCGTCATCGCTATGGAGCCACGCGCTGCGCAAGGCCGGACGATTGGCGTGCGCGAGCGGCGCCCTCGCGCGCAATCCACTCACCGACGCGATGATTGAAAGCGGCGGCGCCGAACCGCAAAACGCCTGCGCGACGACCGCGCGGCTGTTGCAGCGCATCGATCAACGCATCATCGATTTGCGCGGATTGAGATGGTTCGACGAGCGCGCCGAGCGCCCCGCCATCGACCGCCTCGCGCGTGCCGTCGATCGCGCTGGCGATGACGGGAACGCCGCACGCCAGCGCTTCCAGCACGACGATGCCGAACCCCTCGCCGGAACTGGGCATGCAATAAACATCGGCCAGACGATAATGATCGGCCTTTTCTGATTCCGGAACGTGACCGGCGAAAACGACGGCGCCATCGAGCCCCATTGCCCGCGCCTTTTCTTCCAGCCGCGCGCGATCCGAGCCATCGCCCACCAGGAGATATTTAAGGTTGCGCCCGGCTGCGCGCAGGCGCGCCACCGCCTCCATCGTCTCGTCAAAACCCTTGTAACGCTCGTCCGTCGACATGCGGCCGACTGTCAGCGCCACTTCGCAATCGCGCAGTCCATATCGCGCCGCCAGCGCCGCCGGTTTCGGTCCAGGCGTGAACGCGTCGAGATCGACGCAATTGGGAAGAATGGTTGTGCGCGCGGGCGCGCGATCCATCCACGATCGCATCCGCGCCGCGGTCAAAGCGCTGACGCTGATCAGCGAGTCGACCGAACCCGTCAGGCGATTGGCCAATGAATGCGACGTTGGCCGCCACACGTCGACGCCATGGGCGACGAGCGCCAGCGTTGCGCCGTTCAGCCGCGCCGCCGCATAAGCCAGCGGCGTCAGATGAACATGGCCGCAGATGACGAGGTCGGCGCGCGCGCGGGCCGCCATAGCCAGAGCGCGCGCAGCAAAGCCCGTTTTGCCTGCGGCAAAGCCGCGATCGTAATCGACGCCGCGCGGAGCGGGCCCGACGTCGTCGCGCGAACCGCGCGCAAGGATGGCGAGGCTGCCGGCGCCGACGGCGCCTTGCAACGCGCCCGCAAAATCGCGATTGAATTGGGCAATACCGCCGCGCGCATTCAGCGCATCGTTCAGGAGGAGCATGACGCGCATCGCCTAGCCCGCCCTTGTGCGCGCGACGCCGAACCGCGCCGCAACGCGATCGGCCCAGGGCATGAGGCCAGGCTCGGCGCCGCCTATCCAGCGATCGACCGGCGTTGCAAACCCCGTCTTGCCGCGCTGCCAGGCTGCAACAGCGAGCGGCCCGGCGGCGGCGGCAAGATCGGCCTTGCGCGGCGGAGCGCTGCTGATGATCGCCGGCGCGAGCGCGCGCAACAGCGCGACATCGAGAAACGGCACGCGCAATTCCAGCGAATGCGCCATGCTCGCCCAATCGGCATCGCGCAACGGCTGATTGCGCATGTAACGCGTCATTTCGAGAAACGCGACTTGAGCGTGCGGTGAGATGTCCGACGGCGGCGGCTCCGGCGTTTGTTCCTGCTTCAAGCGCGCGAGGCCATCGGCCCATTGCGTCGCATCGAGTTCCTCGAAAACACGCAAACACCGACGCAGGAAATAGGCGCGTTCTATGTCGCCCGCATAGCGCAGGAGATAAGGCGTCTTGTGGTTCAGGCCGAAAAGCCTCGCCAGCGGCGCGCCAAAACGGCCAGCCATCGCCCCGAGAGGCGCCCGCAGCGGCATCGCGCGACCAAGCGCAGCGATGCGCGGCGCATCGGCAAAGGACGGATAACCGCCAAACAATTCGTCGCCGCCAAGCCCCGAAAGAGCAACCTTGAGGCCAGCGCGCGCAGCAGCGCGGCTGACGAGAAAAACATTCAGCCCATCGGTCGAGGGCTGGTCCATCTGATCGAAATAATCGTCGATAGAGGCCAGAAAATCGTCTTGCGACAGACGCACCGTGTCATGGCGAACGCCGAGCGCGTCTGCGGCTGCTTCCGCGAGCGGCGCCTCATCGGCGCGCTCGCCGCGATAATCGTCGAAAGCGAGCGTAATCGTCGAAAAATTGCACGCCGCATCGCGCGCCAGAGCGGCGATGGCGATGGAATCAACGCCGGACGACAGAAAAATGCCGACAGGCACATCGGAAACAAAATGCCGCTGCACGCTTTCGGTCAAAACAGCGCGCAGATCCTGCGCCTGCATCGGCTGCGGCGCTGCCTGCGCAAACAGCGCGGACAGGCTGAAAAAAGCTTGCGCCTGCGCAGGCGCCTCGCCACAGCGCAATCGCCAGCTGCACCCTGGCGAAAGCGCGCGCACGCCGCGCCACCATGTCAACGGCTCCGGCACATAGCCATGGAGAAAAAACCCGGCCGCGGCGGCGTTGTCGGTCTTCGCATCGACGGGCGCTGCGCGGGCGAGCGCACGCGCCTGCGATGCAAACCACAACCGCCCGTTTTCGATCGCGTAATAAAGCGGCTTCACGCCGAACGGATCGCGCGCAAGCCAGAGTTCGCGCTTCAACCCGTCGTACAGCGCGAACGCATACATGCCGATGAGACGGGACAAACCCGCCTCGCCCCATTCGGCTATGCAATTGATCAGAACTTCCGTATCGCTTTTCGTTTCGAAGCGCCGGCCAGCGTTTTCCAGTTCGCGGCACAACGCGCGATAATTGTAAATCTCGCCGTTGAAAACGATCGTCCAGCGCCCGGTGGCGTCCCGCATCGGCTGTGCGCCTTCCGCGCGCGTATCGATGATCGCAAGACGTCGATGGCCAAAAACGGCGTCGCCGCCGGGCGCGCGCCATATCCCCTCGCCATCGGGGCCGCGCCGACGCTGCGAACCATTGATCGCAGCGACGATCGGTTCCGCAGCAGCGACCGATTGACCGTCGAGCGAGAAAACCCCTGCTATGCCGCACATGACCGGCGCCCTACTGCAAACCGAGACTGCGCTGCATGTTGTCGCGCCGCGCCGCATCCTGCGGCAGCGCCGCCAGAACGCGCGCGCGCATGTCCGCCGGCGCAAACGAAAGCGCGGCGCGCAACGCGGCCTTGTGCGGCTCGTCGACATGCGTCCAGCCGCCAACGAGATCGGCGAGAGCGCGCCGGCGCATATCGTCCGGCATAACCGCCCAGAGCGGAATGGAAAGGCTCGCGCGCTGCGCCATCAGCCTGGCTTCGTTCGGCGTCGTCAATCCAGAAAGGCGAAGCGCCGCCATCACCTGTTCCGGCGCATCGCCTGCGGCAAGACGCGTGGCGGCGAGATCGAGCCACAATTCGCCCGCAGCCGGCGCCGACGAAAGCGCCGCGCCGAGGAGCGCCGCGCGCTTGACAGGATCGTTTTCAGCCACAGCGACCGCTCGCCGCGCAAGATCGCCCGCCGCGAAGGATTGCGTCAGCGCGCGCGCCGCCAGCGCGCGCTGAACGGGATCGCGCGATGAAAACGCGAGCCGCAGCGGCGCGATCGCCAACCCCGCCGCGAGCGCGCAAAGGCCAAGCACGCTCCCCGTCGTCATGGCGCGCGCAATCGCAACCGCGCTCATTGCGTATAGTATTTCTTATAGTAACGGCCGCCGTAGTGATACGAATAGGCATAGCGGCCATAACGCTCGGCCTTCGCTTCGACCACGCGATTGAAAATGACGCCCGCGATCTTGCTGTGGCCGCCAAGCCGCTGCACGGAATGCAGCACCATCTCGCGCGCCGTCGCCGCCCAGCGCACCACATAGATCACCTTGTCGACAAGGCCCGAAACAATCAGCGGGTCGATCACCGGCCCCATCGGCGGGGTATCGATGATGATGAGATCGAATTTCGGCTTGAGGCCATTCACCAGCCCGCGCATACGGTCGGACGACAGCAAGTCTGGCGGGTTCTGCGTCTTGCCGCCGGCGGGCAGAACCCAGAAGCGCAGGCTGTTGTCGAAGAAGATCGCCTTGTCGAGTTCGACCGAACCCATCAGATATTCGACCAGGCCCGCTTCGCGCTCTCCCTTGAAGAAACGCGTCGTCATCGGATGGCGCAAGTCGCAATCGATCACAAGCACGCGCTGCCCTGATTGCGCCGCAGAGGACGCGATGGTGAGGCCAACGGTCGACTTGCCTTCGCTCGGAATGGTCGAGGTGATCTGCAAGACTTTCGGAGGATGATCGACGTCGCTCATCTGGATCGAGGACCGCAACGAACGGAACGCTTCCGAGAAACGCGACAACGGGCGGGCCTGCAGATATTCCGGCAGGCGCAATTGCGCGCCATCGACGGAAAGATCGCCCGGCTCCATGTTCGGGATCGAGGCGAGCAGAGGCAGGTCCAGCAGGTCTTCGAGCTGTTTGGGCGTCGTGAAGCCTGCGCTCAGCAATTCGAGCAGATAGGCGCCGACGAGCCCGCCAGCCAGGCCGATCAGAAGCGACACCATCATCGCCCGGCCTTTTTGCGGAGCAGACGGCGCGCCGGCAGGCAAAGCAGGCGTCAGCACGCGCGCATCGCGCGCCTCGAAGGTGGATTGCTCCTGCGTCACGCGCGCGCGTTGCAGAAAATCCTCGAAAAGGCTCTTGTTGACGGCGGCCGTGCGCTCCAGTTCGCGCAGCGTGATCGCTTTCGAAGCGTCCATGTCGGTCTGGCCGGTGACTTCGCGCAACGTCTTTTCGACCGCTTCCTGTCGCGCCCTGGCCAGATCGTATTCATTGCGGATGTTGCCCGACATGCGCTTGACTTCAGCGCCGATGGCGCGACGCACGTCGGCCAGTTGCGCGCGCACATTCACGAGCTGCGGGTGGCGGTCGTTGTAGCGGGCCGCAAGCTCGGCTTCCTGCCGCGAAATTTCCACTTCCTGCCGCCGCAAATCCGCGATTGCAGGCGAATTCATGACATCTGGCAGGGAGGACACGTTGCCGCCCTTTGCCTCGAGCCGTTGCAGCAATTCGAGCCGCGCGCGCTTTTCGGCCGTATCGGCGCGCGCCGCGACGAGCCGCGCGTTCATCTGCGCGAGCTGTTCCTGATTGAGCGTGGCGCCGGCGCCCGCCTGAACGAGATTGTTGTCGGCGCGAAACCGCGCGACAGCTTCTTCGGATGCGCGCAATTGCTGGCGCAGTTCGACGAGGCGATCATTGAGCCAGCTCGAAGCGCGCTGCGCCGCTTCCAGCCGCGCGTCGAGCTTGTCGACAACATAGGCGTCGGTGACGGCGTTGGCGAGCCGCGCGGCTTTCGCCGGATCGGATGACGTGAAGGAGACGTTCAACACATAGGACGCGCCGGCGTGGGAAACGTTCACAGCGCCTTTCACCGCCTCCACCGTGCCGGTCATTTCCGGCGACATATTGGCGAATTCCGCCGTCGGCCGCGCCGATTCGCGTGTTTTCTTGTCGCTTTTTCCGGTCAGCAGCGCGCCGATCGTATCGGCTATGCCGGAAGATTGCGCGCCCGGTCGTCCACCGAATTCCGGGTCTTCCATGAGATGTTCGCGCTCGACGACGCGACGCAGCAGCGCGGTCGACTTGATCGTCGCCATCTCGCTTTCGAGCATCGACAGGTCGAGCGCGGGTTCTGTCAGGATCGAATCCTGTCCGGCCGCCTTTTCCTTGCGCGGGTTGAGCAGCAATTGCGTGCTGGAGGTGTACATCGGCGTTTGCCGCGACACATGCACCGCGCCCAGAACGATCGACAGCGCGGTGACGCCGAGAATGAATTTCCACTGCCGCCACAGGAAATTGACGGCTTCGTGGATGTCGAAACCGCCTTGCGCTGTTTCGTCCGCACGCAGATTGGCGCGGATCGTGTCGAGAGGCTTCAGCATGGGAGCCCTGCTTTTCTCATAAAAGCGTTAATCGCCCGTTGCCTCGCGCGAGGAGCGCGATTGCGCGACGCCCGCGCCCAGCAGCGCCATGAAGGTCAGCGCGACAGCCTCGATCTCGAGGCTGAAATCCACGAGCGCATGCGTCGCAACAAGCGCGCCCGCGCCAAACGCCGCCAGGGCCGGCGCGCGGTCGCGATGACGGGTCAGCGCGCCGCGCGCGCAGGCCAGCGTCAGCAGCAAAAGCGCCAGAACCAGCGCAAGTCCCGCCGGCGCGCCAAGCCCCTGCAGCACTTCAAGGTAGGAATTATGCGCCATTTCCCACACGCCCTCGGTCGATACCGACTGGTCGCGATAAAGCCGAAATGCGTCGGCGAAAGACCCATAGCCAAAGCCGGTCAATGGCGCGTCGGCGATCGAACGCAGGATGATCCGGTAGACCGCCGCGCGGCCGGGATCGCCAAATCCTGCTTGTGCGATGCGCTCGAAGAACAGATCGCCCAGCAGAAAAAGACTGACGCCCGCCGCGCCCCATGTCAGCACGGCGCTCAGCCGGTCGGCGTGGCCGCGCCGGCGCCGGACGAGCAGCGCCATCGCCACAAGACCTGCGAAGGCCGCGACAATACCGCCGCGCGAGCCCGTGCCGAACAAGGCGGCGACGACAATTGCAAAACCGGTCGCGGCCAAAGGAGCCTTGCTGGCGAGCGCGCTCAGCGCGCGGTTGAGCCGGTAGCCGAATGCAACGCCGCGCTCGGGCGTCTGGTTTTCCATCGCCCTGCCGATCAGCGCCGCAAGCGTCACAAGGCCAAGACCGGCGTAGGTCGCAAAGGAATTGCGATTGCCGAACGTGCCGCGCGCGCCGCCAGGCGCAGGCCCGTCCAGAAACGGTATTGCCGCCGACCAGAGCGCCAGCGACAGCAATGCGAAGATGGAGATCGCCACAACAATCGCAGCAATTGCGCCCATCAAACGGTAGGCGCGCGCCGGCGTGCGACACAATTGCAAGGACAGCCAGAACACGCTCGCATCGGTCAGAAGCCGCATCGCGGCGCGCACGCTCATGCCGGGCGCGATCGAAACGACGCCCTGCAAGGGCAGGTTGAGCACGCGCGCAGCCTCCCCCCAGAGCGGATGCGCGAGCGCGCCGGGCGCAGGCGCAATCTGCAGACCGATCCATACGAGCGCGAACAACGACAGCGCGGCGGGCGCAGCGATCAGGCGCAGACCGAAAGCATGGCCCCGCCCGCGCGCAAGCAGCGTGATTTCGTATGCCGCCGTCAGGCCCGGAAACAAAAGCGCATTCACGCTCCACGGCGCAAGCCCATGCGAGCCGAACCACAGCGGCGCAAAGGCGAGCGCAGCCATGAGCAGCGCCAGAAAAACGCCTTCCACAAAATCGGATTGCGCGCTGCGCGCATTATCCCGCGCAGCGCTGGATCGGACGGAAGGGGACGAAACCGATTCGAGAATTGTCAGCTTTCGGCCACGCTACCGCAGTTCGGGTGAAACAGGGTTTCGCCCGTCGCGGATTGCGAGAGGCCCAACGTTCCCCCGAACGAATCAGGCCGCTTCCAAACTAGCCCGTTCGATCTCCGTTTGCACCTTTCCGCCCATGATTTCGAGCAGCACACGCACACGTCCGCCGCTGTCGAGTCGCACCAGTTCGCCAACAGCGTCGGTCAGTGGCCCGTGCTTGATCCGCACCGCCTGTCCTTCGTTCAGATCGCGGTCGAGGTGCAGCACGCCAGCGGGATCGGCATAGGCCTGCAACGCCTCCACCACGCCACGCGGCGCCGGCGTTGGATGCGTGTGTCCCATGATGAGGCTGGAAACGCCGAAAGTGCCGTTCACCGAGCGCCAGCGATCGCGTTCGAGATCGAGCGCGATGAAAAAATAACCGGGAAAGGCCGCGACATGCGCCGTGCGCAGCTTGCGGGCGTGGCGGATGGTGCGCAGCACGCGCGGAAAGAACAGCGTGAAGCCTTGCGCCTCGAGCTGCGCCCGCGCCCGCGCTTCCTGCCGCGCCAGCGTTTGCACGACATACCAACGCGCATCGCCGCACAGCCGGTTTTGTGACGTATCCGAATCGTTCATGCGCCGCATCCAGGCGAATCAGAAACTGAACGCCGTTGCGGCATTTTGTGTCGTTGCGTCTTTTGCGCAATGGGGCGCGTGCAAAAAACGCCCGCGCGCAATGCTACTGCGTGGAGCCGGACGGCGGACTGACGGTGGTCGCCGGCGCCGCGCTCGGCACTGCCGAAACCGCCCCGCCGCCTGCGGCGATGATCCAGCCGCCGGGCGCGCCGCCCTGCGCATAAAGCTGGCCGGCGAGCGCGGCCAGGATGGCTTTCGACGTCGGATCGGCGCACACGAGCGCGGCGCGCGCGTAGGTGAATTCGTCGGGCGAGTCGATTTCGAGCTTTTTCAAAGCGCGCAGCATGCCGAGCAAAATCGAGGGTCGTTGCGCTTCGGCGGCGATATTGGCCAGCGCGACCGCATAGGGAACATCGCGGCGATTGCCCAGAATGGCGTCGTAGATCGCCTGGCTCATGGCGTCGCCGCCCTGCGGATACAGCGTCAAAAGCCGCCGCAGATAGTCGGGAATGTGGTCGGAGGCGTCGAGACAGACATCGACAGGTTTATGGCGCACGGCAAGGTCGGCCGCGCCAGCGGGCCCGCAGACAAATGCAACGAACAGGACGGAAGCGAAAATCCGGAGCATGGGATCAATACCGGTAGTTAAGTCCGATCGATAGCGTATTGGCGGAAACAGTCTCTGAAGAATATGCAGCGAATATGAGCTGGTTTCGCGAGAACGAGCGGTTGAACTGATAGTCGACCGCCATCGAAAGCCCGCGCCAGACGTGATATTTCAGGCCAAGGCCAGCCGACCAGATTTTCGTCGCGCTCGATCCGTAGACGCTCGATGTCACGGTTTGACCATAGCCCCCGCGCGCATAGGCGCTCCATCGCGTCGACAGCGCATATTCCGCCTGCAGGCGCGCCTGGAAGGTGCGGCCCGCCGCCGCCACGCCGTTCAACGCGAGATTGGCGAAAGGCGCGCTCGCGTTTGGCTGCAGCGCCGAAACCGTCAAGGTGCTGTCGATGGCGGCAGAAAGCGTCAGATAGCGCGTGGGATAGTAGAAGATATGCGCGCCGAACGAGGGCGCGCTGAGCGCGCCGAAATGCCCGTAAACGCTCGTCTGGCGCGAATAGCCTGCATAGATTTCGCCGCGGAACAGGCCGATCAGGTCAGACCCGAGGCCAGCGCGGATCGACAGGCCGTTGCTGTCGTTCCAGGCGCTTTGATAACGCCGCAAATCCGCGCTCGGCTCCACGAACGCGTAGATTTGCGGCGTCAGGTAAAAGCCGGCGCGCAACGCGGCCGTATAGGCGCCGCCGTTCAGCGCCGAATAGCTGTTGAGATTGGGCGAAACCAGATTGCCGAAGGGCGAGGCGTTCGGCGTGTCGTACGTCACATATTGCGCGCTTGCCGTCGCACTGACGAAGGTGCGCTCGGTGATGTCCTTGCGCACGGAAACGCCGCCCGAGAACTGATTGACGAACGAGCCGACGCCCGTGACGACATTGCTGTTGGGCAGGAACGAGGGCAGCGATCCGCCCCCGATATAGGGCTGAAAGAGCCCCGAGCTGCGGCGCGCATCGGCCACGAACTGGATCGTGAGATCCTTGAAGGGCTGATATTGGTGAGCAATCCCGACATCGCCCGTCAGATAGGTCGCGGTTTGCGTCGTCTGACTGTTGAAAGGATAGAAGCGACCTTCGCCGAAGGCGTAAACGCTCGTCTTGTGGATCCCCCAGTCGCGCACCGCCTCCAGCGCGGGCACGACGCTGAGGCCGAGCGCGGACCGGCGATTGGTCGGCGTTGCGTTAACATTGTCGGTGAGTATTGCGCTGGTTGTAATCGAAGGATTGACCAGCCAGCCGCCGACGACGATCCCCTGCTCCGGCGTCGGTCCGCCGACCGCGCTGCCCAGCATGGCGGCGACCGACGGGCTGGCCGTCGATTCCTGCGCATGAAGAAGAGCAGGGCTTGCGATGGTAATCGCCGCATAGCCAGCGGCGAGAAACGCCAGCCTTTTGCAGCTACGGAAAGACATAACGCGAACTCCAGACGCGATACGCAACAACGCTACGGCCCTGCGCGCTAAAAACACGCTCAAGACGCCGGTTTAGACTTGCCCGTCGATGCGCTTTTCGTCCCCGCGCGCCGCTCTTTTGCGAGAGCGCTCCGAAAAACGCCGAACCTCACCTCACCCGACGCTGGTGACGTTACGGTTGCGCGGTTATCGCTCCCTTAATTTTGAATTTTGTTTAAACGCGCCTTCCACGAACGAATCCTGAAACGAATCAATAGAAATTGAATATCCGCGTTAACCATTCGCGAACCGCGAACCCGCCGCCCCGGTGCGGGCGCGCAAAACATCGCTAAAACAGCGTCTACTGACGTAGTTCGTGGTTAATGAATCGTTGTTGCTGTATTTCGACTTGGAGAAATTGCGCGGATGCCTCGTTTCGCATCCGACTCGACTCCGCGCGCGTGCGGCTCGACTCGCACAGGACTCTGCCCGCGCCGACGCGCAGCGTATGGCCAGCGTCCGGCAAGTCTCGCGCAGGGCGGCGCTGGCGCTGGATTCATTTTTGCGTAACCATCGTGGCGAAGCGTCGACGCGGTTCTGTTCGGCGCAAAACTGTCCCGCCCCGATGCGCCCTTTCTTTTTCCCTGTCGATTTTCGGATCGCCGTCATTCTGTCCGCCCTGCTGGGCGCAATTGCGCCCGCGCACGCCGTGGAGGGCTTCGGCCGCCCGCTCGACCGCGGCGGCGAGATCGCCGAATACATGCGCGCCATCAATGAAGCGCGCGGACGGCCGCATGTCATCGCCGGCGATTGCATGAGCGCGTGCACTCTGTGGCTTGGATATGCAAACGCCTGCGTCGAGGCCGATGCGGTTCTGTGGTTTCACGGGCCAGCGGACGGTCTGGCGCGTTTTCGCGGCCTCTCCCCCTGGGCCGCGCTGAGCGAAAGCGGCGCAGGCGCCATGTTGTCCATGTATCCCCCACGCGTGCGCGCCGTTGTCGCCGATTGGTTGCGCTCGCCGCAATATCGCACGCTGACGGGTCAGGAATTGGGCCGGCTGGGCGTGCCGGTCTGCGGCGCCGGCCGCTCTGCTGCGCGTTAGCAGCTCAGCAGGCGCGCAAAAGTTTTTCCCACGCCGCCAGCGCCCGCGCGCGTCCAAACGCGTCCTCGATCAGCGCACGGCCATTGCGCCCCTGCGCCGCCCGCAAGGCCGCATCGTCGCGCAAGGCGAGAACCGCCTGCGCAAAGCCCGCGCTGTCGCCAGGCTCAACGACGGCGCCGCATCCCGAAAGGCGCACGAGACGGGCGACCTCGCCATCGCCGTCGCTGACGGCGATGACGGGCCGTCCGGCGCTGGCGACGCCATAAAACTTGCTGGGCACGATCAGCCCTTCCATCTGGGGCTGCAGCGACAACCAATGCATGTCGGGCGCCGTCAGCGATTGCGGCAGATCGGCAAGATCCTGATGCGGCTGAAACACGAGCCGATCCGACAATCCACGCGCCGCCGCATCGCGCTTCAAGGCTTCGGTGAGATAGCCGCCGCCGATGAACAGAAAGACGATATCCTCGCAATTGCGCAGCATTTCCGCCGCGCCCAGCATCGTCTGATATTCATGGGCGCGCCCCAGATTGCCGGAATATCCGACGACAAATTTGCCCTCGAGCCCCCAGCGCGCCCGCAATTGCGGCGCAGAGCGCGGCTGGATCGCCTCGTCGTCACACCAATTGTGGATGACCATCGTGCGTTCGGGCGCAACGCCGAGCGATTCGACGCGCGCGCGCATGAGCGCGCCAATCGTCACATTCATCGCCGCCCCGCGCAGGCTGGCGTCTCGCGCCACCTTCAGCGCCGCCCCAAATCCGGCGCCTCCGAGTCCGGCGACCCCGAGCCCGGCCGCCACTTCCGGGTAAAGATCCTGCAGCCAGTTGATCTGCGTTAGCCCCATCATACGCGCAACAGGCGCGACGCTGACGGAAAGCAGCGGCGGATCGGTCGCCACAACAACGATGTCGCCGCGCCGCGCCCGCTGCGCCAGCCGGCGCGTCATTGCTGCATGGAGGGCGACATAGCCGGCCGCCCGCCGCGCCAGCCCCGCCCCGGCCGAGCCAGCGCCGAGGCGCTCGACCGCAACGCCGGCAATCTGCTCGGACGGCGGATAAAGCCGCGCCGGATCGTCGTAGCAGGCGCGGCTGGCGAGGGCGCGCACATCCATGCCGCGCGCAGCGAGCGTTATCGCGAGATCGGAGACAATCTGGCTGGTCGCGGACCGGTCGGGATGAAAGAACCGGTTGAGAAAGAAGATTCGCCGCCCATCCGTCATGGCGCCTGTCTATACGAAAAGGGCGCCAGGGCGGAAGGCGGCGCAGAAACGGCGCGCAACCGCCCGCGTTTTCGCCCCATATCGTTCATCCACCATACAGGTTGGCGCGGCTAGCTTTCGTGCTGGACGGCTGCTCGCCGTCGCAATCCATGGAGAATTCTATGCGCTTGACGCTTCGCACTCTCGCTCTGGCCGCCGCGCTCGGCGTTGTTCCGGGCTTTGCTTTCGCTCAGGCGACGCAAACCCCCGCCAAGCCGATGACGCCTCCTCCGGCGACCTCGCCCGCCGCCCCGACGGCCAAGCCGATGGCGCCCGCCGCCAAACCGGCCGCCAAGCAGCTCGACATCAACGCCGCGACGGCCGACGAACTCGACGCGCTTCCGGGCATTGGCAAAGCGCGCGCCGCCGCCATCATCAAAGGCCGCCCCTACAAGGGCAAGGATGAGCTGGTTCAGAAGAACATCATCCCGCAGAATGTCTACGACAAGATCAAGGATCAGATCATCGCTCACCAGCACTGATCTGATTGAGAAGAGAAGCCCCGGCCCGAGCCGGGGCTTTTTTTATGCGCGCGCTTCGTAGGCGTCGCGCAATTCGCGTTTCAGCACCTTGCCGATCGCGCTGCGCGGCAGCGTTTCGACCAGCACCACTTTCGAAAGGCGCTGCGTCTTGCCGAGCTTGCCGTTGGCGAAGGCGCGCAACTCTTCCGCATCCGCATGCGCGCCGCTTTTCAGCACGACGAACGCGAGCGGCGTTTCGCCCCATTCAACCGATTTGACGCCGACGACGGCGCTCTCCGCGACAGCAGAATGCTGGCCGAGCACGCTTTCGAGATCGCTCGGATAGATGTTGAAGCCGCCGGAAATGATCATGTCCTTGCGCCGGTCCATCAGCGTCAAAAAACCATCCGCATCGAAACGCCCGACATCGCCCGTCCGGATGAAAACGCGCCCGTCCGGCGCGATCCACTGCGCCTCGCGCGTTTTTTGCGGCTGGTTGTGATAGCCGTTCATGATTGCGGGCGAATAGCCGACCACTTCGCCAACTTCGCCCTGCGCGACTTCCGCGCCGTTTTCGTCGATCAGGCGCACATCATGGCCCTCCGCCGCGCGGCCGACCGTATGCACCTTGTCTGGAAAGAGATGCGCGGCGAGGATGCACGTGCCCCCGCCCTCCGTCATGCCGTAATATTCAACAAGGCCGCCGGGCCAGCGCGCCACGATGTCGGCCTTCAGCGCGCCGGAAAATGGCGCGCTGGTGCAGAACTTCATGCGAAACGCCGACAGGTCGTACTGGTCGAAATCAGGCCGGCTCATGATCCGCTGATATTGCACAGGCACGAGCATGGCGTGCGTGGCCCGCTCCTGCTGCGCGAGTTTCAGGAACTTTTCCGCGTCGAATTTCGGCATCAGGACGACCGCGCCGCCGCCGGCCAGCGCGGGGAAAAAGCTGACGAGCGTCGTATTGGAATAAAGCGGCGTCGACACCAGCGTCACGGCGTCGCCGTCATATTCGAACAGGCCTGCCCGCTGGACATGCGCCCAGCGCATCCTGTGCGATTGCACGATGCCCTTGGGCGCGCCTGTCGTGCCGGAGGAATAGATGATGTTGAAGGGATCGGACGGCGCGATGGCGACAGGTTTGGGGCGCGAGCCCTCCGGCGCCAGCCATTTCGAGAAGGGCTCTCCCACAGCCGAATCGTCGAGCGCAATGCGGCGCGTTTTCACCGCATCGGTGAAGCCGCCAGCGGTCGTAGCGTCGACAAACAGCAATTGCGCGTCGCAATCGCGCACCATCACCGCAAGCTGTTCGGACGTGGAGGACGGCGCGAGCGGCGCGACGACGACGCCGGCCTGCAGGGCTCCCAGAAACAGCGTCGCATAATTGTTCGATGCATTCGCGCAAATGGCGATGGCTGCCCGTTGCGCAACGCCATCGCGCTGCAGGGACGCCGCCACCCGATCCATCAACGCGGCCGTCTCGCCATAGGTCTGCCGCGCGCCTTCGCAGGCAAGGCAGGCATGCCGCGGCGCCGCCGCAGCGCGCGCGCGCACCAGATCGACGATCAAGCCAAATTCCGCCGGCTGCGCTTC
>JAGWTA010000033.1 GCA_028869185.1 Hyphomicrobiales bacterium
TCGACGTGCGCGTCGAGCGCTCGGACGCTTACGATCTGTTCGGAACGGCGGTGTGAGATCGCGCTATTGGCGATGCGCTGGTTGCGCCATCGCTGACGGCGCTGCCGCAGCGCTCATGGCCCGCAGCTTGGCGCGCGCCGTCTCCGCATCGGGCGAGAGCATGAAATGGTGACGGTCGAGGCCGTTGTGCAGGAGCGATTTCAGCACCGGCTTCTGCACGCCGGCAAGCGCGACGCGGATCCCGCGCCCATGCGCCTTGTCGACGAAGGACGATAGCGCATGCGCCGCCGTCGCATCGGCGAAGGGCACGCGCGACAGGTCCAGCACGAAGCCGTGCGGCTTGCCGTCGATCCGGTCGAGCACAGCGGCGACCGAAGCCGCCGCGCCGAAGAAAAATGGCCCGCGTAAGGAAAAGACCACGACGCCCCCCTTTTCGAACGTCGCGCCGCGCGCCCCGTTCACATCGTCAGGCAGATCGTCTTCGATCAGCTTGGTCTGCGTCGTCGATTCCACGACGCTGGCCATGCGGTGCATGAAAAGCAGCGAACCCAGCGTCACGCCAACGCCGATCGCTTCGCTGACGTCGCGGAAAACGGTCAGAGCCACAGTCACCAGAAAAATGCCTGCTTCAGCCGGATCGCGCCGCATGATCTGCGCGATCTCGGGCTTCTCCACCATGTTCCAGGCGACGATGACGAGCACGGCCGCCAGCGCCGCCAGCGGCACATAGCCGAGCACCGGCGCTGCGACGAGCAGGAAGATGAGCACGAACACCGAATGCAGCATGCCGGAGACCGGCCCATGCGCATGCGCGCGCACATTGGTGGCGGTGCGCGCGATCGTGCCGGTGGCGCACAGGCCGCCAAACAGCGCGCTCGCGATATTGGCGTAGCCCTGCGCGACGAGCTCGCAATTGGAGCGATGGCGCCGGCCCGTCATGCCATCGGCGACGACAGCCGAAAGCAGCGATTCAATGCCGCCGAGCAAAGCCATCGCGAAGGCCGCCGGCGCGACATCGATGAAGCGCGATAGCGGCGCGTTTGGCAGATGCGGCGTCGGCAGACTGGAAGGCAGCGCGCCGAAACGCTGCCCGATCGTCTCGACCGGCAGGTGCAACGCCCATGCCGCCGCCGTCGCCCCCGCGACGACGACGAGAAGGCCGGGAAAACGCGGATTGATCCCCTTGAAGATGAGGATCGCGCCGAGCGAAGCGACCGAAAGACCGAAAGCCGACAGATTGACGGAATGGCGCGCCGCCCAGAGCGCCTCGATCTTCGGCACGAAGGCCGCCGGCTCGTGGGCGAGCTTCAGGCCGAAGACGTCGCGCATCTGGCTCGTCATGATGATGAGCGCGATGCCCGCCGTGAAGGCGACGGTGACGCTGTGGGGAATGTATTTGATGAGCGTGCCGAGCCGGAAATAGCCGAGCGCCAGAAGCAGGATCCCCGCCTCGATCGTCGCGATGAGGAAACCGTCGTATCCGTAGGCTTCGATCGTGTTGGCGACCAGAACGATGAAGGCGCCGGCGGGTCCGCCGATCTGGAAGCGGCTGCCTCCCAGCGCCGAAATCAGAAAGCCGCCGACAATCGCTGTAATCAGTCCGGCCGCCGGATTGGCGCCCGAAGCGATGGCGATGGCCATGGACAGCGGGATGGCGACGACCGCGACCGTCAGGCCGGCCAGCGCGTCCGCGCGCAGGTTCGCCATCGAGTAGCCTTCCCGCAGGACGGTCACCAGCTTTGGGGTGAAGAGAGCGGCGAAAGTCGGCTCTGCGCTGGATTTCATGGTTTTTCTGGCTCGATTCGAAACCATCATACGCTCCCACCTCTTAAAGGCGGGTTGTATGTGACAGTTTTACGCAACAGACTGGCCGCGAAATAACAGGCAGGCATCCCCTATGACCAAAGCAATACGCGTGCATACCCCCGGCGGCGTCGACGCCATGATTTACGAGGATGTGGACGTTCCCCCGCCCGGCGAACATGAGATCCAGATCGCCCAGCGAGCCATTGGCGTCAATTACATCGACGTTTATTTCCGAACCGGCTCCTATCCCGCGCCCACCCCCTTCGTTCTGGGCAACGAGGGCGCCGGCGAGGTCGTCGCCGTCGGCAAGAAGGTCAAGGAGTTCAAGGAAGGCGACCGCGTCGCCTATGCCGGGCCGCTCGGCGCCTATGCCGAACTGCGCAATATGCCGGAAGCAGCCTGCGTCAAACTGCCGAAAGCCATCGGTTTCGACACCGGCGCCGCCATGATGCTGAAGGGTCTGACCGCCCAATATCTGCTGCGCCGCACGTATCGCGTCGCCAAGGGCGACACGATCCTCGTCCATGCCGCAGCCGGCGGCGTCGGCACGATCCTGTGCCAATGGGGCAAGGCGCTGGGCGCCCATGTCATCGGCACGGTCGGATCGGAAGACAAGGCGAAACTGGCCAAGAAAGCCGGCGCCAAGCATGTCATCCTCTACCGAACCGAGAATTTCGCCGAACGCGTGAAGGAGATCACCGACGGCAAATTGTGCGACGTGGTCTATGACGGCGTCGGCAAGGCCACCTTCCCCGCCTCGCTCGACTGCATCAAGCCGCTCGGCATGTTCGTCAGCTTCGGCTCTGCGTCGGGCCCGATCGACAATTTCAACCTCGGCATGCTCTCCCAAAAAGGCTCGCTTTTCGTCACCCGTCCGACGCTGTTCACCTACACGGCCAAGCGCAAGGACCTCGTGAAAATGGCGGACGAGCTGATGGAAGTCGTGCGCGACGGAACGGTCAAAATCCCGATCTCGGCGCGCTACAAGCTCTCGGATGCAGCTTCCGCGCACCGCGCGCTCGAAGGACGCGCGACGACCGGCTCGATCATTCTGGAGCCGTGAGCCGGCGACGCCGTTGATCCGCCCCGTGGCGAAGCGGCGCGCGAGAGTATAAATGATGCGCAATCCAGGCCCGGAGCCAACCATGGAACGCATCAAGACCGATATTCTCGTCGCCGGCGCGGGCGCGGCCGGGTTGATTGCGGCCATCGCGCTGGCGCGCGCCGGCCACAGGACGCTGCTGGTCGGGCGCACGCCGCCGCACCTGCCGGGGCGTACGGTCGCGCTGTTCGAGGGCTCGCTGCGCACGCTCGAAGACCTTGGCCTGCGCGCGGCGCTCGGCCCGATTTCGGCGCCCGTCGCCGGCATTCGGATCATCGACGACACCGGTTCGGTTTTCGCCCCGCCGCCCGCCGTCTTCGCGGCGCGCGAGATCGGTCTGGAGAATTTCGGCCTCAACGTCGCCAATGACGATATTGTCGCCGCTTATTCCAAAATCGCCGACAATCTCGATGGGCTGACGCGCCGCGAGGCATTCGTGACCGATTACGCCTTCGGCCCCGATGGCGTCGTCGCAACGCTCGACGACGGCGCGGCGGTCGCTTGTGCGATGGTCGTTGCGGGCGACGGGCGCAAGTCGAAAGCGCGCATAGCGGCGGGCATCGAAGCGGAGGAATGGACCTATCCGCAAGTCGCGATCACGGCCATCCTGCGCCATCGGCGCGGCCACGATGATCTGACCACCGAATTCCACACCCGCTCGGGGCCCTTCACATTCGTGCCGATGCCGCCCCTGGCTGACGCGCCCCATCGCACGAGCCTCGTCTGGCTGGTGAAGCCGGAAGAAGCCAAGCGCCTGCTCGCCCTCGACGCGAAAGCGTTGGCCGACGCGATTGCAGAAGCCGCCCATCATCGCTACGGCGCCATACAGATCGAAGGCGATGTCGGCTCCTTCCCCATGGGCGGCATGCGCACGAAAGCGGTGTCAGCGCAACGGCTGATGCTGGTGGGCGAAGCCTGTCACGTGTTTCCCCCGCTCGCCGCGCAGGGTCTCAATCTCGGCATTCGCGATTCCGCCGATGCGGCGCTGGCGCTGGACGGCGTCGATTTGCGCGATAGCGGCGCACTGGAAAAGGCGACTGCCGATTACGAAACGGCGCGCCGGGCCGACATCGATATGCGCACGCGCGGCGTCGACCTCCTCAACCGCTCCCTGCTGTCGCAATTCCCGGCGATGGATGCGCTGCGCGGCGCAGCGCTCGGTGTCGCCTCGACCGTCGGTCCGCTCAAACGCGCGATCATGCGCGAAGGCGTCGAGCCGCGCCTTGCGCGCACGCTCGCAGCTTTTCTGCCGGAACCTGGCGGACGTTAGGTCGCGCGCCTAGCCGGCGGCGCGTTTTTCGTGCTGGGCCGTCAGCATCGCGAGCACGTTGCGCAGCAGCGTCATGATTTCGGCGGAGCGTTCTTCCGCCTTGGCCATGCGCTCTTCCATCGCCGCCTCAGTCTGCGCGCTGCGTTGCGCGAGCTTGATGTCCATGAGCGCGATTTCGAGATTGGTGACGCGCTCGCCGAATTCCGCAGGCGCGGCGACCGCAACGCGCTCCAGATCGAGCCGGCGTTCGACATCGCCAAGCCGCCGTTCAAAAAGCGGATCGATCTGCGGTTTGTCTTCGGCCGATCCGGCGCCGATCTGCGCGCGATTTTCAATGCGCGCAATACGTCGTTCGCCCGCAACGCGCATCTGCGTCAGCGAGGCGTTCATCTCGTTGCGCAACGCCGAAACCTTGCGGTCGCCTTCGCTGTTCGCAAGCGCGATGGCCTTCTCCGTTTCATCGAGCCGGCCCGGCAAGGCGGTGGCAAAGGAAAGCTCTTCCAGAGCATGCGAAACATCGCGCAAGCGCGCGTAAATCTTGCTGAATTCCACGCCCTGCTCATCCCGCATGCTGGCGAGGCTTTTCTCCAGCGCGCCAATGCGCGCATCCTGCGCCTGACGATCGGCGCGGCTTGTCATCGGCAGCGCGCTGGCCTCGAGAATGGCGAGGCGCCGCTCGGCTTCGCCATGCGCTTCATGCAGCGCGCCGATCTTGCGCTCGGCTTCCGTAAATCGCGTCTCGACCGGCGCGCGCGCGCCTTCGTCCACCGCGCGCGCGAGCGCGGCCAGATGCAGCTCCATCGCCGCCAGCCGCTCGCCGGTTTGCCCAATGTCATCAAGTCGCGTTTCGATCGCTTCGAAACGCCCGGAAAAATCCTCGCTCTCGGCGGAACGCCCGATAGGCGCGCCGCCTTCAAGCGCCTCGACGCGCAAAAGCAATTGCAGCATCGAATCTGCTTCGCTGGCGGCTGTCGCATATTCGACGCCAAATTCAGCGCCCTTGCGCCAGCGCAGGATGCACGACTTTGTCTCGGGCCGTGAGGGAATATACAGCTTGAACCGCGTCGGCAGTTCGTCGGCCTGCTTCAATTGGCAGCGTGCGCCCGTCGCGCTGAAATTGACGATGACGCACTCGGCCGCCGGTCGGCCGTCGACGAATTGAACCTGCGCCTTCACGCTGCAATCGCGGCGTTCCGCCTTGCGATTGCCGATAGACCCCGGCCCCGCCATAAAACCCCCGAACACATACGCAAAACAATGTGTCGCAGCTTGCAGCAGGAACTTTAACAAGCAGTAACGCCTGGCCGCCCTTACCCGACGATAAGCCACAAAAGCGTCGTTACGGTAACCACGGACGCCAATGTGCCCGCCAGAATGGCGCCGGACGCCTGCTCGACATAGACGCGATACTGGCTGGCCATGACGAAAACATTGAGCGCCGGCGGCAGCGAGGCCATCAGCAAAGCCGTCAGAACCCAGAGCTTGTCCACGCCCGCGAGCGTCAAATATGCATAGGCGATCATGGGATGGATGATCAGCTTGACGCCAAGCAGAAACGGCGTTTCCGGCGCGAGTGCGCGCGCTGGCCGCATGGCCATCGTTGCGCCCAGCGCAAACAACGCCGTCGGCGCCGCCGCGCCCGACAATAATTCGATCATGCGCCCGATGGCCTGAGGAGGCCGGAGCGAGAAAGCAGCGGCTAGAACGGCGACCGCAACCGCGATGTTGAACGGATGGGTGACGATGCGTTTGACGATCAGCCATACGATCGCGCCAAAACCCTGATTGCCGCGATGGCCAAGCGCCATCATCAACGGCAGCGCGGCGAACAGGAACACGGTGTCGCCGAGAAAGATCAGCGCCGTCGGACCCGCCGCCTGCGGCCCTAACGCCGCCAGCGTGAGGCCAGGCCCCATATAGCCGATGTTGGAATAGGCGCCGATCATCGCCTCGATGGTCGCTTCCGGCACGTTGCGCCGCGCGTAAAAGCCAATGCCGAAGGCGATTGCAAAAGCCGTCGCCGTCGCGGCCGTCGTGCACAGGACAAACAAGGGATGCGAGAGCTTTTCGAGCGGCGTTTTAGAAATCAGAACAAAGAATAACGACGGCAAAGCGATGTAAACGATGAAGACGTTGACGAAGGCCAGTCCGCCCTCGCCGAAATCGAAAATCTTGCCGCAGGCATAACCGAGCGCGATGAGCCCGAAGAAGGGCAGCGCCAGATCGAGCACGCGCGCAAGGCCCGGGAAAAGCGCGCCGAGCGCCATCAGCGCGAAAAAGCCGAAAACAACCGGCGCCAGCGCGCCAAGGCTTTTCATAAGGCCAGGCTCACGACTTGTAATAGGGCTCCACCTTGCCCGTGAGCTTCAGCGTGAGCGGATTGCCCTTGCGGTCGCGTGTATTGCCGACCGAAACGCGGATCCAGCCTTCGGAAACGCAATATTCCTCGACATTGGTCTTTTCCGCGCCCTTGAACTTGATGCCGACGTCGCGCGCGAGAACCGCCTCGTTGTAATACGGGCTGTCGGGATTGACCGAAAGGCGATCGGGCGGCGTGTCGGTCTGCGGGCTGGTGTCGTCGCTCAACGGAAGAATCCTCGAAAGTTCGCGTTCAAACGCCTCTATCGCGCTTTGCCGCCCGTGGCCAGCGGGGGCTATACTGGACGCCATGGATGCAACGCCCTCCCCTGTCCGCCTGGAAAAACGCGGCGAGATCGCCCTGCTGACTCTGGCGCGGCCGCAGGCGCGCAACGCGCTGTCGACGCTGGCGCTGACGGCGCTGGGCCAGGCCCTCGACGCCATCGCCGCCGACACAAGCCTGCGCGCTGTCGTTCTCACCGCGCAAGGGCCGGTTTTCTCGTCCGGCCACGACTTGAAGGAAATCACCGCCGCCCGCGCCGCGCCCGACAAGGGCCGCGCCTTTTTCGAGGCGACGATGGCGCGGTGCTCGATGGTCATGCAGCAGATCGTCGCGCTGCCGCAGCCCGTGATCGCCGCCGTCGAAGGCGCCGCCACCGCAGCCGGTTGCCAGCTTGTCGCCAGCTGCGATCTGGCCGTAGCGGGCGATGGCGCGCGATTCTGCACCCCCGGCGTCAATATCGGGCTTTTCTGCTCGACGCCGATGGTCGCGCTTTCGCGCAATGTCGCCCGCAAGCACGCGATGGAAATGCTGCTGGGCGGCGACATGATCGACGCCGAAACCGCCTTGCGCTTCGGTCTCGTCAACCGCGTCGTTCCGGCGGGCGCAGCGGAAGCGCAGGCTTTGGACTGGGCCGCGCGCATCGCCGCCAAGTCGGCCGTCGCCGTGCGGCATGGAAAGCGCGCCTTCTATGAACAGGCCGATATGCCTCTGGCGCAGGCCTATGCCCACGCCAGCCGGGTGATGACCGAAAATCTGCTGGCCGCCGAGGCGGCCGAAGGGATCGGCGCTTTCGTCGAGAAGCGCCCCCCGCAATGGGAGCGCGGATGAACCACGACCGTTACGCTGACGAATACATCAGAGGCATTCTGAGCCAGACGCGCACGATCGCCCTGGTCGGCGCTTCCGCGAACGAGGCGCGGCCTTCTTATATCGTGATGAAATACATGATCGGTCGCGGCTTTTCGGTCTATCCGATCAATCCGGGCCTCGCCGGGCAAACCCTGCTCGGCGCGCCCGTTTTCGCGAAGCTGGCCGACGTCCCCGCTCCCATCGACATGGTCGACATTTTCCGCAATTCCGCCGCCGCCGACGCGATCGTCGACGAAGCGCTGGCGCTTTCGCCACAACCGAAGATCGTCTGGATGCAGCTTTCCGTCCGCAACGACGGGGCCGCCGCGCGGGCCGAGGCGGCGGGGGTGCAAGTTGTCATGAACCGCTGCCCCAAAATCGAATATGGACGCCTCTCGGGAGAAATTGGCTGGGGCGGCGTCAATTCCCGCATTTTGTCCTCAAAAAGGCCTTCCCTCCTCGGCGGTTTTCAGAAATACCGGGTGGACTGATCGAACCTCTTGTTTCCCGCCAACCATTGCCGATGACGCTCATAGCCACCAGCCAAGACCTCGCCGACGTTTGCGGCCGCCTCGCGCGGCATCCCTTCGTCACCGTCGATACGGAATTTCTCCGCGAAACCACGTTCTGGCCGAAGGTCTGCGTCATCCAGCTTGCCTCGCCCGACGAGGCTGTCGCTGTTGACGCTTTGGCCGATGGGCTCGATCTGGCGCCCTTTTTCGCCCTGATGGCCGACCCGAAGGTGGTGAAGGTCTTTCATGCCGCGCGACAGGACATCGAGATCATCTGGTCGCTCGCCAAAATGATCCCGGCGCCGCTGTTCGACACACAGGTGGCCGCCATGGTCTGCGGCTATGGCGACCAGGTTTCCTATTCCGACCTCGTGCAAAAGATTTGCCGCGTCGCGCTCGACAAGTCCTCGCGCTTCACCGACTGGTCGCGCCGGCCGCTGTCGGATGCGCAGGTCAATTACGCCATCGCCGACGTGACCTTTCTGCGCGACATCTATCTGCATCTGACCGCCAAGCTCGAACGCTCCGGCCGCACCGACTGGCTGGAGGACGAAATGCGCCTCCTCAGCGCGCCCGCAACCTACGAACAAAAGCCCGAAAACGCGTGGGAGCGCCTCAAGGGCCGCGCCCGCAAGCCGCGCGACCTTGCCGTGCTGATGGAAATTTGCGCCTGGCGAGAACATGAAGCGCAGACGCGCGATGTGCCGCGCTCGCGCATTCTCAAGGACGACGTGCTCGTGGAAATTGCGCAGGCCGCGCCGCGCAATGCCGAAACGCTCGGCAATCTGCGCGCCTTCCCGCGCGGCATGGAGCGCGCGCGCGCGGGCGAGCAAATTCTCGCCGCCGTCGAGCGCGGCCTGGCGCGCGACCCCAAGAGCTTGCCCAAGATCGACCGCGACCGCCGCCCGCAACGCGACACGGCCACGGTGGAACTGCTCAAGGTGCTGCTCCGTCAGGTGGCCGAACGCCACGGCGTCGCCGCCAAGATGATCGCCACGGTCGAGGATCTCGAAGAGATCGCCGCCGACGACAAGGCCGAAACAGCGGCGCTCTCGGGCTGGCGGCGTGAATTGTTCGGCGAGAAAGCGCTGCTGCTCAAACGCGGCCGCCTCGCCCTGACGGTGGAAAAGGGCAAGGTCGTCACGCTCGAGTGGCGCGAGACGACGCCCTGATTGCGCCAGCCGGGCGCAGGCGCCCGGCTGCCCGGCAAGCAGCGCCGCCCTCACTCCGGCAGGTCGACCCCGTCCATCTGCGCCTTTTCGTGCAGGCGCTTGGCGAGATAGCATTGCGCGGTGTGGTTTTCTTTCGCCACCGCGCCCAGGTCCGACAGCGCGCCCGCGCCCTGGCGGGCGGACTTCGAAATCTCGCCGGAGGTCTCCATCACCCAAAGGCGCGCATAATAGAGCGAATCTTCCGTCAGATGCGCCATGACGATCAGTGCTGTCAGCAGCGGGTGATTGTTCGTCACATTGGTGCCGCGCGTGCGCCCGTGCTCGAGCTCGACCTGCAACGCATAGCGCCATTCCCAGAAATGCCCGAGGGTCGGCTTGTCCTGAAAACCGGTTCGCGATTTCGGCAGAAAGTCGTTGAGGATCGTCTTGTCGAACCGCTGCTCGTTGGTCCCGACGAAAACGCCCCGCTTGATCATGTCCCTGATGATGTCGAGCACAATGCGGGAATCGCCTTCATGGGCGATATGCGGTCCGTATTTCGACGTCTTGCAGATTTCGTTGATCGTATGGGCCGCCCAATTCTGTTCAAAACCGAACAGCTTGCAGAACTTGCCGACGTCGGCGGCGGAAACGAAATCGAGATCGATGGATTTGCCTTCGTTCAGCGCCGCGAGCTTGCGCATGATGTAGGCGAGCGTTTCACTCTTGCTTGTGTAGGCGAAGGGAATTTCCTTCTCCTCAAGAACCGACTGTTTCGCGCTCGGATTTTTCGCCACGACCTGTCTCCACAATGCGGCGCTGTATCACGCCGGCGCCCCGGCCTCCGACAATGCGCGCATAACAATTTGCGCGTCGCGCCAGAGGCGTTGCGTCAATATACCGGCGTCGGTTTCGCTCGCAAGCGCCGCAGCTTGTCCTGACCAGAGTGGCGAAAAATCGGACGAGCCCCTTGCTTCGGCGGCCGCGCGCAACGGCGCGCTGAAACCCGTGGCCAGCGGAAACGCAGGCGCATCGGCGTTCATCGGCCCGACCTCCTGCATGAAACGCGTGAGCGCGCCGCGCGCGGGTCTGCCCGTGTAGAGATTTGTCATGCGCGTCGCGTCATCGCGTGCGGCCTTCAGCGCCGCGCGGTGAAGCGGCGATGTCGTCGCCTGCGGGCTCAAAAGATACGCGGTGCCAATTTGTACCGCCTTCGCGCCCAGCGCGAGCGCAGCAGCGACGCCGCGTCCATCGGCGACGCCGCCCGCCGCGATGACGGGAACACGCGTCGCGTCCACGACCTGCGGCGTCAGGGCGAAAAGGCCGGGCTGCGCGTCAATATCGTCTGAAAGAAACATGCCGCGGTGCCCGCCCGCCTCGGCGCCCTGCGCAATGATCGCATCGACCCCGTGGGCGTCGAGCCAGCGCGCTTCGGCCACCGTCGTCGCGCAACCCCAGATGCGCGCGCCGCTCGCGCGCACACGCGCCAGCATAGCCTCGTCTGGAAGGCCGAAATGGAAGGAAACAATCGGCGGCTTCAGTTCCTCCACGAGCCGACAGGCCGCCTCGTCGAAAGGCGCCCTGCCCGGCCCTTTTGGCAAGGCGGCGGGATCAAGGCCCGCCTCTTCATAATAGGGCCGCAACCGCGCAAGCCAGCGCGCCGTCCGGTCGGCATCCTCCTGCGGCGTGCGATGGGCGAAAAAATTGACGTTGAATGGCGCGTCGGTCTGCGCGCGCACGGCGGTGATCTCGCCCGCGAGTTGATCGAGCGTCATCATCGCTGCGGGCAGCGAGCCAACGCCGCCCGCCTGACAAACCGCCGCGCAAAGCGCCGCCCCCTGCACGCCCGCCATCGGCGCCTGAACGATGGGGATGCGCGCGCCGAACATTCACGCCACCGCCATCTGCGCTTCTCGGCCCAGCAGTTTGGCCAATTGCTTGAGCCGCCCTTGCAGTCGATCGTTGCCAAGCGCGGCGTATTCTTGCGGCAGTTGCAGCGCGATTTCCTTCTTGCGCGCAATCAGCGGGCAGCGCGGCAGAACATCCGGCATCGCCGCCGACAGGATATAGGCCACACGCATGGCGCCGCCGAGAATGCGCGCGCGGTCCAGCATGCGCGCAGAAACGAGCGCGCGCAGTTGCGGGCTCGCCGCTTCGTTGACGCCGAGATAGCGGAAGGCGATGGCCAGCGCGATGAAGGCGCGCCCGGGATGATCGACGCCCGTCAACGCGGAGTTGGCGATCAGATCCATCGCCTGCTGTCCGCGATAATCGGGATGAGCGCGCCATGTAATATCGGACAAAAGACACGCCGCCCGGCGCAAGCGCCGCTCGTCGGCCGTCTGCTCGAGCCCGGTCGAGTCCATGAAAGCATCGGTCCAGTCGGCAAGTTCATAGGCGTGGCGCGGCGCCCGCGCGCGCAGCAGGTTGAACTCGGCCGCCGCGGCCAGCAACGCATCTTCGGCGCGTCGTTGCGGGGAAAGCCGCTCGTACAGCATGCCCTCGCGCACGCCGGCGGCGGAAATCACGATCTTGTCAGGCTCCGCCGCACGGATGATTTCCTCCAGCACGATAGCGCCATAGGCCAGAAGCGGCCGGCGCTGCGCGGAGATTGCGTCGATTGCGTTGAGCTGGTCGACGTCGACGCGTTCCACCATTTCCAGAAAATCTTCGGCGTCGCGCGTCGGGATGACATAATTGTGCATCACCGCCAGGGGATAGTTGCGTTGCGCCATGTGCAGGCGCGCCAGCGCGCGCCACGTCCCGCCGACAGCGTAGAACGTGCGGCCCGACAGCTTTTTCAGGGCGCCCGACTTTTCGATGGCCGCACGCGCGATCTTGATCGCCTGCTTGTGCGATTTGCCTGATGCGTCCATCAGCGCGAGCCCGCCGAGCGGCATCGTCTCGCCCTTGCCCGTTTCGCCCTTGCGCACGTTGATCAGTTCGAGCGAGCCGCCGCCAAGATCGCCGACGACGCCATCGGCGTTATGCACTGCGGAAATGACGCCGAGCGCGGACAGCTCCGCCTCCCGTTTGCCCGACAGCAGGGTGATCGGCGCGCCGATTGCGCGCGCCGCGCGATCGAGAAATTCAGGGCCGTTGCGCGCATCGCGCGCCGCCGCCGTCGCCAGCACCTCGACATTCCCGATGCGCATGACGCTGCACAGCGTCCTGAAGCGCGCCAGGGCCGATAATGCGCTGTCCATCGCATCGTCGGCGAGCCGCCCTGTCGTCGTCACGCCGCGCCCCAGACCGCAAAAGGCCTTTTCGTTGAAGATCGGCGTCGGCGAACGCGTCAGGCCCTCATAGGCGACGAGGCGCACCGAATTGGAGCCGATGTCGACAATCGCAACCGGTTCGCCAACCTCAAGCCGTCCTGGCGTATCGAGGCACTGCGGTCCCATCAATGTTTCTCCCGCGCCATCAAGAGCGCCTGCGGCTTGGAATGATCGAGCGAAGCCCCGCGACCCGACAGACTGGGATTGGTCATGAAATATTTATGAGCGTTGAAGGACGGCTCGCCCGGCGGCGCGTTGATGCGCAGGCTCGAACCATCGGGCAGGATGCGATAGCTCTGCTCGTTATCCATCAGATTGGCGAGCATGATCTGGTCGAGCACCTGCTGATGCACGGTCGGATTGACGATCGGAATGAGCGCCTCCACGCGGCGGTCGAGATTGCGCGGCATGAGGTCGGCGGAGGAAATGTAAACGATCGACTTTGAATGCGGCAGACCGTGCCCCGCCCCGAACGCATAGATGCGCGCATGCTCCAGAAAACGCCCGACGATGGATTTGACGCGGATATTCTCCGACAGGCCCGGAACGCCCGGACGCAGGCAACATATGCCGCGCACGACGAAATCGACCGGCACGCCGGCCTGACTTGCGCGATACAGCGCATCGATGATCTCGGGGTCGACCAAAGCGTTGCACTTGCCCCAGATGGCGGCCGGCTTGCCTGCCTTGGCGGCGGCGATTTCCGCTTCGATATGCTGGATCAGCCGCTTCTTCAGGCTGATCGGCGAAACGGCCATGCGCTCCAGCCCGGCAGGCTCGGCATAGCCCGTGATGAAATTGAAGATGCGCGCGACGTCGCGGCCGATTGCAGCGTCGGCGGTGAACAGCGAAACATCGGTATAAATCTTTGCTGTGATCGAGTGATAATTGCCTGTGCCGACATGGCAATAAGTGACGAGAGCGCCCGCCTCGCGTCGCACCACCATCGACAGTTTCGCGTGCGTCTTCAATTCGATGAATCCGAACACGACCTGCACGCCGGCGCGTTCGAGATCGCGCGCCCAGCGAATATTGGCCTCTTCGTCGAAACGCGCCTTGAGTTCGACGAGCGCAGTGACGGATTTGCCCGCCTCCGCCGCCTCGATCAGCGCGCGCACGATCGGACTGTCCGATGATGTGCGGTAGAGCGTCTGTTTGATCGCAACGACATTGGGATCGCGCGCCGCCTGCGTGAGGAACTGCACGACGACATCGAAGGATTCATAGGGATGATGGACGATCAGGTCCTTCTGCCTGATCGACACGAACATGTCGCCGCCATGCTCGCGCACGCGTTCGGGAAAACGCGGATTATAGGGCGTGAATTTGAGGTCGGGCCTGTCGAGCGAAACGATTTCGGAGAGGTCGTTCAGCGCCAGCATGCCGTCCAGCACGAACAGCTGGTCGGCCGACGCATCGAGCTCCTCGACCACGAATTCGCGCAGGCCCTGCGGCATGGACGATTCAACTTCGAGCCGGATCACCGTGCCGCGCCGCCGCCGCTTCAGCGCGGTTTCAAACAGGCGCACGAGATCTTCGGCCTCTTCCTCGACTTCGAGATCGCTGTCGCGAATGACGCGGAACATGCCTTTTCCGACGACGTCGAAATCAGGAAAAAGCCGGTCGGAATTCATCAGGATCAGCGCTTCGAGCGGAACGAAACGAGCGACGCCCTGCCCGCTGACGAATTCGGGAATGCGCACGAAACGCTCGACCTTGTTGGGCATGCGCACCAGCGCAAGCCGGCGCTGCCGGTCGTTGTGGCCGACAATCTCCAGCGCCATCGAGAAGCCGAGATTGGGAATGAAGGGGAACGGATGGGCCGGATCGACCGCAAGCGGCGTCAACACCGGAAAGACGTTCAATACGAAATAATCGTCGAGCCAGGCGTGTTCCTCGCGCGACAATTCCTGCGGCTCGACGATAAAAATGCCAGCCTGCCGCAACTCGCCGCGCAATTCGCGCCAGCGCCGCATCTGTTCGTCTGCGAGCAATCCCGCGCGTTCGCGGATTTTGGCGAGCTGTTCTGCCGGCGTCAGTCCATCCTGCGATTGCTCGCCCACGCCCGAACGCATTTGCCCGCGCAAACCGGCGACGCGCACCATGAAGAATTCATCGAGATTGGTGGCCGATATGGACAGGAACCGCAATTGTTCAAGCAAGGGATGGTTGCGATTTGACGCTTCCTCGAGCACGCGGCGATTGAATTCGAGCCACGACAATTCGCGGTTGATGAACCGGGCGGGCGAATGCGCAAGCTCGTCGGGGCGATCGGCGATGTCGCCGAGGCGATCCATGACTTCGATTTCAGCGGCGCGAGAATGTTCGGTCTTGATGGGGTCCTGCGTCGTCATGTCTGTCTCACCAAAGCGTCGCCGCGGTCATATTACACGATTATGACAATTATTCTGATCGGCCCATGCGCTCGATCATTTCCGCAGCGGCCGCGCGCGTCACGCCCTTGCCGCGCGCCAGCGTTTCGGCGTCGAGCGCGCCCACTAGCGCGCGCGCGGCCTCGAACGAGCGCCCGATGCGCAGCGCGATGTAATCGACCACGCTCTGGTCGACGAGCAATTGCCTGTCGAGAAACAGCTTCACCAGCAACGCGCGCACAAGTTCGTCGTCCGGCGGCGCAATCCGCGCCAGCGGAGCGCGACGCAGACGCGAGCGCAGATCGGGCAACGTCAGCGCCCAGGCGTCGGGCGCCGTGCGCGCCGTCGCGAGCATCGAGGCGCCATGTTCCTGCACGAGATTGAACACATGAAACAGAGCGCGTTCCTGCGCCACGCCATCGGCGTTTTCGATGAGCAGGTTGTGGCCAGCGTATTGCGCAAGATCGGCCTCCGCCTGCAGCGCGCGCCCCTCGAGCGCGATGGCGCCGGCCCGCTCGGCCCATATGGCGGCAAGATGGCTCTTGCCCGCGCCCGCATCGCCCACGATCAGCAAGGCGCAATCGGGCCAGCGCGGCCAGGCCTCGACCAGATTGAACGCCGTCTCGTTCGCGCCCGAAACGAGAAAGTCCTCCGCGCCGTAACGCTGCGCATGCTCCAGCGGCAGCGCAAGTTGTGCGTTCACGCGCCCTCTCCCGTATAGAAAGGCGTTTCCTTGTAGCGCGCGATCATGAACCGCAGGATAACGCCCAGCGCGGCGGCGGCCGGCACAGCGATGATCAGCCCCGTGAAGCCGAAGAGCGAGCCGAAGGCGAGCAATGCGAACATAAGCCAGACCGGATGCAGACCAACCGAATGGCCGACGAGATACGGCGAGAGGAAGTTGCCCTCCAGGAATTGCCCCACCCCGACAACGCCGACCGCCATCGCGACCATGTGCCAGTCCGGCCATCCCTGCACGAGCGCAACAATTGCTGACACGACCAGCGCGATCAACGAACCGACATAGGGAATGAAGCTGAGCACGCCGGCGCTCGCGCCAATCAGGAAGCCGAAATTCAACCCGATCAACGACAGGCCAACGCCGTACCAAAGACCCAGAAACAGGCAGACCAGGGATTGTCCGCGCACGAACCCCGCCAGCGCCTGATCGATTTCATGCGCGATCTCGCGCACGTCCGGCCGGAAGCGCGGCGGCACGAGCGAACGCAGCGCGCTCACCATCTTGTTCCAGTCGACAATGATGTAGAAAGCGACGATTGGCGTAACGACCATCAGCGAGAGCAGACTGAACAGCGCCGCGCCACGGCTCAGCAGCGTTTTTGCAAACACCCCTGCCCGCTGGACGACCTCAGCCATCAGATCGCCGATGGCTTTCTGAACGTCCGGCGCATCCGATCCCTGCAGATTGATGCCCGCCCGCGCCATCGCTTCGCCGATCCAGGACCCGGCGAGCCGGTCGCTGAAACTGCCGAGCACCGACTGCAGTTTGGCGATCGTCTGGGGCAGCGCGGCGACGAAACCCGACAATTGGCGGCTGAGCACCGGCCCCAGCAGCAGAATGACGCCGACCAGAAGGATGACGAAGATACCGAGGATCACGGACGCAGCGCCAAGTCTGCTCAACCCGAGGCGTTGCAACTTTCCCGTAACCGGATCAAGCAGATAGCCAAGACCTATGCCGACCGCGAAGGGCAGCAGGACGTCCGAGAAAAGATAAAAGAACGCAATGGCCGCCGCGAGAGCGGCAAGCCATGGCGCAAGCCGCATTGCGCCGCTGGGCGGCGCCGGCGTCGGCGGGGGCAAAACGGCGGGCCGCGCCGCTATTGGCTGAGGTGCCTCATCCATGACGCCAGATAGGCGGCGGCGGAGGCCAAGGTCAATGCGCCAACGACAAGAACAGCGGGTGTAAGCCACCCCGTCATCGGCCAATTGAACGCTTTCGCGGCCAGAACCGCCGCCGCAAAGGCGATCTGGGCGGCTGTATTCACTTTTGAAATGAAAATCGGATTGATCTCGACCGGCCGGTCCATCAGCCAGGCGATGATCACGCCGCCAACGATCATGACATCGCGCGAAACCGTCAAAATCGCCAAAGTGGCGGGAATGAACCCTTCGACCGCCAGAGTGATGAAAATCGAGATCAACAACGCCTTGTCGGCGATGGGATCGAGCACGGCGCCAAGTTCCGACCGCAGGTCGAAGGTCTTGGCGATCCATCCGTCGACGGCGTCCGAAACGCCTGCGATGACAAAGGCTGCGAAAGCCATCGGCCAATCGCCGTTGACCATCGAGGAGATCACCACCGGCACCAGGATCAGTCGGCCAAGCGTGATGATATTCGGCAGACTGGCGTATCTGTCGAGGCTCAAGCCGCAAGCCTCCCGCCGGCGATCATCGCGTAGCCGGCGCAGGGTCGGCCGGACCCGCCTGCTCGATCATGCAGGCGGTCAGATCCCCCTTGATCTTCATGTCGTTGAGACGCGTCTTGCAGAATTGCGCCATGAGCGGACGCAAATGCGCATCGCGCGCGCCGGCGGAGAAATTCTGCTGGGATTCGACAATCTCGATCTGGGCGGCGTGCACGCGCTCGCGCGGCAACCGCGCGGAACAGGCTTCATAGGCGTTGATGAGCTTGTCGCATTCGCTGATGCCGGTCGGGTCCATCGCCATGGCGGGCCAGGCCATCAGCGCAACAGCAAAAATCAATCCCGCACGCATGAACTGTACACTCCCCGTTTCCTGAACATTGTGTGGGCGTTCGGCGGTTATTGCAACTGCACGGGCATGACGATCGGTCCGCGGAAACCAAAGCCGCGCCAGATGACCGCATTGGGGTCGGGCAAGGTCATCTTCGGAAACCGATCGAACAGCATCGGCAAGAGGATCGCGCCGACCGTGTGGCGCGACAGATGCGAGCCGGCGCAATGATGCGGCCCCGAGCCAAAGGCTTGATGGGCGTGCGGCGCGCGCAGCGCGTTGAAATGTTCGCCGTCCTCGAAAATGTCCTCGTCGCGATTGGCCGAAGCCTGGATCGTCATCACCGTATCGCCCTTGGGGATGCGGCAGCCGCGGATTTCGACATCCTCTGTGACAAGGCGCGAACTTGCCTGGATGGGCGCGACCCAGCGAACCCCCTCCTCGAAAGCCTCGCCCCATTTGTCCTGCGCGCGCACGGCGGCGAGTTGTTCGGGATTGGACAACAGTCCGAACACGATGGTCAGCAGCGCGTCGCGTGGCTCGTTGATGCCGCCGCCGATGGCGATTTTCACATTGGCGATCATCTGGCTGACGGCGATCGGCGTGCGCGCGTTAACCATGAAAGCGAGCGCCGAGGAATCAGGCTCGTTCTTCACGCGCGTCATATTGGCGCCGATACACTTGTCCATTTCGGCGTTGGCGCGATCGCTGTCGGCGAAAGGCTCGTCCCGCCAGCCGAAATTGCCCGCCCCTTCGATCAGCGCTTGCGACCAGCGCTGCATTTCGGCGTCGGTGGCGTCCGGCACGCCCATCACATGAGCCAGAACCCGCGCGGCGAGCGGCCCGGCGAGCACCTGAAAAAGATCGACCGTCTCGCCGCGCGGCAGACGACCCACATAATCGGCGGCCAGGCGGCGATACAGCGGCGTCCAGACCGTCTCGATCGTCTTGGGCATCAGCGCCGGCATCATCGCCATGCGTTCGGCGCGGTGTTCCGCCCCGTCCTTGCGCATGAGCGTATGAGCGAGAAAAGCGCGTTTCATCGGCGTGTTCGGATCGTCCGAACTGAAGATCGCCGGATTGTCCTTCACGAATTTCGTGTCCGCCGCCTTTGTCAGGAATGTGCGCCCGACCGACTTGACCCGCAGGACCGGCGCCTCAGCGCGCAGCCGGCGATAGATCGGATAGGGATCGCGCGTCAGTTCGGCGATGCTGATCGTTTCGTCCAGTGGAGCCGGCTGTCCGCTCATGTCGATATTCCTCCCGTTCGCCACAGCATGCGTCCAGACGGCGGCGACCGCAACGCGGTTCGCTCAAACATCAATACTATCAACAAGTGGCCCGGGTTTTTAACATTGTTTAACCCGCATTCCGTATCGTGATCTCCATTTTCGAATGGCGATTTTGGATTTTCCATGAACGACGCGCACGAACCGCATTTGCAAGACACGCTTTTACAAGAGCAGTTCACTATTCTTACCAAATACATGCCGACGATGTATGTCGTCGTCGTCGTCGCCACCGGAATGCTGGCCTATCTCGTGAGCGAGGTCGCGCCCTTATGGCTCGTCGGATCCATCTTCGGCGCGCTGGCGACTGTTTCGGCTGTGCGCGCCCGCCACTGGCGTCGTCTGGCGACGAGCGGCTACAAACTCTCGCCCGAACAAACGCGCAAGGCGATCAACGTAACGACCACAATCGGCGTCGGGCTGGCCTTTGCTTTCGCCGTCTGCGCGCTTTTTGCAACGCGCGAGGCCTCGGTCACCGCGCAAATCCTGGCGACCCTGTGCGTGTGGGGCGCAGCCGTCTTCTGCTCGTTCTCGCTTTCGGTGCTGCCACGCACCGCCGGAGCCGTGCTGATCGCCGCCGCTGCGCCGCTGATCGTGGCGATGGTCTGGACGGGAGACGTGGTGATGCTGCGCGTTGCGCCGGTCATCGCTTTGGTAACCGCCGCCCTGCTCTATCTGATCCGCGAAAACTACCGCAACTTCGTTGAAATCGTCGCCTCGCGCGCGTCCGTCGAAGTGCTGCGCGGCGAAGCCACCGCGCTCGCGTTGACCGATGCGCTGACCGGCCTGCCGAACCGCCGCTGCTTCGATCTCAAGTTGAAGGAACAGACGAAGAAAGGCGGACAGGTCTATGTCGCCATGCTCGATCTCGACGGTTTCAAGCCCGTGAACGACGTCTACGGGCATTCGGTTGGCGACGTCTTCCTGAAGGAAGCCGGCGCGCGTATCGCCCGCGCTGTAGGCGACTGGGGCCTCATAGCGCGCATGGGCGGCGACGAATTCGCCATTCTCATGACCGGCCTCGCGCGCCCTGAAAGCGCTATCGCCATAGCGCAGGCGGCAATCGATGAAATCGACGCGCCGTTTCAGCACGGATCGATCTCCGTTTCCATGCGCGCTTCGGCCGGCGTTGCGGCGCAATGCGAAAACGGCGACGTCGCGCGCCTGGTGGAGCGCGCCGATATTGCGCTCTACCGCGCCAAGACAACCGGTCGCGGTCAGGTCGTGCTTTTCTCGGATGCGCTCGAGGAAAACGCACAGACGCGCGCACGTATCGAAAGCGGCCTGCGCATCGCCATTGCGCAGGACGCCCTGACGCTGCATTTCCAGCCCATCATCCAGATCGTCACCGGCGAGTTGATGGGCTTCGAAGCGCTTGCGCGCTGGACACATCCCGAACTTGGCGAAATTTCGCCCTCGGTCTTCGTGCCGATGGCCGAACAGCTCGGCCTGATCGAGAAAATGTCGGCTGGCCTGCTCGTCAAGGCGGCGACGGCGGCGGCCAGTTGGCCGAATGCGCTCACCCTGTCCTTCAACCTGTCGGCCGCCCAGCTCATCAGCCCGTCAGCCGGCCTTGGCATTATCGCGACGCTGGCCGAATGCGGTCTTGAACCGCACCGTTTCGAGGCCGAAGTGACCGAAACGGCGATCATGACCGACATCGAGGCGGCGCGCCGCACGATCGCCCACCTGAAACAGGCTGGCGCACGCGTCTCGCTCGACGATTTCGGCACCGGCTATGCGTCCTTCAGTCAGTTGCGCGACCTGCCCTTCGACAAGCTCAAGATCGACAAGAGCTTTGTCGATGTGGTTTGCCACGATCGCAAATCGGCGAATGTGGTCGGCGCGATCATCGGCATGTGCGGGCATCTCGATCTCAAATGCGTCGCGGAAGGCATCGAGAGCGAGGAACAGCTGCAGGCGCTGGCCGAGCTGGGTTGCGACAAGGGTCAGGGATTCCTGATTTCGCGGCCTGTTCCGCTGGAAGGCGTGGCGGCCGTCATCGCCGCGCACATGCCGCCGCTGGCCAAAACAGCTTGATTCGACAAGTCCTTCAAAAGCACGAACGAGAAATATTTCCTCGCCCGAAAGCCTTGCGAAAGTCATCGTTGGGCTCTTAAATTCTCCTCAGGACGCAAAAAGCGTTCGGGGAGAAAAAATCATGAAAAAAGCATTCGCGCTCGGCTTGGCCGTCAGCTTCTTCGCTCTGGCTGCTCGCGCTGAAGACGGCGTCGTGATCGGCGACATCGACGATATGTCCGGCCTCTACGCCGACGTGATCGGACAGGGCGGCGTCGAAGCCGTCAACATGGCCATCGCCGATTTCGGCGGCCAGGTGCTCGGCAAGCCGATCAAGTTCATGAGCTTCGATCACCAGAACAAGCCTGACGTCGCCACGGCGAAAATGCGCGAATTCATTGATCGCGACAAAATGACCATGTTGCTTGGCGGCTCGAACACAGGCGTTTCGCTCGCCATGTCCGCGGTCGCAAAGGAAAAGAAAGTGCCCTTCATCGCGATCGGCGCAGCGGGCGCGTCGCTCACGGGCAAGGATTGCACGCCCTACACGATGCACTACGCCTATGACACGACCGCGCTCGCCAACGGCACGGCGAAAACCATCGTGAAAAACGGCGGCAAGTCGTGGTTCTTCCTGACGGCGGATTACGCCTTCGGCACACAGCTGCAGAATGCGGCCGCCACTGTCGTGAAAGAGGCAGGCGGCGAAGTGAAGGGCGACGTGCGCGTTCCGCTGTCCGCCTCGGACTTCTCGTCCTTCCTGCTGCAGGCGCAAACGTCCGGCGCGCAGGTTCTCGGTCTTGCCAACGCGGGTAACGATTTCACGAACTCGCTGAAAGCCGCGAATGAGTTCGGCATTTCCAAGACGATGAAGCCCGCAGCCCTGCTCGCGTTCATCTCCGACATTCACGCGCTCGGCCTGCCGACCGCCAAGGGCCTGATCCTGACCACGGGCTGGTATTGGGATCTCAACGACAAGACGCGCGCTTTCGCCAAGCGCTATTTCGCCAAGATGAATAAAGAGCCGACGATGAACCAGGCGGCCTACTATTCGGCGACCATGACCTATCTGAACGCCGTCAAGGCCGCTGGCTCGACGGACGCCGACAAGGTGATGGAACAGATGCACAAGGCGAAGATCGACGACATGTTCACGTCGAATGGCCATATCCGCCCGGATGGTCTGATGGAGCATGACATGTATGTGATGCAGGTGAAGACGCCGGAAGAATCCAAGGGTCCGTGGGACTATTACAAAGTCCTGCAGACGATGTCCGGCGAAGAGGCTTTCGGCAAACTGGCCGACTCCACCTGCCCGCTCGTCAAGAAGTAAGCACAGGCTGATTGTTCAAGACCGGGTCCGGGCGGCGCAGGCCGCCCGGATTTTTTTTTGACCAGATCGTCGTCACGCGGCGCCGGCTTCCCCGTTGCGTGCGCGAAAGGCGCGCGGCGACAGACCAGCTGCGCCGGCGAAAACCCGGCTGAAATGCGCAGGGTCGTGATACCCAAGACCATAGCCGACAGTTGCAACAGGCAGATTTGTATAAAGCAGATTGCGCCGCGCCTCGCGCATCACGCGTTCGAGGATGAGTTGCGACGCCGGTCTTCCCGTAGCCGCACGCGCAAGGCGCGTCAGATGCGTCGGCGTTATCGACAGCGCCGCCGCATAACGAGCGACGCTCCAGTGTTCGGTGAAATGAGCTTCCAGCAATTGCTCGAAACGCGCCAGCGCGCTGGAATCCTGGGCAGCGCCGGAATCGGCGCGGCCTGCAAGCTCCCGCGCCACGAGGCCGACCAGCGCGGCTGACAAGGCGCGCAGAATATGCGCGCGCGCAAAGTCGCGCCCCGCAAATTCGGAGAAGATGCGCTGCGTCAGCGCGCGCATGTCGGCGGTGGCGTCAAGGATGGCGGCCTGCGCCAGAACGCGGCGCAAGCCCTCGGCGGCAACCAGCATCTCGTCGAGAATTTCCGAGGCGAGCGTGACAACCCACCCCTGCGTGCCGGGCGCGAAGGAAAAGCTATGCACATGCGCCCGTGGAATATTGACCGCGCGCATCGGCGCGAGCCGCACGGTCGCCCCATCGAGACTTGCGCGCCCGCCGCCGGACTCGACAATCAAAATCTGATGCAACCGCGCATGGCGATGCGGCGCAAACTCCCATTCATTCACGACCGAGCGCGCCGCGATGGTCTCGCAATGGACGACGTCGGGCAGATCGCCGGTCTCGCCGAAAAGGTTGCAGTTGAGGACGCTTTGATCGAAGTCCATGTTCGATTCATCCATTAAATGGCGGTTTTTGTCCATTTTATTTGAAGTTGAATGCGATAATTTGTGCAAAAGGGAGGAATCATGAAAACGCAGGTTTGCATCATTGGCGGCGGCCCGTCCGGCCTGCTGCTGTCGCAGCTTCTCCATCTCAAGGGCGTCGACACGATCCTTCTGGAAAAGCACAGCCGCGAACATGTCCTCAGTCGCATTCGCGCCGGCGTGCTCGAACATGGCTTCGCCGCCCTGATGCGCGAGGCCGAATGCGGCGAGCGCATGGACCGCGAAGGCGAGATTCACGAGGGCTTTTTCATCGCCCACGACGGCAAGCTCGATCGCGTCGATCTGCACAAATATTCCGGCGGCAGTTCGGTCGTCGTCTACGGTCAGACCGAACTGACGCGAGACCTCTACGAAGCGCGCGAGCGCATGAAGGGGCAGGTCATCCACAATGTGGAAGATGTGACCTTGCACGATCTGAAATCCGACGCGCCCTTCGTAACCTACAGGGACGGCGACAAGATCGTCCGCATCGATTGCGATTATGTGATCGGCGCTGACGGTTTTCACGGCGTCAGCCGCAAGTCGATCCCCAAGGACGTGTTGCGCGAGTACGAGAAGGTCTATCCTTTCGGGTGGCTCGGCGTGCTCTCGCGCACCAAGCCGGTTTCGCCCGAATTGATTTACGCCAAGCACGAGCGCGGTTTTGCGCTGTGTTCGCTACGTTCGCAGGTGCTCAGCCGCTATTACATTCAGGTGCCCCTGTCCGACACTGTCGACGAATGGTCGGACGCCGCATTCTGGGAGGAGCTGAAACGGCGTCTGCCCTCGGAGGTGTCCGCCAAGCTCGTTACGGGCCCCTCCATCGAGAAAAGCATTGCGCCGCTGCGCAGCTTCGTCGCCGAGCCGATGCGCTACGGCCGCCTGTTTCTGGCGGGCGACGCCGCCCATATCGTGCCGCCGACGGGCGCGCGCGGGCTTAACAGCGCCGCATCGGACATCTACTATCTCTATCACGCGCTGATCGACCATTACCGTAAGAACGACGACGCCGGGCTCGACGCCTATTCGCAAAAGGCCCTTGCGCGCGTGTGGAAAGCGCAGCGCTTTTCCTGGTGGATGACGACGCTGCTGCACAGTTTCCCGAGCAACATCCCCTACGACAATAAATTGCAGGAAACCGACCTCGCCTATTTGCTTTCGTCTGAACGCGCGCTTGGTTCTCTGGCTGAAAACTACGTCGGTCTCCCCTTCTAGCCCCAAATCGCGCGTCGTCGCATGATCCGCTATCGTGCGGCGCACGTGGTTATTTGTCGTGAGGCCATGCATGACTGTCTCGACTGCTGTTCACGTGGTGAAATTCGATCGAACCTCGATCATGCTGCACTGGGCGATCGCCCTGCTCCTTGTTGGCAATGGCGCGTTGGCGTTGATGCTCGACACGTGGCCGCGCGAACAGCGTCCGCCGATCCTCAATGCGCATGCCCTGCTCGGCGTCCTCGTCCTCGTTCTGACGCTCTGGCGGATCGCCAACCGGATTTCCAACCCCGCCCCGCCGCTTCCCCCCCGGCCATCCGGCCTGGGACGAAAAGGCGACAAAGATCGGTCAGGGTCTGCTGTATCTCGGCACGCTGGCGATCCCGCTCGCCGGCTTCGGGGCATTGTTCACACGCGGCCTCGGGCTCAATTTCGGGATTTTCCAGATCGCGGCGCCGATGGCGCGTCAGGACCGCGCCGTGATTGGCCTCGCCACGCAAATCCACGAAATCCTGTTCTGGCTCACGATGCTCGCCGCCGCCGGCCATGTCGTCATGGCCCTGTGGCATCAGTTTGCCCAGAAGGACAACCTTCTGGCGCGTATGAAATTCTGACGTTTTTGGATCGCGCGGGCAGTTCGCCCGCGCTTTTCCCCGCCCCGGACTGGCCGCCGTCTTGCGCCTGTGCCCGCGAGGGCCTAATCGGGCGGCAAGGATGGAATCCATGCCGCACAGCCCCAAATCCGGTCTCACCTATGCGCAGGCGGGCGTCGATATCGACGCCGGCGCCCGCATGGTGGAGCTCATCAAGCCCGATGTGCGCGCGACGCGCCGGCCGGGCGCCGATGCCGAAATAGGCGGCTTCGGTGGTCTGTTCGATCTCAAAGCCGCCGGATTCAAGGACCCTGTGCTCGTCGCGGCCAATGATGGCGTCGGCACCAAGGTCAAGATCGCCATCGACAGCGGCCTGCATGACACGGTCGGCGTCGATCTCGTCGCCATGTGCGTCAACGACCTCGTTGTGCAAGGCGCTGAGCCATTGTTTTTCCTAGATTATTTCGCAACCGGGAAACTGGACCCCGACCAGGGCGCCGCGATCGTGAAGGGCATCGCGCGCGGCTGCGTGGAATCCGGCTGCGCGTTGATTGGCGGCGAGACGGCTGAAATGCCCGGGCTTTACGCGCGCGGCGATTACGATCTTGCGGGATTTGCGGTGGGCGCGGCCGAGCGCGGCGCGCTCCTGCCCAAGCCGACCGTGGCGGCCGGCGACGTCCTGTTCGGCCTGCCCTCGTCGGGCGTCCATTCCAATGGCTTCTCGCTCGTGCGCAAGATCGTCGAGAAGACGGGCCTTGGCTGGGACGCGCCGGCGCCATTTGCGCCGGGCA
>JAGWTA010000010.1 GCA_028869185.1 Hyphomicrobiales bacterium
GGCGGCGGCGTGCAACGTCACACAGCCGACGTTGAGCGGTCAGATCGCCAAGCTGGAAGAAGAATTGGGCGTGAAATTGTTCGAGCGCGAGGGCCGACGCATCCGCGTCGCCGCGCGCGCGGAGCCGATCATCGCGCATGCGCGCATGGCGATCGCGGCGGCGTCGGACATTGTTGCAGCCGCACGCGCTTCGCGCGACCCGCTCGTTGGCCCGATCCGGCTCGGCGTGATCGCGACGATCGGGCCTTATCTCACGCCCTATCTTCTCGCGGCGGCGGCGCGCGAGCTGCCGCAGGCGCCGATCATGCTTGTCGAAGACCTGACCGGACATCTGTTGCCGATGCTCGCCGACGGCCGGCTCGACGCTGCGATCATCGCCACCGATCCTGATGGCGAGCGCATCGATACGCTTGCGCTTTACGACGAACCCTTCCTGCTGGCCGCAAGCGCGAGCGATGCGCTGGCCGGCCGCAAGTCCGTCGCGGTGGAAGAGCTCGACCCAAAATCGTTGCTGTTGCTCACCGATGGACATTGTCTGCGCGATCAGGCGCTCGAATTGTGCCGGCACCCGGACGTTGGCGCGGGCGCAGCAGCCGACATGCGCGCCGCCAGTCTCGAAACGCTGCTGCATCTGACGGCGGCCGGCTATGGCGTGACGCTGGCGCCGCAAATGGCGATTGAAAGCTGGCGCGACCACAAGGGCCTCGTCGCGCTGCCGCTGCATGGCGCGCAAGTGTCGCGGCGCGTGCGGCTCGCCTTCCGACGCGACACGCCGCGCAAGAAAGCGCTCGAAACGCTCGCGCGCGCCATTCGCGAAAGCGCGCCGGCGTGCGTCGCCGCGACGAAATAGGTCGCCAAACAGTTATAAAATTCAACGGCGTTTTGCCGTTTTCGTCTGCGCGCATTCGCTGACGTTGCAGATACGCAATACCCTTTCACCGCATTGTTTTAACGAATATTTTTTGCATTTTGAGCAATTCGACACGTTTTTCGATTCAGGTTTTAACGAACCTGCGCGCACAGTCGGCGCCGATATTCGAACCGTTCTGCGATCATGCGAATTCCAACGCTTTTCAAAAACACCGAGGGATCGGTGGCCGTTATCTTCGCCCTTGTCTTTACCGCGGCTGCGGCAGTTGCCGCATTTGCGATCGAGCTTGGGCAATTGCAGAACCGCCGCGTCCGCCTTCAGGCGGGCGTCGATGCGGCCGCGCTCGCGGTCGCCTCGGCGACCCAAAACACGAGCACGCCGCCATCCAACGCGCAACTGAACGCCATGGCGAAAACGTTGCTTCAGCAGGACGCGGGCGCCCAGGCGCAACTGGCCGAGCTGCACGCCTGCACGCCCAGCGCCAACGATTGCACGACGACGTCCGGGACCACGCTGCAATCGGGGCGAGTCTATCTGCGCGCGACCATGTCCTCGCCATTCTGGTTTTCGTCGCTGATCGGGATGGTGACGGGCAAAACCCCGGCCGCGATGCAGGTGGGCGCGGTGTCCATCGCAAATTCGCCGGTCGCCACCTATGTCGACATCTACGTTCTTGTCGACATTTCCGGATCCATGGGTCTTGGCGCCTCGCCTTCCGACCAAACGGCGTTGACCGGGAAATACGGCTGCGCCTTCGCCTGCCATAACTACAATCCCGCGAACCCGAGCGATACGTCAAACGACTGGGTCGTCGGCGCCGCCAACGCAGGCATCACGTTACGGCTCGACGCGATCAAATCGTCGCTCAAGGCCGCCGTCGCGCGCGCGCAATCGCTCCAGATCACGCAGGGATCGAAAATCCGCTTTGCGTTTTACACCTTCGCCAATCCGTTCAATCAAATCCTGCCGATTTCCTCGACTTACGGCTCGCCCGCCGATACGACGCCGACGACGATCTACGGCGCTGTCAATTCGCTTGCGATCCCGCGCTACAATTCAGGCACCGATATGCCGAACGCGCTTGCAAAGATGGCGGCCATCGTTCCTGCGACAGGCGATGGAAAAACGCAGGCGACGCCCAAGACGTACGTTTTCTTCGCGACCGACGGAACAGCCAATCTCACCGACGATCAGGCGGGCGGCGCCTGGGTTCCCTATGCCGACTGGGTCAACTGGAACCCGACAGCGCTCAGCAATTCACAATGGACGTCCTACGTGAACCAAACCGCCTGGGGTTCGACCAGCGTCTCCGCGTCCATCGGAAATCCAGCGCGGACAGCGACGGTTTACGACGGGCCCGCGACGATGTCGGGACTCGTTTGCAGCAATATGGTCGCCATGAACAATGCGGTCCTGGAAACGGACCCCACCAAGGTTGCGCAAATTTTTTCGGTTTCCAGCCCGTGTTTGCCGCAACCTTTTTCGATCGACTATTTCACGAAAACGCTAAGCGGCGTTTCGCCCGCAATCACGATCAACGGAACAAAGGGTTTGGGCACGGTGGCGCAGGAGCAGATGATGATGCTTCCAATCGACCCCGCATGGTGCGCCAGACTGCGCGCCAATACGAATTTGATGACGCTTTACACGACCTATTATCTTCCTGCGCCGCCGCGCGCCGCCTACATCAACTATCTCGCAGTAAACGTAGAGCCGAAGATTGCAGGCAATATGCAGGCCTGCGCATCCAGTCCCGCATACGCCTTCGTCGCCAGCGACGCAGCCGGCATTTCCACCTCGATCAATGCGATGCTCGACACGGCCGCAAAGGTCAAACTGCTGAAGTAAGGCGCGCGCCCGTCACACGCTCGCCGCTTCCAGGGCGATCGCCGCCGATTGGATCACTGCTGCATAACGCAAGGCCGCCTGCGTCATATCCGCAGTCATGCCGCCCTCGCGCACAACTTTCTCGTGACTGTCGATGCAGGCGCCGCAACCGTTAATGGCCGACACCGCGAGACACCATAATTCGAATTCGACTTTCGGCACGCCGGGATTGGCGATGATGTTCATGCGCAGGCGCGCGGGCATCTTCCTGTATTCTTCGTTCGAGGCCAGATGCGTTGCGCGATAATAGACGTTGTTCATCGCCATCATGGTCGCGGCGGCGAGCGCAGCGCTTTTTGCCTGCGCCGACAGATGCGGCGCAGCGTCTTCAGCCACAGCGGCGCGCAGTTGCGCGTTGCGCGAGGCGATGGCGCAGGCCAGCAGCAATCCCCATTTGGTCTGCGGCTCGAGCTTGTCCTCGCCGACAATGGTGGAGAGATTGAGCTTCACGTCTTTGGCAAAATCCGGAAACGTTTCGCGCAGGGTTTCGATCGACATCGGATGGTTCGCCCACTTTTAAAAAAAAAAAAGACGAAGCGGGCATCCCGTTTCGTCCGTCTACATGGAAACGGCGTCAGGCCGCGTTGAGCGTTTTGCCGCCGACTTCGCGATTGCAGGGGCACAATTCGTCCGTCTGCAGGGCGTCCAGAACGCGCAGCGTGTCCTTGGGAGCGCGGCCGACATTCAGGTTCGTCGCATAAACGTGCTGGATGACGTTGTGCGGATCGACGACGAAGGTGACGCGATAGGCGACGCCGTCCGGCGAACGCACGCCGAGGCCGTCGGTCAGCGAGCCATTCGTATCGGCGAACTGCCAGATCGGCAGCTTGTTGAGATCCTTGTGATCGCGGCGCCAGGCGAGCTTGACGAATTCATTGTCGGTCGAGCCGCCGAGCACGACGGCGTCGCGGTCGGAAAACTCCTTGCCGAGACGGGCGAATTCGGCAATTTCGGTCGGGCAGACGAAGGTGAAATCCTTGGGATAGAAAAAGATGACCTTCCACTTGCCGGGAAAGCTCTCCTGCGTCACCGTCTCGAACGCGCTCTGGCCGTTCTCTTCATGCGCGTTGAAGCCGGGCTTCACGCCCGTGACGTGAAAATTCGGCAGCTTGTCGCCGATGCCTAACATATTTAACTCCTGAGGATGCTGCGCCCGGGAGGGGGCCGTGGGGGAGGCCGCGGTTTTAATTCAGCGCCATCACAGGATCAACAAGCCGCAGCCTATGAACATCATCGACCTTACCTATCGCCTCGGCGCCCGGCTGCTGTTCGACGGCGCATCCGCACAATTGCCGACAGGCGGCCACATTGGGTTCGTCGGGCGCAACGGAACCGGCAAAACGACATTATTCAGACTGATTTCCGGCGAGATCGCAGCCGAAAGCGGCGAGATCGCCCTGCCCCGCCGCGCGCGGCTCGGACGGGTCGAGCAGGAGGCGCCGGGCGGTCCGGAACGGCTGATCGATTTCGTGCTGGCGGCGGACGGCGAACGCGCCGCATTGCTCGCCGAGAGCGAAAGCGCGCAGGACGCGAATCGAATTGCGGAAATCCATGCGCGGCTCGTCGATATCGACGCCCATTCGGCGCCGGCGCGCGCGGCGCGCATTCTTGCGGGGCTTGGTTTCGACGAAGCCGCCCAACAGCGCGCTCTTTCCGAATTTTCCGGCGGCTGGCGCATGCGCGTCGCGCTGGCGGCGGTGCTTTTCACGCAGCCGGACCTGTTGCTGCTGGACGAGCCGACCAACTATCTCGATCTCGAAGGGGCGCTCTGGCTGGTCGAGCATCTCAAGACCTATCCCGCCACCGCGCTCGTCATCAGCCACGATCGCGATCTGCTCGATGCTGTGTGCGATCACATCCTGCATCTCGATCACGCCAAACTGACGGTGTGGCGCGGCAATTATTCGAGTTTCGACAAGCAGCGCCGCGAGCAGATGACGCTTGTCGCAAAAGCTGCCAAGAAGCAGGAAGAAAAGCGCGCGCATCTGCAGGCTTTCGTCGACCGGTTTCGCGCCAAGGCGACCAAGGCCCGGCAAGCGCAATCGCGCCTCAAGATGCTCGAAAAGATGGAGCCCGTCGCCGCGCTCATCGATCACGATGTCGCGCCGATCATCCTGCCCTCGCCGCAAAAGCCGCTGTCGCCGCCGATCGTGACGATCGAGCGCGTGAATGCGGGCTATGCCGGAGCGACCATCCTCAATCGGCTCGATCTGTCGATCTCCAACGACGACCGCATCGGTCTGCTCGGCGTCAACGGAGCCGGCAAATCGACGCTCGCCAAACTGATTGCCGGGAGGATCGAGGCGCAAAGCGGCAAGATCGTGCGCGCGGCCAAACTCGATGTCGGCTTTTTTGCGCAACATCAGGTCGACGATCTCGACAGCGGCGACACCCCCTATTCCGCCGTCGCGCGGCTCATGCCCGACGCGCCCGAGGCGCGCATCCGCGCTCGTGTCGCGCAGATCGGTTTTTCAGGCGAGCGCGCCGACACGCGCGTCGCGCAATTGTCCGGCGGGGAAAAGGCGCGTCTGCTGCTTGGCCTCACGACATTCGAGGGGCCGCATCTGCTGATCCTGGACGAGCCGACAAACCATCTCGATATCGACTCTCGCGCAGCCTTGATCGAAGCGATCAACGATTACGAGGGCGCGGTCATTCTCGTCTCGCACGATCGCTATCTTTTGGAAGCCTGCGCCGACCGTCTCTGGCTCGCAGCTGACGGCTCCGTGAAGCCATTCGACGGCGACATGGACGATTATGTGAAGCTGGTGCTCGATCGCGCGCGCGGCGCTATGCGCGCCGAAAAAATCGCGGGTCCGGAGAAGCCGCGTCCGCAGCGCCAGTATGTCGCCAAAAAATTGCGCGCTGCCGAAGAGCGCATGGAAAAACTCGCCGAACTCATGAAACGTGTCGACGAAGCGCTGGCCGATCCGGATGTTTACACAAGAGATGCGGACAAGGCTGGGCGCCTTGCCGCGCAACGAACCGAACTGGCGGCGGCTCTCGCCGCCGCCGAGGACGATTGGCTGGCGCTTTCAGCAGAAGCGGAAAACGCCTGACGCCTTACCAGCGCGGGCCGTAGAAGCCCGGCGGCGGATACCGGCGCGGGCCATAATAGCGGCGCGGGCCGTAGTAATAGCGGCGATAATAGCGCGGACGCGGCGGGCCCCAGTAAGGTCCGGTGCGCCAGCAGCGGCCCCACGCGTTGCACACGATGCGCGCCTTCTCGACGGAAACAGCGTGATCGGCTGCGACCGACACGCCGCGGTCGACCATAGGCGCCGCAGCGGCGGGAGCGGCCGCGGACAACAGTCCGCCGAACGCAGCAGCAGCGAGCGCGATTTTCCAGTTCGCTTTCATGGTGGTTCTCCCTTCAAAGCCCCATCTTCCCCACATTAGGGACCTGCACGTGAACGTCGCTTGAACGTCTTTGTTCCTCATTTTCGCAGGCCGGAAGCCATGACCCCGGCCGCCGACACAACAGCCAGCAGCGCCAGAACGCCCATCGTGCCGGAAAATCCCAGACGCGCGATGCTCCAGGTTTCGGGCAGCGGCATGGCGTATAGCCCGACATTGAAACAGGCATTGAGCAGCGCCTGCGGTCCGGCGCGGCGCGAGGCTTCGAGACCGTCGCTCACCCAGGCTGTTAAAACCGGATAGGTGACGCTGTAGCCCATGCCGAACAAAACGCCGCCGAGCGCGACGAGCCAGGGGTTCGAGCCGGCAAGCGCGACGCAGACGAACGCGACGCCCTGTGTCGCAAGCCCGCTCGCGACGAGCCGGAAACGCGCGACATCTTCAAGACCGCCGACCGCCAGAGCGCGCGAGGCGAAGAGCGTGACGGTCGACGCTGTGAAGAACGCCGCCATCGGCACGCCGCGCTCGCGCAACGCGGCCGCCATGTAAGCCGTGCAAAATCCAAACAGCGCGCCGTTCACGAAAACGGCAAAAAGCGGAACGGGCCTCGCCTGCCCGATCGCCTGCATCAAGGCCAGGCCCTCGGTGCGCGGCGCCCGTTCCAGCGGGCGCAGCGTGAATGTCAGCGCCAGGCCGACGAGCGCGGGCGCAGCGACAAGAGCAAACAGGAATCCGTCGCCCCAGCGGTCGATGATCCATTCGCCGAATGGCGGCGCAAGCGCCTGCGAGAGCGGCAACACCGATATGAGCAGGCCAAGCAGAAACAGCATGCGGCGCGCGGTCAGGCGCGACTGCGTGTAGGTGACGACGGAAGCCAGAAATAGTCCCTGCCCGGCCCCCTGCAGAATGCGCGAGCAAACAGCGCCGTAAAATGTCGTGCGCGTGATCTGAAACGAAGCGACGCCGACAATGGTGAGCGCCATGGCGAGCCGCAATGTCGCAAGTACGCCGAGGCGTGCGGCCACTTCTCCGGAGATCAGCGCGAAGAAGATGACGGGCGCAGCGATGGAGGAGATGATGACGCCGATCGAGCCGAGCGACTGACCGTTGCGCGCGAGCACGACAGACAGCAGCGTCGCATGTGCGTTCATGAAAGCGACGAGCAGACAAGCGATGCCGAGCCGGACATATTCGCCCTTCGCGCGCGCATCGATAAAGGCGCCGTCCTCCAGGAGATTCATGCGCGAAACAGCGCGCGCCAATGGCGCCCGCGCGGGCCGCCTTCGGGAATGTCCTCCAACGCTTCGAGGCGCAACCCCGCTTGCGCGATCGTGTCGATCTGGCTGCGCGTCAGCGGCCAGGGCGGCCCGGGAATTTCCTCGCGTTCATCGCGCGCGCGGGCTATCACGAGCAATTGCGCACCCGGTTTCAGCGTCTGCGCGATGGCGCGCGCCGCCGCCGGAAGCGCTGCTGGGCCCAGAGCCTGCAACGTGTAGCATTCGTGCGCGAAATCGAATGCGCCGCGCCAATCCCGCGGCGTCGCGAACAGATCGGCGGCGCGATAATCGACGCTGCTTTGTGGAAACCGCTTGCGCGCCCAGGCGATGGCGTTCTCCGACAGATCGAACGCGCTGGTTTGCGCGCCCGCTTTCGCAATCGCCTCGGCGTTGTCGCCAAGCCCGCAACCGATGTCGAGCGCGCGGCCGGTCAAGCGCCTGTCCCTGAGCCAATCGGCGAGCAAGGGATGGGGCGCAAGATCGGCCCAGGGAACGCGCGCGGCGTCGCCTTCGGCAAGATCGTAGACGGCGCGGAACCAGTCCCGGCGATAGGGATCGCTGTCGCCATGCATCGCCGGATCGAGCGCATTGATCTGATCGCGCGCCTTGGCGCGGCGGGCGGCGAAATCATCGGAATTGCTCACGCCATTTTCTCCCAGCGTCCGTCATCGTTCTGGCGCCAATAGGACAGCGCGTGCCCGGCGTCACGCAACTGCCGAAACTGCGCGCGCGCCTTTTGCAACGCTTCCTCGTCGCGTCCATCGAACATCACGATGGCGCGTTCTTTCGGCGCGCTCGCGGGATCGGCGATGATCGATTGCACATCAGCCCCATCGATGAAAAAACGCACGGCGGCCGCATTCGGATTGTCGTTCGTCGCCGTAAGCCAAACGGGTTGTTCTGCGCCCTCGCCCTCGCGAGAGGAGCCATGGGGCAGAAAGCTGTCGTCGTTATAGGTCCAGAGGCGATCGTCGAGCGCGGCGAGCCGTTCCTCGTTCTCTCCTTGCACCACCGCCCTCCACCCGCGCGCCAAAGTGCGCTCGATCAGCGCGGGCAGCGCATCCTCGAGCGTCCGGCGCTGCAGATGGTAGAACCAGATTTCCATGGCGATATGGGTAGGCGGGAACGGGCGCGGCGGCAATGGCCGACGAATTTCCGGGCTGACGGGCGGCGCGACTTTGCGGCAGGATGCGCGCAGCGGCCAAAGAAGCCGCGCATTACCAAAAACGTCGAGGGGGACCCATGTCGCTCGCCATGCAGCACCGGGATGCGCCTGACGCGCGCCCATTCGATTCCGCCGAAATCGGCGCCATCGCCCACCTTTACCGCGGCGAGGTTTACCGTTCGACGATCTGGCGCACCCGGCTCGACAACACGACGAACTGGTCGATCGTGACCATGGGCATCGCGCTGTCCTCGACCTTCTCCAGTCCCGAGGCCTCGCCATTGCCGCTCGTGCTCGTCGGGTTGCTGCTCGCCGTTTTCATGACGTTCGAGGCGCGGCGCTATCGTTACTTCAACGTCTGGCGCGCCCGCGCGCGTTGGATGGAGACGCATTTCTATGTCGCGATCCTCACCGGCGCGCCGCTGGACGATGGATGGCGCGATGTGCTGGCGCGCGATTATTCGGCGCCGCGCCATCACATCACCTTCGCCCGCGCGCTCGGGCGACGGCTGCGGCGCACCTACATCTGGATCCTCGCCATCCAGTCGCTGGCCTATTGGGGCAAGCTCGCGATCCATCCAACGCCGGCCGCCAGTTTCGCCGATTTCGCCGCGCGCGCGGCGGTCGGGCCGATTCCGGGCTGGCTCTTCCTGACGCTTGGCGCGATTTACAACCTGTCCTGGATCAGCTTCGCCCTCGGCACGCTCTGGCTCGACCGCCGCAAGCACGGCGGACGCGGGAAAACGCAGGCGATGGGCTAAGCGGCGACCAGTTTTGCACACCCCATAAAGGGCGGCCGCTCACTTCTCGTAGAAATCGCGCACGAGCCGGTCCAGCAGACGCACGCCCCAGCCGGAACCCCAGCTCTGGTTGATGTCGCTGGCGGGCGAACCCATGCCGGTTCCCGCGATATCGAGATGGGCCCAGGGCGTTTCGTTGACGAAGCGCTGCAGGAATTGCGCGGCCGTGATCGAGCCGGCGTGGCGGCCGCCCGTGTTTTTCATGTCCGCGAATTTGGAATCGACCATCTTGTCGTAGACGGCGCCCATCGGCAGCCGCCAGACCTTCTCGCCGGTCTCCTCGCCCGCCTGTTTCAGGCGCGCCGACAAGTCGTCGTCATTGGAGAACAAGCCGGCGTATTCCTGGCCGAGCGCCACGAGAATGGCGCCGGTAAGCGTCGCCAGATCGATCATGAATTTCGGCTTGAAGCGGTCCTGCACATACCAGAGGACATCAGCCAGAACGAGGCGGCCCTCGGCGTCGGTGTTGATGATCTCGATCGTTTGTCCAGACATGGATTTCACGATGTCGCCGGGGCGCTGGGCGCCGCCGTCGGGCATGTTCTCGACAAGACCGATGGCGCCGACGACATTGGCCTTGGCCTTGCGGGCGGCCAGCGAGTGCATCAGGCCGACGACGCAGGCGGCGCCCGCCATGTCGCCCTTCATGTCCTCCATCGAGGCGGCGGGCTTGATCGAAATGCCGCCCGTGTCGAAGCATACGCCCTTGCCGATGAAAGCGACGGGCTTCTCGGTCTTGGCGCCGCCGTTCCAGCGCATGACGACGAGGCGGCTTTCGCGCACCGAACCCTGTCCGACACCCAGCAATGCGCCCATGCCAAGACGCGTCATCGTCTTCTTGTCGAGCACCTCGACCTCGACGCCGAGCTTGCTCAGCTCCTGCGCGCGTTTGGCGAATTCTTCCGGGTAGAGAACATTCGGAGGCTCATTGACGAGGGTGCGCGCAAGCGTCACGCCTTCCGCAAGGCCTCCGACGACGCCATAGGCCTTCTTGACCGCAGCCGGCTCGCTGACGGCCATCGTCAGTTGCGACGCCGTCTTGTTCTCGTCTTTCTTTTTCGTCTGGTACTTGTCGAATTTATAGGCGCGGAGCGCTGCGCCGAGAGCAGCTTGCGCCGTCTGGTCGGCGTTGGCCGCCTCCGGCAGATCAAAGAACACGACGCTCGCGCCCTCGCCCGACGCGCGGGCGAAGGCCGAACCGCCGAGGCTCGCGAAATCGAGCGGCTTTTTCTCCTTGGGCGAGCAACCGACGAGAACAAGGCGATCCCAGCCAAGACCCTGCGGCGCCAGAATGTCGAGGCTTGATCCGACGGCGCCCTTGAATTTGCCGGCGCGCGCGGCGCGGTCGATGGCCGATTTGGCGGGAGCCAGCAGCTTTTCCGCAGCCGCGCCCATTTTCAGCCCCTCGCCTGCGAAGGCGATCAGAACGCCGCTCTTTCGCTCGCCGGGACCGGCGGCTTTGACGGCTGAAAAGGGCGTGAAATCAATCTTGAGCATCAGGGCGCATTCCGGTGATTTGTGTTGCGGCGAGGGCCGCACTATCCGCCCGCCGCCGCGCCCGGTCAATGTGGCGCGCCCGCGCCCGTGACGAAGCGGCAACGCGCGGCGCAAAAGCGGCGGCGGGGGGCGTGGCGCGGTTGCCTCTGGCGAGTGGATGGCGATACTCCCGCCCATGATTCACGGGCGATGGAGCAAGCCATGATCGGCCTGACCCTCGGCCGTTATCTGATCGGCCGTTTCTTCGAAATGATCCTTGTGATCTTTCTCGGCATTACGGCGCTGACCTTTCTCATCGATTTCGTCGAATTGCTGCGCCGCGCCAGCGATTCAACCCATGGCGCCGGCTACGTGGCGCTGATGGCGCTGTTTCGCGCGCCCGCCGCCTCGGAGCAGGTGCTGCCGTTTGCCGTGCTGTTCGGCTCGATGGCGACTTTCGTCAATCTGACGCGCAAGCTGGAGCTGGTGGTGGCGCGCGCTTCCGGCGTTTCCGTCTGGGGTTTTCTCGTTCCGCCGCTTCTGCTGGCGCTCGCGCTCGGCGTCATCTCCACGACGGTCTTCAATCCGATGGCCGCCGCGCTGAAGCAGCGGGCCGACGAAATGGAGGTCGAATTGTTCGGCCGCACGGGTTCGACCAAGGACAGTTCGATATGGCTGCGAACGCGCACCGATCAGGGCTCGGCGACGATCCGCGCTCAGCGCGTCGCCGATCGCGGCGCCCGGCTGGACAAGGTTATCGTCTATGTGGCTGACCGCAACGACAACGCCATCGAACAGGTCGAGGCGCCCTCGGCGGTCCTGACGCCGGGCGCCTGGCGGCTGTCCGACGCAACGGTTCTGGCTGCGGGCAAGAAGGCGGACAAGCGCGCGGTCTACCTGCTGCCGACCGATATGACCCGTCAGGACGTGCTGCGGGCGCTCTCGACGCCCGACGCCGTCGCCTTCTGGGATTTGCCGGCCTTCGCCGACAGGCTGGCCAAAACAGGGCTCGACCCGACGCCCTATCGCCTCAAGTGGGACGCTTTGCTGGCGCGCCCGCTGCAACTTGTCGCCATGGTTCTCATTGCCGCTGCCTTTTCGTTAAGATTCTTTCGATTTGGCGGTGTTGGAAAGACGGCTGCGGGTGGCGTTGCGGCTGGGTTCATGCTTTACGTAGTCTCGAAAATCATTGGCGATCTGGGCGCCGAAGGGCTCATCAGCCCTGCGGTTGCGGCATGGTCGCCGGCTGTGGTCGGGAGCCTCCTGGGTGCGCTGGCCTTGTTGTATCAGGAGGACGGTTGATGGGGCGGGCCAGCCCTGACCTAACCCCCTCCCGCGCGCTCCGTATCGGCGCGCCCAAACGCCCTGCGCTTGCGCGGGCGATTTTGCTCGCCTGTGCGCTGCTTTCGCCTCCCCTCGCCGTCGCCGCCCTGTCCGCGCCAGCCGCGCCCGCCCGCATGGTGGTGGAAGCGCGCGAAATGGTGCAGGACGACAGAACCAACACCGTTTCGGCGCGCGGCGCGGTTCACATCTATTACAAAGGCAAGGCGCTCACGGCCGACGAGGTCATCTACGACCGCAAGACGGCGCGCGTTTTTGCCAGGGGCCACGCCAAACTGGTCGAGCCCGACGGGCGCACGACCTATGCCGACCGTTTCGAACTGACCGACGATCTGAAACAGGGATTTGTCGACAGCGTCTCCGTCGAGACGACGGACAAGACGTATTTCTCCTCGCCGCGCGGCGAGCGCAACGGACCGATCAGCGTTTTCGATTACGGAACCTATACGGCTTGCGAGCCCTGCCGCGACGCGCAACGCCCTCCGCTGTGGCGCGTGCGCGCCAAGCGCGTGATCCACGACGCCGACGAGAAGACGATCTATTACGAAAACGCCAGTCTGGAATTTCTGGGCGTGCCGGTTGCTTGGGTGCCGTTTTTCTCCGCGCCCGACCCGACCGTGAAACGACGGTCCGGACTGCTGTCGCCCAATTTCGTCTACAAGTCGGAACTGGGTTACGGCGCCGGCGCGCCGCTCTACTGGGCCGTTGCGCCCAACATGGATCTGACGGTCACGCCTTATGCGCTGACCAAACAAACATTTCTCGGTGAAGTCGAGTGGAAACATCGGCTCGAAACGGGCGTCTATTCGTTCCGCGCCTATGCGACGCCGCAGTCAAACCCGAGCGTGTTCGCCACGCCGCCGTGGGGCGCCGGCAACCGCCGCTTCCGCGGCGCGTTCATGACGACGGGCGAGTTTGCGCTGAGCGACAAATGGAAATTCGGCTGGGACGCCACGCTGCTGACGGACCGCTATTTCCTGCAGGACTACAGGCTCTCGAATCCGCTGCTGAACGACTATTATTTCCGTGAAGCCTCCTCGACCGTCTATCTGACTGGCCAGAGCGAGCGCTCCTGGTTCGACCTGCGCGGCTATTTCTTCCAGGGGTTGTCGCCGCGCGATTACACACCGCAGACTCCAATCGCTGCGATGCTGGATTACAACCGCCGTTTCCCGCTGCGGCCCGAGTCGACCGCAGGCATCGGCGGCGAATTGCAAATCGACGTCAACGTGACGCAGTCGAAGGCTGACGCTGCTCAGTATGAATCGATCCAGCCGCGCACGTTCGACAGCGTGTTCGGGCTTTACAACGTCTGCCAGTCCTACATGCCGAGCCTCAACCCTGCGCAGTCGCAATGTCTGTTGCGCGGCGTTGGCGGCGATTATCTGCGCGCGAGCGCGCAGGCCTCTTGGCGGCGCACATTCATCGATCCCCTGGGGCAGACGTGGACGCCATTCGCCTTCGCACGCGGCAGCGCCTCATATCTGGACTACAACAGCTCGCAGACCTTCGGCGTGTTCAATGCGGCGGGCCAGCCGCTGTCGAACTCCTACCAGCGTTTGTTTGTCGGCAGCGACGGCGTTGCGCGTGGCTCCTTCCTTCCGGGCGTTGGCGTCGAATATCGCTATCCCTTCTTCGCCAGGCTCGGTTTCGGTTCGCTGACATTCGAACCGATCGTCCAGTTTGTCGCGCGTCCTGGCCCGTCCATCGGCTCGCGACCGCCGACCAACATCGACTCGCAAAGCCTCGTCTTCGACGACACGAGCCTTTTCGAATGGAGCAAATTCTCTGGCTATGACCGTTTCGAAACGGGCGGACGCCTGAATTACGGCGGACAGGCGACGCTCAACTTCAACGGCGGCGGCTTCCTCAATGTGATGGCGGGCCAGTCATTGCAAATCTTCGGCCAGAACGGCTATGCGACGCCCGACGCCGCCAATGTCGGGCTCTCGTCGGGTCTCGACAAGCGGCGTTCCGATTATGTGACGCGCGTCGCCTTCGCGCCCAATGGCATGTTGTCGTTCATCGCCAAGGCGCGGTTCGACGTCGATACGTTGCGGCCAAAGCGCATCGACCTGATCGCCGGCGCAACATTCGGCGCGCTGACCGCCAATGTGCAATATGCCAATTATGCGTCTCAACCGCTCATCGGTTTCGACATGCGCCGGCAGGGACTGGCGTTCAATGCGCGCTACGACGTGACCAAGAACTGGTTCGTGAATGGCTCGATGCAATTCGACATGTCGCGCCATCTCTACAACACGATCAATTACGGCACGTTTTACGGCACGGCGCCGCTGTTCTCCGTCGCAGGGCTTGGCGTCGGCGCTGGCTATCACGACGAATGCACCGACTTTTCGGTCAGCTATGCGTCCGTTTATCAATACAACGCCTCTACGGGCACGCCGGGACGCAACCAGACGATCCTGATGAAATTGAATCTGCGCACGCTCGGCGAAGCGAAGGTCGGCGCCAATCTCGGATTCGTGCCGGTCAACGACGGGGTGAAACAATCGCAATGAGCGCCATGATCGCGCTGACGCAAGGCGATCCCTCCGGCATCGGGCCGGAGATCGCGCTGAAGGCGTGGCGCGTCCTGCGCGAACACGATGAGGCGCCGCGCTTTCTGCTGCTCGCCGATCCGGACTTGATGCGGCGCACGGCTCACTCGCTGGAACTCGACGCGCCGATCATCGAAACGACGCCATCGGGCGCCGCCTCCGCCTTCGACAAGGGCCTGCCGGTTGTGCCGTTGCGCGCCAGCGCGACCGGCGCGCCGGGGGCGCCGGCGCGCGCCGACGCTGCGACAACGATTGAAGCGATCGAGCGCGCGGTCGAACTGGTTTTCTCGGGCGCCGCGCGCGCCGTGACTACCAACCCGATCGCCAAGGCCCCGCTCTACGACGCCGGCTTCGCCTACCCCGGCCATACGGAATTTCTGGGCGAACTCGCGCGGCGCAAGATCGGCGCGGCGACGCGCGCTGTGATGATGATCTGGAGCGAGCAGCTCGCCGTCGTTCCCGTCACGATCCATATTCCGCTGGCGCGCGCCCCGCTGGCGCTGACGCGCGAACTCATCACGGAGACGGCGCTGATCGTCAACGAAGATCTGCGCATGCGGTTTGGCGTGGCCGCGCCGCGCTTGGCCATTTCCGGCCTCAATCCGCATGCGGGCGAAGACGGCACGATGGGGCGCGAGGAAGTCGACGTCATCGCGCCCGCGATCGTCAAGCTGCGCGCGCTTGGCGTCGATGCGCGCGGCCCCTATCCCGCCGATACGATGTTTCATGCAAAAGCGCGCGCGCGCTACGACGCTGCGCTCTGCATGACGCACGATCAGGCGCTGATACCGATCAAGACCATCGCATTCGAAACGGCGGTCAATGTCACGCTCGGCCTGCCCTTCGTGCGCACATCGCCCGACCACGGCGTTGCTTTCGACATTGCCGGCAAGGGCGTGGCCGATCCATCGAGCCTGATCGAGGCGTTGAAGCTCGCCGCGCGACTGGCGCCGGCCCGGCCTGCATGATCGACGACCTGCCGCCGCTGCGCGATGTGGTGGCGCGATACGATCTCGCGCCGAAAAAATCTCTGGGACAGAATTTCCTGTTCGATCTCAATCTGACGGCGCGCATCGCGCGCGCCGCTGGGCCGCTCGAAGACGCGACAATCGTTGAAATCGGACCGGGGCCCGGCGGCCTTACGCGCGCGCTGCTGGCGCAAGGCGCAAAGCGCGTGATTGCGGTCGAACGCGATACGCGCTGCATCGCCGCGCTGCATGAAATTTCCGAGCGCTATCCCGGCCGGCTCGACATCATCGAAGGCGATGCGTTGCAAACAGACGCCTTCGCGCTTGCCAGCGCGTCCGCAGGCGGGGGGGCGGTGCGCTGCTGCGCCAACCTGCCCTACAATATTTCCACGGCGCTGCTGACGCACTGGCTCGAGGCCGCGCAATGGCCGCCGGTCTGGGATCGGCTTGTGTTGATGTTTCAACGCGAAGTCGCGGAGCGCATCGTCGCAACGCCAGCGCAGCGCGCCGATTACGGGCGCCTTTCCTTGCTTTGCGGCTGGCGCACGCAGGCGCGCATCTTGTTCGACGTGTCGCCCGCCGCATTCACGCCGCCGCCCAAGGTCGTATCGTCGATCGTCGAATTGCGCCCGCGCGCAGAGCCCTTGCCCTGCGATCTTTCCGCATTGTCGCGCGTCACGCAGGCCGCTTTCGGCCAGCGGCGCAAGATGCTGCGCCAATCGTTGAAGAGCGTCTTTGCGCCGCGCGAAGCCGCCGATGTTCTGACGGCTTGCGGCATCGCGCCGACGCAACGCGCCGAGGAAGTGGATGTCGCCGGTTTCGTGCGGCTTGCGAATGCGCTTTCGTTGCGTGGCGATTGATTTCGAGCTGCCGCGCCGCGCGCCGTCGAACGCCGCGCTTTACTCCGCCAGCAATTTCGCGACGAATTCCTCGACGCCCTTTTGCCGGCGCGGGCGTCGCTGACGCTCGGCGGACAAGATCGCAAGCAGCGCATCGAATGTCTGCTGAATATCATCGTTGATGAGAATGTAATCGTATTGCACCCAGCGACGAATTTCATTGCGCGCATTTTCGAGGCGCTTGGCGATCGTCTCGGCCGAATCCTCGGCGCGACGCTCGAGGCGCGCCCGCAACTCCTTCATGGACGGCGGCAAAATGAAGACGGTGACGACATCGCTCGGCGCCTTTTCGCGCACCTGCTGCGTGCCCTGATAGTCTATGTCGAACAAAACATCGCGGCCCTGTTTCAAAATCGCTTCGACGCGCCCGCGCGGCGTGCCGTAGAAATTGCCGTGCACCTCGGCCCATTCGAGCAGGTCGCCGCCGTCGCGCATCCGCTCGAATTGCGTGCGGTCGATGAATGAATAATGGATGCCATCCACCTCGCTGTGGCGGCGCGGGCGCGTCGTCACGGAGATCGACAACGTCAGATCGATGTCGGGGCGCTGCAACAGCATGCGCGTCAACGTCGTCTTGCCCGCGCCCGAAGGCGAGGAAAGGATCAGCATGAGACCGCGACGCGGCAAGGCTTCCTCGGCCGTTTGATCGATCATGCGCCCTACTCGACGTTCTGAACCTGCTCGCGAAACTGTTCGACGTCCACCTTGAGATCAAGGCCGATCGCCGTCAGCGCCGCATCGTTCGATTTGGCGCATAATGTATTCGATTCCCGCGCCATTTCCTGCGCCAGAAAATCGAGCCGGCGCCCGATCGCGCCGCCCTTGGTCAACAGTTCGTTAACGGCGAGGCAGTGGGCCTTCAGGCGATCGATTTCCTCGCGCACATCGGCGCGCGCGGCCATCAGCACCGCCTCCTGATAAAGACGGGAGGGATCGAGCGCGGAAACCGAGAGCGCTTCGACCTGCGCAGCGATGCGCTGTCGCACCGCATCGACGGTGCGTCCTGGCGCATCGTCGGCTGCCTGCGCGCTTTTGCAGATGCGCGCAATGTGGCCCTGCAGGATTTTCAGCAGAGCCGCGCCCTCGTCTGCGCGCATGCCTGCGCAGGCGGCAAGGGCCGCCTGAAGGCCGGCAAGAATGTCTGTCTCGAGAGCTGCGCGTGCAGCTTCGTCCTCGACAGGGTCGTCGTGTTCGACGATCCCGCGCAGCGCAAGCAAACCATCGAGCCGCGCGGGCGCCACATTGGCGTTGAGCGTCGTTGTCGCGAGTTGCGCAATCAGCGCCTGCAAGGCGCCGTGATTGACGCGCGGCCCAGCCGATCCTTCGGCGCGCGCAGCGACGAGCGAGGCGTGGCAGGTTCCGCGCACGAAGGTTTTGCCGATGGCGGCGCGCACCGGCGCATCGAGAGCGTCAAAGCCGGCAGGCAGACGAAAGCGCACATCGAGGCCCTTGGCGTTGACCGTGCGGATTTCCCAGGCCCAGGTCCACGCGCCGCTGCGCCCTTGCGCCCGGCCGAAGCCGGTCATGCTGTTCAGCCCCATGCAAACCCCTCAACGCAGCGCGGCTGTGATGCGCGGCACTTTCTGCTCTGCGTTGAGGTCCCAGCCCCTGGCGAGCAACGGATCGAAACGCGAACCGGCCGAAGCGTCAAAGGCATGACCCTTGCGCGAGGGCTGCGCGGGCGCCGCGCCTGCTTCGCCGTTGGCGGCGGCGACGACAGCCTCACGCGGCGGTCCGTCGACGGGCTGCGGCGCATGATCGACGATATCGCGCGGCAGCGGCGCATTCTCGTCGATGTCGGCCAGCCCATATTTTGCGGCGCGCGCCTTCTGTCCCGCAAGGATAGCGGGCGAAACGGGATAGGAATCGACGCCCTCGGCGGCAGAAGCAGGCGCCGCGCGCTCGTCTGCCACAGGGGCTGTGGCTTGCGTGTCGTAGGCGAGCGTCGGCGACGCGGTGGCGGCCGCCAGAAGCTTTGGATCGATTTTCGGCGGCGCGTCGACAGCATGCGCGTCGGGATCGGCGGCGCTCGCGCCATACCAGTCGACCGGCGGCGCGCTGGGCTGCGAAGCCTCCGATTCAGCAGCCTGCGCCTTGGCGAGCGCAACCAGTTGCTTCATCGGCGGCATGACCGGCGAAACATACGCCATCGCGCGCTGCGTCGGCTGCAAACGCGCTTCCGGCGGCGCGACTGAAGCGGTCCTGAACCGTTCGATATCGCCGAATGCAAACCCTCCGGCGTCGCTGCGCTGCCCTGGTCGGGGCGCTGCGCCATCGGCGGGCGCCGTCGCCGGCGGTTCAGCCGCCTTCTGGTCGCGCTCGATCTGGCGCCATCTCGTCACGTTGCGCGAGTGCTGGTCCAGCGTCTCGGCGAAAATATGCCCGCCAGTGCCGTCGGCGACGAAATACAGATCTTTCGTGCGGGACGGATTGGCGACCGCTTCCATGGCGGCGCGGCCGGGATTGGCGATGGGGCCAGGCGGCAGGCCGTCGATGGCGTAAGTGTTGTAAGGCGTCCAGCGGTCGATTTCCGAACGCAGCAAACCGCGGCCCAGCGTGCCCTTGCCGCCGACGATGCCGTAAATGATCGTCGGGTCGGATTGCAGGCGCATGTGCTTCTGCAGGCGGTTGATGAAAACGCCGGCGACGCGGGGCCGCTCGTCGGCCTTGCCGGTTTCTTTCTCGACGATCGAGGCGAGCGTCACGAGTTCGAACGGCGTGCGCAGCGGCAAATCGGGACTGCGGCGCGCCCAGATCTGCTTCAGCGCATTGTCCTGCGCCTGCTGCATCTTGCGCAGGAGATCGCTGCGCGACATGCCGCGCGACACGCGGTAGGTGTCCGGCAGCAAGGCGCCTTCCTTGGGCACTTCCATCACGTCGCCCGCCAGAAAGTCGTAATCGCGCAAGCGCTCGACGATCTGCTGGCTCGTGAGACCCTCGGGGATCGGCACCGAGTGCAGGATTTGCCTGCCATTGACCAGAGTGTCCATCACGTCATGCAGGCTGGCGTTCTGCTTGAACAGATATTCGCCCGCCTTCATGCGGTTGCGGTTCTTTTCAAGAAAAAGCTGAAGGTTGAACAGCGTCGGACTGTCGATGACGCCCTCGGTGTTCAGCGTGGCGATAATGTCGCCGACGTCGGTGCCCGGCGGGATGAACACCACCTTGTCCTGCCCCAACGGGCCGGGCTCGGCCATCTGGCGCATCAGCATCACGTAGCCGAAGCCTGCGCCCAGCGCCAGGATCAGCAGAAAGCTCAGAAAGCCGGAAACAGCCGACAAAGCGCCCTCGCGCCGTTTTTTCTTCTTGGGCGGCGGCGGCGGCGCATCGGGTTGCAGGGCGTCGTTGGGGCTTTTCAGGGCGCGGCGGCGCGCCATGAAACCGCCGCTCGGCGCGGGCTCCTTCGCAACCTCCGGGTCGGGATCCGGCGAACTCATCGGTCAATCCATGTTCTGGAGGTCTGACCCCCGGCACAAATTCTGTAACGCAGCGCCATTCGAAAAATATTCGAAATTCCCGCGCATGCTAATGCATTTTATGGCGAAATCAGGGATTTCGCCGTGTCAATGGGCGCGATCGTGGCGCGCGAAAATCAGCGAGGCGTTGGTGCCGCCGAAGCCGAAGGAATTCGACAGCGCCACGTCGATCTTGCGCTTGCGCGCCTGCAGCGGCACCAGATCGAGCTTCGTCTCATAGGCCGGGTTTTCAAGATTGAGCGTCGGTGGCGCGACCTGATCGCGCATGGCGAGAATCGAGAAAATCGCCTCCACGGCGCCCGCGGCGCCGAGCAGGTGGCCGATGGCGGATTTGGTGGAAGACATGGACACGTCGCTCGCCGCATTGCCGAGCACGCGCTCGACCGCGCCAAGTTCGATCCCGTCGGCCATGGTCGAGGTGCCATGCGCGTTCACATAGTCGATGTCGGAGGGCAGCACGCCCGCGCGCTTGATGGCCGCCTGCATGCAGCGATAGGCGCCGTCGCCATCCTCGGAGGGCGCGGTGATGTGATAGGCGTCGCCCGACAGGCCATAGCCGATCAGCTCAGCGTAAATCTTCGCGCCACGCGCCTTGGCGTGCTCGAGCGATTCCAGAACCAGTGCGCCGGCGCCCTCGCCCATGACGAAGCCGTCGCGGTCGCGATCATAGGGACGCGAGCCCCGCGAGGGCTGGTCGTTGAAGGCAGTGCACAGGGCCTTGCAGGCCGCAAAGCCCGCAATGCCGATGCGGCAGATCGCCGATTCGGCGCCGCCCGCCACCATCACGTCGGCGTCGCCGAGCGCGATCAGACGGGCCGCATCGCCAATGGCGTGCGCGCCGGACGAGCAAGCCGTCACCACCGCATGATTGGGGCCTTTCAGCCCGTGTGCGATGGAAACATAGCCAGAGGCCAGATTGATGAGTCGTCCGGGAATGAAGAAGGGCGAGACGCGGCGCGGCCCCTTCTCTTTCAGCAGCAGGGCGGTGTCGGCGATGCCCGACAGGCCGCCGATGCCGGCGCCGAACATGACGCCTGTCGAAATCTGCTGTTCGCGGGTTTCGGGTTTCCATTGCGCGTCGGCCAGAGCCTGCGTCGAGGCGGCCATTGCGTAGAGGATGAAGTCGTCGACCTTGCGCTGCTCTTTCGGCTCCATCCACTGATCGGGATTGAAAGTGCCGTTCGCGCCGTCGCCACGGGGTATATAGGCAGCGATCTGACAGGGCAGATCGCTGGCCTCGAATGTGTCGATACGGCGAAAACCGTTCTCGCCGGCGATGAGCCGGCGCCAGCTTGTCTCCACATCTCCGCCTAACGGCGAAACCATGCCGAGACCGGTGACGACGACCCTGCGCAAAGTCATGGGCGCTGGCCTTAGGCGGCCTTGGCCTTTTCGAGGAATTTCACGGCGTCGCCGACGGTGACGATCGACTCAGCGGCGTCATCGGGGATTTCCACGCCGAATTCTTCCTCGAAGGCCATGACCAGCTCGACCGTGTCGAGCGAATCGGCGCCGAGATCTTCAATGAAATTGGCGTTGTCGACCACCTTTTCCGGCTCGACGCCGAGATGCTCGACGACGATCTTCTTCACGCGCTCGGCGACATCGCTCATGGTCAGGTTCCTTGTCCCGTTTTCCGTTGTTCCACTCGTGGGCTAAACGGCTGCGCACGGACTTTCAAGCCCTGCTTTGGCCGTCAGCGAGGCTCGTCCCCTGAATTGCGTCAAAGGTTCGAGCCGTCCACGGAAGGCGGCGGAATAGCATGAATGGCGGGGGGAGCGCCAGTGGCTGGGCGGCGCAGTCGAAACGTCGACGCTGCGGCGGCCGCGCGCCACAATCTGGCGCGGCTTTGGCTTATGCTGGAGCCATGCGCGTCCTGCTCGTGGAAGACGATCCGATGATTGGCCAGGCTCTGGTCGCTGGTCTCAGAGCCGCCGGCATGGCGGTCGATTGGGCGCGCGACGGGCTGGCGGGCCAATCGGCGCTCGCTGACGGAGCCTATGCGATCGCCCTGCTCGACCTCGCGCTGCCGGGACTTGATGGTCTGACCCTGCTCCAGCGCGCGCGGCGTGGCGGCGTCGAGACGCCCGTCCTCGTCATTACGGCGCGCGATGGGCTGGACGACCGGGTCGCGGGCCTCGATCTCGGCGCAGACGATTATCTGGTCAAACCGTTCGAAATGCGGGAACTGCAGGCGCGCATGCGCGCCCTGTTGCGCCGGCGGGCCGGCCGCGCCGCTGCGCTGCTGTCGGCCGGTTCGACCGAACTCAACACCGAGACGCATGAAATGACCCGGCCTGGCGCCGCCGCCGTTCTGCCGGCGCGCGAATATGCCTTGATGCTTGCGCTGCTCGAGCGTCCCGGTCGCATTTTGTCGCGCGCGCAAATCGAGGAGCGGATCTACGGCTGGGGCGAGGAAGTCGAGAGCAACGCCGTCGATGTGCTCATTCACTCGATCCGGCGCAAATTCGGCAAGGACGCCATTCTCAATGTTCGGGGCGCCGGCTGGCTGGCGCCGAAGACATGACCACGTCGCTGCGGCGCACGGCTCTCGGCTGGACGACGGCGCTTTTGACGGCCGTCGGCGCGCTGGCCATCGTCATCGCCTATATCTATGCGCGGCAGGAAGCCGCCGAGTTTCTCGACGGGCAGTTGCGACAGATCGCGCTCTATGCGGGCGTCGATATCGGCCCTGCCAGCGCGCCCGACGCGACAGATCGCGATCCCGAGGACAGGTTCGCGATCACAATCTGGAACGCGCAGGGCGTCGTCGTCCGCCGCTCGCTGCCCCGCATCGTCATCCCGCAAGGGCCGCCGGGCTTTTCTGACGCGAGCGCCGATGGCGAGCGCTGGCGGGTCTATACGCTCGCCGGCAAAGGCGGCAGCGTGCAGGTCGCCCAGCGCGAAACCGTGCGGACGGAAATAGCGGGCAGCGCGGCCATCGCCGCCGCTGCGCCGATCCTGATCGTTATTCCGCTGTCCTGGCTTGTGGTCGGCTGGGCGCTCAATCGCGTGCTGGGCCGGCTGGATGGGCTGGCGACGGCGATCGCCCAGCGAAGCGCGACAACGAGCGAGCCGATCGCCGTTTATGACGCGCCTTCGGAGGTCGCGCCGCTCATCGAAAGCATGAATGGCCTGATCGCGCGACTTCGCGCCGCTGTCGAAGCGCAGCAACGCTTTGTCGCTGACGCAGCGCATGAGTTGCGCACGCCCCTGGCCGCGATGCAGATCCAAGCCGACAATCTTGCGGAAGGCGGCGACGAACGCGCGCAGGCTCTTTCGGCGGGCGTGAAACGGGCCGGCGCGCTGGTCGATCAGCTCTTGAGGCTCGCAAGGCTCGACGCGCCACAGGTTGCGCGCCTTGCGCGCGTCGGCATCGGCGAAACGCTGCTGGACTGTATCGCCGATGTGGCGCCGCTCGCTGCGCGCCGCGACATCGACATTGGCGCGCATATCGCAGCGCCGGCGGCTTGCGATGCGGTCGAGGGCGATGTGCGCGCGCTGCTCGCCGCGCTGATCGACAACGCCGTTCGCTACACGGGGCTAGGCGGGACCGTCGATGTGACGCTCGGATTCGAGGGCGTGCGACCAATCGTCGAAATCGTCGATAATGGCGCGGGGTTGCCGCAAGGCGCGGAGGCGCGGATTTTCGACCGTTTCTATCGCGCCGACGCGAGCGTTGCGGAAGGGTCCGGGCTCGGCCTTGCGATCGCGCGGCGCATCGCCGATCGGTACGCGATCGGGCTGACCGTCGAAAATCGCGCGGACGGGGTCACGGGCGCTGTCGCGCGGGTCGTTTTCCCGCCGCTGACGCCAGACCAGCAAGGCTAATTCGCTCCTAAGTCTCGCGTCGTAAACGCTGCGCCTGCGACGCCCGCTCTGGCGGGCGACGCCTTATCGGGCGGGGGCCAGATGGAGCAACCATGCATATGACGAAAACACGGCGCGCGCGCGCACTCGGCCTGACGGCGCTGATGCTGGCCAGCGCCGCTCCGGCCCTTGCCTATACGGGCCAGAAACTGGCCGGCAAAGCCAAGGTCAGCATCGCAGAGGCGCGGGCGATCGCGCTGAAAGCGCATGCTGGTCGGATTACCGACCAGGAACTGGAGCGCGAGGCTGGCGGCAGCGGCTTGCGCTATTCCTTCGATATCCGGCGCAAAGGCATCACGCAGGAAGTCGGCGTCGACGCTGCGACAGGCAAGGTTCTCGAAAACAAGCCGGAAGGCCGCAACCCCGATTGAACGTCGAGCGCGCGCGCCCGCGCCCCGCGGGCGCCCCCTATTGAGGATCAGAAAGCCATGAAAGACGACGTCGCAACTGCCGCCGTCAGCAAAATTCCGGAAGTCACGCTCGGTTTCTGGATCATCAAGATTCTCGCCACCACGCTGGGCGAAACCGGCGGGGACGCCGTGACGATGAGCATGCTGCACGCGGACAAAAACGCACAGAACGGCGGCTACCTGATCGGAACCGCGATCTTCCTCGTTTTGTTCATCGCCGCCGTGGGCGCGCAGATCGTCGCGAAGAAGTTCAATCCGTGGATTTACTGGACCGCTATCGTCGCTTCGACGACGGTTGGCACGACGATGGCCGACTTCGCGGACCGCTCGCTCGGCATCGGTTATTCCGGAGGTTCGGCGATGCTGCTTGCGCTGCTGGCCGGATCGCTCGCACTCTGGCGCTGGTCGGAAGGTTCGGTCTCCGTCGACACCGTCGCGACCCCGCGCGTCGAGGCGTTCTATTGGGTGACGATCCTGTTCTCGCAGACGCTCGGCACGGCGCTCGGCGACTGGATGGCGGATACGAATGCGCTCGGGTTCGGCAGCGGCGCGCTGGTTTTTGCTGCGGCCATCGCCGTTGTGGCTGCGCTCTATTTCCTAACCGATGTTTCGCGCGTTCTCCTGTTCTGGATGGCCTTCATTCTCACGCGCCCGCTGGGCGCGACAGTCGGCGATCTTCTCGACAAGCCGCATGCGCTTGGCGGACTCGCGCTGAGCCGAACCTATGCGTCGATTTTCCTGCTTGTTGCGATCATCGCCCTGATCGGCATCATCCCGCAAAGGCCCGGACGCCATCCGGCGGCGCAAGGACACAAGGATTGATCGCGCCCCGCCGAACCGGGAGGTGACCTTTAGCCGCGCAATGCGCTAGGTTCGCGCGCATTCAACGGAAAGGCCATGGATCAAGCAATTGCCTGCGCCCGCTCTTGCGCCCCGGTTGCGCCAGCGCGCATTCCGCCTGCGGGAGCTGCGCGATGACGACATCCAAAACGCTCTGGCGGATCGTGCGATTCAGCCGAAAAATCTGGGTTCGCGCCGCGCTGTACAGCTTGCTTGCGGTTGCAGCGGCGCTGCTGGCGCTCGTGCTCAAGCCTTATGTTCCCGACGATCTGCCCACCGCCATCGGCGCCGACGCCGTCGACAGCCTGTTGACAATCCTCGGATCGTCGATGCTGGCGGTGACGACCTTCACGCTCAACATCATGGTGTCGTCCTACGCGTCGGCTGCCGGAGCGGCCACGCCGCGCGCGACGGGCCTCCTGATCGAAGACGATACGTCGCAATCGGTGCTGGCGACGTTTCTGGGGTCGTTCCTCTACAGCCTCATCGGCCTGATCATTCTGCGGACGGGGCTCTACGGCGCGCATGGCCGCGTCGTGCTGTTCGGCTTCACCGTTTTCGTGATCCTGACGATTACCGTCACCTTTCTGCGGTGGATCAACCGCCTTTCCACGCTCGGGCGCATTCAGGACACGCTGAGCCGCGTGGAAGATGCAGCGCGCGAGGCGCTGAACTGGCGCGTCGCCAATCCCTATTTCGGCGGAATGCCGCTGCAGGAAATTCCGGCCGATGCGGAGCCAATCTACTCGCGCGCCATCGGTTATGTTTCGCATGTGGACGCTGGCGCGCTCAGCAGCCTTGCCTCGGATTTCGACGGGGACCTCTACCTCATTGCGACCCCCGGCGCTTTCGTGGAACCCTCTTCGCCTGTCGCCTATGTCAGAGGCAAGAATCCGCCCAAGGAGACGGGCGCGCTCGATGATTGCATCACCATCGAGAACGAACGCACCTATTCGCAGGATCCGCGATTTGGCGTCATCGTCCTCTCCGAAATCGCCTCGCGCGCGCTCTCGCCAGCCGTCAACGATCCCGGCACGGCGATCGACGTGCTCGGCCGTCTCGTGCGCGTTCTGTCCGATCTCGGCGGCGCTGCCGACGAAGGCATGCCTCTTTATGAAAATCTCTATGTGCCGCGGCTGCGCACGCACGACCTGTTCAATGACGCCTTCCGCGCCATAGGGCGCGATGGCGCAGGTCTTGTGGAAGTTGCGATACGCCTGCAGAAATCCCTGCGCATGCTCGCGCGCACGGGCATCGCGCATTTCGAGAGCGCCGCCACAGAACAGTCCCAGATCGCGCTGCACCACGCCGAAAAGGCGCTGGCCGTCGACGAGGACAAGGCGATCGTGCGGGCGCTGGCGGCGTCCGTCGCCGCGCAGGCGAGCCGGGCGCCGTGAAGGGGCGGCGCCCTCGCCCGTTCAGATCATCGCCATGCCGCCATTCACGTGCAGCGTCTGGCCCGTGACATATTGCGCCTCGGCGCTCGCCAGATAGACCACGGCGGCGGCCACATCCGCGCCAAGGCCGAGCTTGCCGGCCGGGACCTGCGCCAGAATGGCTTCCTTCTGCTTGTCGTTGAGCGCATCGGTCATCGGGCTTTCGATAAAGCCGGGCGCCACGCAATTGACGGTGACGCCACGCGAAGCAACTTCGGCGGCAAGCGATTTCGACATGCCGATCATGCCGGCTTTCGAGGCGGCGTAATTACCCTGACCGGGGTTGCCGGTAACGCCCACGATCGAGGTGATCGAGACGATGCGGCCGGCGCGGCGACGCATCATGCCCTTGATGGCGGCGCGCGACAGGCGAAAGGCGGCGCCCAGATTGACCGTCATGACCGCATCCCAGTCTTCATCCTTCATGCGCAGGAACAGTCCATCGCGCGTGAGGCCAGCGTTGTTGACGAGAATGTCGAGGTGGCCGCCGAGCGCGGCCTCGGCCGCGGGGACCAGCGCCTCGACAGCGGCCTTGTCCGAAAGATCGCAGGGGGCGACATGCACCCGGCTGCCCAATTGCGCGGCGACCTTTTCCAGAGCCTCCTTGCGCGTGCCCGACAGCGCGACCGTTGCGCCCTGCTGGTGCAACGCCGCCGCGATTGCGGCGCCGATGCCGCCCGAGGCGCCGGTGACGAGCGCCGTTTTGCCGGTCAGATCAAACATTGCCGTGAATCCCCATCCTGAAAAGCCGTTCAAAATCCCGCCGCGTTGCCGGGCGCCTGCGGCGCGCCGCGCCCATCAAGCGGAAATTTACATCAACCCTGTTTGTAAGCCTCGACATCGGCCGGCGCGCCAACCGCAACGCCGGTCGCGCCTTCGGCGAGCCGCTTCAACAGACCGGTCAGCACCTTGCCAGAACCGACTTCCACGAACCGCGTGACGCCGTGGCCGGCCATGTAGCCGACGCATTCGCGCCAGCGCACTGTGCCGGTCACCTGCTCGACCAGCAGGCGACGGATTTCGGCCGGGTCCGTCACGGGCGCGGCCGTGACATTGGCGACGACCGGCACGATGGGGGCGTTGACGCTGGCCTTTTCCAGCGCCTCGCGCATCGCATCGGCGGCTGGCTGCATCAAGGCGCAATGGAACGGGGCGGATACGGCCAGCAGCATCGCGCGGCGGGCGCCTTTGGTCTTGGCGATCTCGATGGCCTTGTCCACGGCCGCTTTCGAACCGGACGCGACAACCTGGCCGCCGCCGTTGTCGTTGGCGATCTGACAGACGCCGTCGGTCTCGCCGGCGGCTTGCGCGCAGACGGCGACGCCCGTCTCGTAATCGAGGCCGAGCAGCGCTGCCATTGCGCCCTCGCCGACGGGAACGGCCTTCTGCATCGCCGAGCCGCGCAAGCGCAGCAGGCGCGCCGTGTCGGCCAGCGAAAGCGCGCGGGCGGCGGCGAGCGCGGAATATTCGCCCAGCGAATGGCCGGCGACGAATTTGGCGTCGCGCTTGAGATCGAGCCCAGCTTCGGCCTCCAGGACGCGCAGGGCCGCGAGCGAGACGGCCATCAGCGCCGGCTGGGCGTTGGCGGTCAGCGTCAATTCGGCCTCCGGCCCTTCGAACATCAGGTGCGACAGCTTCTGACCAAGCGCGGCGTCCACTTCCTCGAACACGGCGCGCGCGGGCGCGAAAGCCTCGGCGAGCGCCTTGCCCATGCCAACCGCCTGGGAACCCTGCCCCGGAAATACGAAAGCCGCGCTCATGGCGTCTCCTTGTGCCAACTTTCCGGTGGAGTGGCGCACAGGGCGCCTCAAGTCAAGGCGAGAGCAGTTGCGCTTGGCGCGATGTGGCCCACAATGCGCGCGACGAATCGCAACATGCGAGTTGAGCGGCATGGCCTCTATTCCCGGCAAGACCTGCGGCGCGTGCAACATGTGTTGCAAGTCGCTGGAAATCGAACATTTCAACAAGCCCATGGGCGTGTTGTGCAAACATTGGAAAGACGGCTGCGGCTGCTCGATCTACGAGACGCGCCCGCAGGTCTGTCGCGATTTCGAATGCGACTGGAAGGAAGAGCGCTCGCTCGGGCCGCAGTTGCGCCCCGACAAGGTGGGAACGATCCTGTTCGAAGATCCGGATTCCGACGATTATCAGGCCGTGTGCGACCCTTCCCGGCAAATGGCCTGGCGCCAGCCGCTGATCTTCAAGCACCTCGTGCAGCTGGCCAAGGGCGGCCAGACCGTGATCGCCAAATCCGGCCTCAAGGCCTGGCGCATCTATCCCAACGGCCAGGCGATCGAATGGTCGTGACGTGAGCGAACCCTCGAAATGGCGGACGCGCAGCTCGCGCGTTCTGGTCGAGGATCGCTGGATCACGGTGCGCGCCGACGATTGCGTGCGCGCGGACGGGGTGGAGATCAGCCCCTATTACATTCTCGAATTTCCCGACTGGGCGCATGTCGTCGCGCTTACCGACGACGACCATGTCGTGATGACGCGCCAGTACCGGCAAGGCGCGCAAATCGTTTCGCGCGAAATCGTCGCGGGATGCGTCGATCCTGACGATGCAAGCCCGCAAGCGGCGGGCGCGCGCGAATTGCTGGAAGAGACCGGCTATCGCGCGCGCAGCTTCCGGCACGTGGGCACGCTCTTCGCCGATCCGGCGCGCCAGACCAATCGCATCTTCGTCATTCTGGCCGAAGGCGCATGGCGCGAACGCGCGCCGCAGCCCGATATAACCGAGGAAATTGCGGTCGACCGCGTGCCGCTGCAACAGGCGCGCCAACTCGCCGAAACCGGCGGTATCGGACATGCCGCTCAAATTGCATCGTTTTTTGTCGCGCTTGCCGCAAGGGGCCGGTAACCGTCTCTAACGTCAAGAAGCGCAATTCGCTCAAATTGCGCGCGTTATTTTCAAGCTACGTCAACTGGGGAGCATTTAGCTAGAAATCAGCACTATCCCAACGGCCGTGACGACATGCTGAACTTCTTGCGTTTTTCGAGAAAAAATCTGGTTCTCGACGTTTCCGATCGCGATGTCGTGGTCGCGCAGCATGCGGCGTTGTCACGGCAGATTCCGATCCTCTATCTCATTCTCGCGATCAACACCGTAGGCGTTGCGGGCGGTTTCGTCGGCAAGGCGCCGCAGGCCATGACAATCGGCGTGCCGGCGCTCATCGTCATCGCCTGCCTCATGCGCGCGGCGCACTGGATGAACGTGCAATCGGTGGAGACGCCGTTCGATGAGGCCGTGCTGCGGCTGCGCCGGACGCAGACAATGGCCGCTGTTTTCGCCATCGCCTTCGTCATCTGGGTCACAGCGCTTTATCCTTATGGCGATGCGCTCAGCCATTCGCTGATCGCCTTCTTTGTCGGCTTCACGGCTTTCGCCAGCCTGTTCCTGATGGTGAACCTGCCGTCGGGCGCCCTCACCGTGACGGCGCTGATCATTCCTCCGTTCTCGATCTTTCTGATGAGCCAGGGCGAGCCTTCGTTCGTTGCGATGGGCATTGACCTCATGTTGTCCACGGCGGCGTTCATGATTGCGCAAATGCGCTATTCCGCCGACTTCGCGGCGCTTGTGCGCGCGCGCATCGACACGCAGAAACTCGATGCGGAGAACAAGCGGCTCGCCAATCTCGACAGTCTGACGAACCTGCCGAACCGCCGGCAATTCTTTGCGCGCATCGATGCGGCCATCGCGCGGCGCGCTGGCAAGCCCGGCGGGCTTTATGTCGGCGTCGTCGATCTCGACGGCTTCAAGCCGATCAACGACATCTATGGACACGCGCTCGGCGACCGCCTGTTGACGGAAGCGGCCCGCCGACTGGAGGTCTATGGTTCGCCGAATGTCTTCATCGCCCGTCTCGGCGGCGACGAATTCGGCGTCGTTGTCGAGGAGCAGACCAGCGAACGCGCCGTGATGGGGCTTTGCGCGGATATTTGCCTTGCCCTGCGCGAGCCGTTCGACCTTCACGATGTCAATGCGAAAATCTCCGGTTCGCTCGGGCTCGCCGTGTTCCGCGGCGACGATCACACGCTCGCGCTTTACGAGCAGGCCGATTATGCCCTGCACGATGCAAAGCAGAACCATCGCGGCGAGGCGGTGCTGTTCACCGCCGAACAGCAATCCTCGATGCGCCGGCTCTCCTATCTCGAACAGGCGTTGCGCGCCGCCGACCTCGATTCAGCGCTCTATCTCAAGTTTCAGCCGATCGTCTCGACGCAGACCGGCGCGCCCGTCGCCTTCGAGACGCTCGCGCGCTGGCGCGATCCGCAGCATGGCGAAGTCTCGCCGGACGTGTTCATCCGCATTGCGGAAAAAACCGAGCTGATGAACGACATTACAGAAGTGCTGCTGCGCAAGGCGCTGGAAGCGGCCAAGGACTGGCCGGATTTCGTCTCCGTGTCGTTCAACCTGTCGGTGCGCGACATCACCTCGCCGCAAGCCACGCTGCGCATCATCCAGATCGTGCGCGACAGCGGCATCGCCGCCCATCGCGTGGAATTCGAAGTGACGGAAACCGCGCTGATCTCGGATGTGGAGCAAGCGCGCGAGTCGCTCATCGCCCTGAAGGCGCTCGGCGTCAAAATTTCGCTCGACGATTTCGGCACAGGCTATTCTTCGCTCAACTACATGCTGCAATTGCCCTTCGACAAAATCAAAATCGACCGGGCGTTCGTGCGCGATGTGGCGGAGCCCGGCATGGCGGCCGACATCGTGCGCTCGGTCATCGACCTCTGCCGCAACCTCAAGCTGGACTCGGTCGTCGAGGGCGTAGAAACCGAAGATCAGAAGCGCGTGCTGCACAGCCTCGGCTGCACCGCGATGCAGGGCTATTTCTTCGCCAAGCCGATGCCCGAGCATGAGGCGAAGGAGCTGGCCGGGCAAGCGGCGAAGGCGGCCTGAGCGCATCGGCGGCGCGACGGGGCGCGTCTGCGCCCTTGCGCCCCGCCCCTCTTTCGACTACACACCGCGCTTCGCTGCGTTCGGCCGGGGGCTGAACGGAGGGGCCGCATCTGCGGCATGGGTTCGCCCGTCCTCCCGTGTTCCCGCCTTCGACGATTTCTCCGAGCCTTTCTCCAGAGGCTCGAAGGGCTCCGCGCCGGGCAAAGCGAAACAGAGAAAGGCAAGCAAAATGGCGCTCTACGAGCACGTTTATCTCGCTCGCCAGGACATTTCCGCCCAGCAAGTGGAAGCCCTGACCGAGCAGTTCCAGAAAATCGTCGCCGGTCTCGGCGGCAAGATCACCAAGAACGAATATTGGGGCGTGAAGTCCCTCGCCTACCGGATCAAGAAGAACCGCAAGGCGCATTTCTCGCTGTTCAACATCGACGCCCCGCATGCGGCGGTGGCCGAAATGGAACGCCAGATGGGCCTCAACGAAGACGTTCTGCGTTTCATGACGATCCGCGTCGACGCTTTGGAGGAAGGCCCTTCCGCCATGATGCGCAAGCGCGACGACGATGGCGCCAAGGAAGGTCCGGGCGGCGAACGCCGTGGCCCGCGCCCGCCGCGCCCCCGCCGTGACGACAGCGCCGCCGAAGGAGCTTTCTGATGTCCACTGCAGCCCGTCGCCCCTTCTTCCGCCGTCGCAAGAGCTGCCCCTTCGCGGGCGCCAATGCTCCGAAGATCGACTACAAGGACACGCGCCTGCTCTCGCGCTACATTTCCGAGCGCGGCAAGATCGTGCCTTCGCGCATCACGGCCGTGTCGGCCAAGAAGCAGCGTGAACTGGCGCAGGCCATCAAGCGCGCCCGCTTCCTGGGTCTGCTGCCCTACGTCATCAGCTAATTCGACAAAAGGCCCGGCGGCGCGATCCGCCGGGTTTGGCTGGACGGGATTGCCCCGCTCCTAACCGCTGAACGGCGGGACAGCTCGAGATGAACCAGAAAACAACGCAATCACTGGCGCTGGACGGGTTCGTGGCCTTGGCCGCGGGCCTTGCGTCGGCGCTTGCGTTCATTCTGTCGGCGCGCGGGGCGTCCGGCGCTCTCACCTTCGGAACATTCGCGCCGTTGCCGCTGGTGATCGGCGCGCTCGCCTTTTCGCTCTGGGGCGCGGTCGTCTCGTCCATCGCCGGCGCAGCGCTGCTGTTTGTCCTTTTCAAGCCCGGCGACCAGCTCGCGATCGGCTTTCTGCTCAGCGTCGCGATCCCCGGACTTGTCGCAGCTGCGGCGGCGCTGCTCGCCCCGGTGACGGCTTCGGCCGACCGCGCGCCGCGCTGGACGGTGATGGCGATCGCATTTTCGGTCGCCGCCATTGTCGCCGGAGCGCTGCTGACGGCTGCGCATATGGCCGGCGGCTTCGACAAGGCGGGCGATCTGCTGACGCAGCGTTTTCTGCCGCTCGTGCGCACCATGACGGCTGGCCAGGCCCTCCCCTACGGCGTGAGCGAGGAGCAGCTGGCGCGCGCTTTCGTGCGCAGCCTGCCGGCGATGATGACGCTGACGGCGGTGGCGACTTTTTCGTTGAATGTTTATGCCGCCGGCCGCATCGCCGCGCTTTCGCAGCGCCTGCCGCGCCCCTTTCCCGATATTGCGCGCGATCTGACGCTGCCGCCGGCGCTGGCGGCGCTTTTCGTGATCGCGGGCGCCCTGACATTGACGGGCGGCTTGCGCGGCGTTCTGGCGAGCATCGTTACCGGCGCGCTCGGCATGGCGTTCGCCATGCAGGGGCTGGCCTATGTCCATTTCGTCACGCGCGGGTCGAGCGCACGTTTTGCGATCCTGCTGGCGATCTACCTGGCGATTTTCGCCCTGCAGCTGCTGCCGCTGACCGTCATCGCGCTGCTCGGGCTCGCCGATTGCATTTTCCTTCTGCGCAAGCGGAAGGCGAATAATTCCTCATCCGACACAGAAGACAAAGGAGAGAACCATGGAAGTGATTCTGCTTGAACGCGTTCCCAAGCTCGGCCAGATGGGCGAGAAGGTGAAGGTGAAAGACGGCTATGCGCGCAACTATCTGCTGCCGCGCGGCAAGGCGCTGCGGGCGACCGACGCGAACCAGAAGCGCTTCGAGACCGAGCGCGCTCAGCTTGAAGCCCGCAACCTGGCCGCGCGCGGCGAGGCGGAGAAGGTCGGCGAAAAGCTGAACGGCAAGAGCTTCGTCATCATCCGTCAGGCGGGCGAAACCGGCCAGCTCTACGGCTCGGTGTCCTCGCGCGACATCGCCGACGCGGTGACCGCCGGCGGCTTCAACGTCAGCCGCACGCAGGTGATCGTCCTGCATCCGATCAAGACGCTCGGCCTCAACGAAATTCCGGTGCGCCTGCACCCGGAAGTCGAGTCGAAGATCACGGTCAACGTCGCCCGCTCGGCCGAAGAAGCCGAACGTCAGGCGCGCGGCGAGAACGTCATCGTGCGCGAAGAGACCAAGATGGACGATCTCGGCCTCGAAGTCGGCGCTGCGCTTGCCGAAGCCGGCGGCGATATGGGCCGCGACTGACCCGAATGCAGGACTAATCGTCGCGCGGCGCCCTTGCGGCGTTGCGCGGCGTTCCGGCGCCGTTACACTCCCTTCCGATCCACGGGAGGATTTATGGCGATACGGACCCTCGGCAAAGCGGCGGCGCTGACCGGCGCCCTGCTGCTTGGCGCAGGCACACGGGCGCAAACTGTCGACGCAAAGGCCATCGTCATGGGCGGCGCCGCCAATGGCGCGAACGCCTGTTCGGCCTGTCACGGCGATCAGGGCGAAGGCCGCCCGGAAGCCGGCTTTCCGCGCCTTGCGGGCCTCAATCCCGATTACATCGTCCAGCAGCTGAACGATCTGGCGAGCGGCGCGCGCGCGAACGAAACGATGACGCCGATCGCCAAGGCGCTGTCGCCGGCCGAGCGCACGGCGCTCGGCGCCTATCTGGCGGGGCTCCAGCCGCCGGCCGCTCCTGTCGAGCCCAAGCCGGAGGAGAAAGTCGTCGCCGAAGGCAAAAAAATCGCCCTTCAAGGCCTTTGGGACAAGGACCTGCCGCAATGCGTGTCGTGTCACGGCGCGGGCGGCGTCGGCGTCGGCGTCAACTTTCCCAAGCTCGCGGGCCAGTCGGCGCAATATATCGCCAATCAGCTCGACGCGTGGAAAACCGGCAAGCGCACCAACGACCCATTGCATCTGATGACCGGCGTCGCCTCCAAGCTCGACGACAGCCAGATCGCCGCCGTCGCGGCCTATTTCGAATCCCTTTCGCCCGTCGCGGCAGGAGGCGCCCAATGAGCGCAGACCGCATCGACCCCAAGCTCGGCCTTGCCGGCGTGTTGTTTCTGGCGACGGCTTTCTATCTCGGCACGCTTGTCTCATCCGGCCCGCAGCCCGCAGCCACGACGCCGCCGGCGACGACCCATGGCGGCGCCGCCGCGAAAAAACTGGCGGAAGCTGCGGCGGCGCCGGCGCCGTCTGTCGCCGCGGTCGATGCGCGGCCCGTCTTCGTTCCGCTGCCGATGGACAAGGTTCCCGAAGATGAATTCGGCAAGATGGCGCGGCTCGGCGAGGCGATTTTCCACGATACGCGCGCCAACGCCGGCGCCTTCGTCGGCAATGATCTGCAATGCAGAAATTGCCACCTCGACGATGGCAGGCACGCCAATTCCGCGCCGTTGTGGGCCGCCTATCTCGTCTATCCCGCCTATCGGAAAAAAGACCACGAAGTGAACACGTTCCAGTCGCGCATGCAGGGGTGCTTCCGCTATTCGATGAACGGCAAGGCGCCAGAACTTGGCGACAAGGTTCTCGTTGCGCTGGAGGCTTACGCCTATGCGATGGCCAAGGGCGGCCCGACGGGCGTCGCCGTCGCCGGACAAGGCTATCCCAGACTGGCGGAGCCTGCGACGCTCGACGCAGCCCATGGCAAAGCGGTGTTCGCGGAAAAATGCGCCGTCTGTCACGGCGCGGATGGCGCTGGCCAGAACGACGCGAGCGGCCAGACGACATTCCCGCCGCTGTGGGGCGCGCGCTCCTACAATTGGGGGGCAGGCATGGCCTCGATTTCCAACGCGGCCGCATTCGTCAAGGCCAACATGCCGCTGAGCCAGGCCGGTTCGCTCTCCGACAAGGACGCATGGGATGTCGCAGCCTTCATCGACAGCCAGGAGCGGCCGCAGGATCCGCGCTTCAACGGATCGGTCGCCGAAACGCGCAAGGCGTTCCACGACTCGAAGATGGACATGTATGGGCAAACCGTCGACGGCGTGACGCTTGGGCAGAATGCGCCGCCAAGCGGCGCGACGCCAAAACAACAGTGACCAAAGCCCTGCCCTGCGCGTGACATCGCCTGCGACAGACAGCGCTCCGCCTTCGCCACTCTGGCGCCTTTGTGCGCCGGCGGGCGCCGCGCAGCTCTACGCCTGGGGCGTGATCTACTATCCCTTCACTCTTACGGGGCGTCTCATCGCGGCTGATGTCGGCGTGAGCGCGGAATGGGCTTTCGCCGGCTTCTCGCTGCTCCTGATCGTCAGCGCGATTTGCGCGCCTGCTGTCGGACGCGCCATCGATGCGCGCGGCGGACGCGCCGTTCTGACGGCCGGCGCGCTTGTCGCCGCCGCCGCGCTGGTCTTCGCTTCGCAGGCGCGCGGGCCTGTTTCCTTTTTCCTGTCCTGCACGCTGCTCGGCGTCGCCGCAGCGATGACGCTCTACGAGGCTGGCTTTGCTGCGCTGGTGCAGATGGCGGGCGCGCGTGGACGGCGTGCGATCACCTACGTGACATTCATGGGCGGCTTCGCCTCCACCGTGTTCTGGCCGGTCACGAATATTCTTTGCGACAGCGTGGGATGGCGCACCGCCTATCTCGTCTATGGCGTCGGCATGCTGCTCTTCTATCTTCCGATCCAGCGCGCGATCCTGCATCCGCAGGCCGTGCGCGAGGCCGCGCCGGAGGGAGCATTGGCGCTGCAGCCCGAACAGCCCCTGCAAGGGAGCGCACGGCGGCGCGCCTTCATCCTGCTCGCCGGCGCCATCGCCGCCCATCAACTCGTCATGGCCGGGCTGCTCGTGCATATCATCGCCGCCCTGCGCGATGCGGGCCTCGCCAATCCGCAGGCCGTGATGGTGGGCATGGCCTTTGGGCCGGCGCAGGTCGCCGGGCGTTTCGCTGAAATGCTGTGGGGCGCGCGTTTTCCCGCCGTGACGACAGGCCGCATCGCCACGGCGCTGATGCCGCCCGCGATGCTGCTGCTCGCCATTCAGCCTTTGACGCTCGGCGCAGCATTTGCTTTTGCGATCTGCTTTGGCGCATCGAACGGCCTGATGACGATTGCGCGCGGCTCGGTAACGCTCGATCTGTTCGGCCGCGCCAATTATGGCGCGATGCTCGGCCGCATCAGCGCGCCGAGCCTTGGGGCGCGGGCTGTCGGGCCGGTGGCGCTCGCCTATGGGCTCTCGCATCTCGGTTTGCGGGAAAGCGCGCTCGCCTGCGCGGCGATCGCCGCAATAGCCGTGGTTGCGATGGAAATCGTCGCCAGAATCGCGCATTCAGAAAGGCAAGGGAAAAGGGACAGCGGCGGCCCGGCGCTGTGAACAGCGGGAACAGCGCCCGCCCCTGCCCGCCCGCCCGCAAACGATTTGCTGACAAGCGCGCGCGAGCCTGCCACAAAGCCGCCGCCGGTTGGGTGTTGCATTCCGTGTTCCGGCGATTCCCGACACGAGATTTGCATCCATGGCCGCCGTCGAACAACTTGCAGACCGCCGTTACGCCGTCGCCCAGCCGGAAGCATCCTTCCGCGCGCCGCCGCAGAATATCGAGGTTGAACAGGCGCTGCTCGGCGCCATTCTGGTCAACAACGAGGCCTTCGATCGCGTTTCGGACTTTCTCAAGCCGGAGCATTTTTCCGAAGAACTGCACCGGCGCATCTATGAGGCGCTGTCGCAATTCATTCGCGCCGGCAAGGTGGCGACGCCGCTCACCCTGAAAACCTATCTGGGCGATGCCGATCTCGGCGGCGTAACGACCGGACAATATGTTGCGCGCCTCGCGGCGGAAGCCACAACCATCATCAACGCCTATGATTACGGGCGAATGATCTACGACCTCGCCGTGCGGCGCGATCTCATCGTGATCGGCGGCGAGATCGTGAATGCGGCCTATGACGCGCCCATCGACGCGACGCCGCAGACGCAGATCGAGGAAGCCGAGCGCAAGCTCTATTCGATCGCGGAGACTGGCCGGTTCGACGGTGGTTTCCAGCGTTTTTCCGACGCGATCACGACAGCGCTCGACATGGCCGCACAGGCTTATCAGCGCGACGGCCATCTGTCGGGCCTCGCCACCGGCCTCGTCGATCTCGACAACAAGATGGGCGGGCTGCAATCGTCGGATCTGATCGTGCTCGCGGGCCGCCCCGGCATGGGCAAGACGGCGCTCGCCACGAACATCGCCTTCAACGTCGCAAAAGCCTATCGCTCGGAGACACAGGCGGACGGGCGCGAGAAGGCCATCGACGGCGGCGTTGTGGGTTTCTTCTCGCTCGAAATGTCGGCAGAACAGCTCGCCACCCGCATCATCGCCGAACAATCGGGCGTCGCCTCCTACAAAATCCGGCGCGGCTCGATCAACGAGCGCGATTTTCAGGAGATTACAGACGCTGCGCGCGAGATGAACCGCATTCCGCTCTATATCGATCAGACCGGCGGCATTTCCATCGCGCAGCTGACGGCGCGCGCACGGCGCCTGAAACGCCAGCGCGGGCTCGACCTGCTGATCGTGGACTATATCCAGCTTCTCTCCGGCTCGAAGACGAAGGGCGACAATCGCGTGCAGGAGGTGACGGAGATCACCACGGGCCTCAAGGCGCTCGCCAAGGAGCTGAACGTGCCGATTGTCGCGTTGTCGCAGCTTTCGCGTCAGGTGGAATCGCGCGACGACAAGCGTCCGCAGCTTTCGGACCTGCGCGAATCCGGCTCGATCGAGCAGGACGCGGACGTGGTGATGTTCGTCTATCGCGAGGAATATTATCTGAAGATGAAAGAGCCGCGCGAGGGCACCGAAGAGCACATCAAGTGGATGAACGAGATGGAAGCCGCGCACGGGCGCGCCGAGGTCATCATCGGCAAGCAGCGCCACGGCCCCACGGGCACGGTCGCGCTCGCCTTCGAGGACGAAATCACGCGCTTCTCGAATTTGGCCGAGACGGATAACCTGCCGGCGCAGATGTGATTGAGCGTTTATAAATTGTTAACTTTCCGCCCTCATTGCGAGCGCAGCGAAGCCATCCATCCGGCGGGCGTTGCAGAACGGCGCATTTGCCGCCGCGGCGGAAAAACGCGGGTGTGGGTTGCTTCGTCGCCTTCGGCTCCTCGCAATGGCGGGCCTCGTTTCGGACGCATCATTTGAGTCAGGATTCCTCCGCCGCCGCCACGCTGACCATCGACCGCGACGCGTTGCGCGCCAACTGGCGGCTGCTGGCCGAGCGTTGCGCGCCCGCCGAATGCGCGGGCGTCGTCAAGGCGGACGGCTATGGCATCGGCGCGACACTCGCCGGCAAGGCTCTGGCGGCAGAGGGATGCCGCACCTTCTTCGTGGCTCGGCTGTCCGAGGGCGAGGCGCTGCGCGCCGCGCTGCCGGAGGCGACGATCTACGTGCTCGACGGGTTGCTTCCAGGCAGCGCGCCCGCCCTGCGCGCGGCGGGTCTGCGGCCCGCGCTCGGCTCGTTCGAGGAGATCGCCGAATGGCGCTCCGCCGGCGGCGGTCCGGCGGCGCTGCATGTCGACACCGGCATGAACCGGCTTGGCATGACGCCTGCGGATGCAGCTGCGGGACTGAAGGCGCTGGGAGCAGGCTGCACGCTGCTGATGAGCCATTTCGCGTCGTCGGAAAACACCGCCAGTCCCGACAATGAGATTCAGATTCAAGCGTTTAACGCAATTGCCGCATTGAATCCGAATATCCCCGCATCGCTTTGCAACTCTTCGGGAATTTTCCTTCCGCAGCGTCCGCTGCACGCGCTTGCGAGACCTGGTTATGCGCTCTACGGCGGCAATCCGACTCCGGGCGCGCCCAATCCGATGCGCGCGGTCATCGCGCTCGAGGCGCCGATTGCGCAAGTGCGGCGCGTGCCCGCTGGCGCGCGCGTCGGCTACAATGGGCAATGGACGGCGCGCCGTCCGACAACGCTTGCGATCATTCCTGTGGGCTATGCGGACGGCATTCCGCGCGGCGCCATGGGCGCGCACGAGAAGGCTGGCGCGCCCGTCGCCATAGCAGGCGCGCGCTGCGCGATCGCAGGGCGCGTGTCGATGGACCTCATCGCCATCGACGCCACCGACGCCCCGCCCGCCGCCGTGCGGCGTGGCGCCCCTGTGGAGCTCATCGGCCCGCATGTGACGCTGGACGCATTCGCCGAAGGCGCCGGGACGATCGGCTACGAAATCCTCACCAATCTTGGCCGCCGCTATCGCCGGCGCGTCGCGGGATAACGGCGCCGGCCGCGCGGTGGGCGGTCGCCATTGGTCAGATATTTGCGGCTACATTCGCAACTATTTGAGTTTTTTTAAACTTTCCCTACGAAACTTCGCTTCTATTGAAGCGCTTTTGCGGGCGCAACGCTCTCGTTTTATTCGTTTTTTGGAGAAGTTGATGCTCAAGCCCCGCCTCCGTCATGGCATGTCTCTCATGCGCGACACGAACGCGAGCGCGGCGGTTATTTTCGCTCTGTCCCTCGTCCCTTTGATCGGCGGCGCCAGCGTTGCTGTGGACTATGCGCAATTCGTGCGAACGCGCACGGCGTTGCAACAGGCTGTCGATTCCGCCGCGCTGAGCGGCGTCAAGACGGCCGCCATGTCCAATCCTCCGGCGATCCGGGCTGCGGCGCAGACGATTGTGAACGCACAATTCAACCGGCCGGAACTGACCACCGTCTCCGTCGACGCATCTTACGACAAGGCCAGCCAGACGCTCTCGGTTTCCGGCGCCGGCGCGTGGAGCACATCCATGACGCGCGCCCTGGGCCTGTCCGCTTTTCCGGTCTCCGTCACGGCCAAGGCAGCTTTCTCCACCGGAAGCCTGCAGCTGGCGCTCGTGCTCGACAATACGGGTTCGATGAACAGCGCCGGGAAAATCGGCGCGCTGAAAGGCGCCACGCATAATCTGATCGCGCAACTCAAATCGCTTCCCGGCGACATCAAGGTTTCGATTGTCCCTTTCGACACGCATGTCAATGTCGGCGCAAGCGCGGCGAGCCAGCCATGGATGGACTGGTCCTATTTCAGCGCGACCGATCCTTTCGCGGCCGCTGGCGACCCCCAGACCACGGCGACCAGCGGCTGCACCGCGAGCGGCGTCGCAAACGCCACGGGCGGCGCCAATTCCTGCACCGATCACGACCATTGCGACGATGCCAAGGCGCCCGCCGACAATGGCGCCGGCAAGTGCGTGGCGCCGGTTGCCGCCTCCGCGCCTGCGAACTGGACCGGTTGCGTCATCGATCGCGATCAGCCTTACGACGTGCAGAACACCCTGCCGTCATCCGATCCGGCGACGTGGTATCCCGGCGTGAACTGCAATCTGGCGACGCTCTTGCCATTGACGAACGACTGGGTGTCGCTCGATGCAAAAGTCGACCAGATGCAGGCGGCCGGCATGACCGATCTCACGATCGGTCTGGCCTGGGGCTGGAACATGCTGACGCCCAACGCGCCCCTTTCCACGGCGACGGCGGGGCCCGGCGCCAATCGCATTCTCGTGTTCCTGACCGATGGCGTGAATACGAAAAATGCCTGGAGCTCAAACGCCGCGCAGATCGACGCGCGCACGAGCGCCATTTGCTCCAACATCAAGAAGGATGGCGTGACGATCTATACGATCCGCGTCATCGACGGCAATGCGGCGCTGCTTCAAGCCTGCGCGTCCGATCCTGCGAAATATTTCGATGTGAGCGCTGCGGGGCAATTGCAGGCGACATTCAAAACGTTGCTGCAGCAATTTTCGAGCGTGAAGCTCGTGCGCTGATCCGGCGCACGAGCCTTTTCCGCTATTCCTTCGACTGAACGGTCTGAAGGAAAGCGAAGATCTTTTCGAACTGGTCGTCCGTGAAGACGTCCTTCCAGGACGGCATCCCCTTCGAAGGGCGGCCTTCATGGACGGTTTTCCAGAAAACATTGCGCATGTCGGCGTCGTAACGGATCGTCAGGCGGCGCAAATCGATCTTCTTTTCGCTCTGCACGGCGTCGGGCCCGTGGCAATGCGAACAGGTTCCGTTGAAGATCTCCTTGCCCTCGGCGATCACCTTTTCATCCGGCGCGGCCGGGGCTGCAGCAGCCGCGGCGCCCGGCGCGGGTTGGGCGGCCTGCGCAATCTGCGCAGCGGCGGGCGGCTGGTTCATGCGCGCGGCGGCTGCGAAGCCGCTCGCATCGGCGGCGGCGACGCGCGTTGCGCTTTCGCGCGCATTGACGCGGATCGCCTGAGCCGGCGGCGCGCCGTATTTCTGGAGCAGCGCGGCGACAGGCTCTTTCAAGCCCGGCAGCACGGCGTCGACCTGATCGCGCAACGCCGTATTCTGTTTGGCGAAACCGATCGATGTCGGCCACGAAAGGCCCTGCCCGTCCACCGGGAACAACTGGAATCTGCCGCTATAGACCGTCTGGTTGAGATAACCGGCGCTCGGCCCCCACAAAAAAGCGGCGTCCGCCTTGCCGTCGGCAAGGCGCGCCATGCCCTCTTCAGGCGAAAGAACGGTGACGCCTTCCATATCGGCGCGCGCGGCGACGATGCCTTGCGGGCCGGTGGAGAATTGCACCGCGACCTTGTCGCCCTTGAGATCGTCGACAGCCGCGAATTTCTTGCCTTGCGGCAATACGACGACGTAACCCGAACGATAGAGTGGTTGCGAGAAGATGACGCGCGGCCCCATGAAGTCGCTGTCCTGCGGCAGACCGATCGTCATGTCGCACTGGTTCGACAGCATGGTCACGCGCACGGCGCGCTTGCCGAAATCCGTCCGGTACCAGACGTAGGATACCGGACGATGCAACGCATCGGCGACAAGACGGCCGATTTCGACATTGAGGCCCGGCCTGGCCGGGTCGTCGCTGGAAAACGGCAGGTTCGAAGGATCGGCGCAAATGCGCAGAGCGTCCGTCTTGCCGACAGTCTTGCCGTCGGTTTTCGGCGCATCCTGGGCGGCCGCAGCCGCACAGGAGAGAGCCAGGATGAGAGAGGCGGACGACGCCCGCCGGAGGATATGACGCATCGTCGTCCGCCTTTCCTTTTTCATCAATCGAGCGAGAACACGAACAGCGCGCCGCCTTCGGGAGCAGCAGCCGTTATCTTCTTGCCGATATCTCCGAGGAAGGCCGGGATCGAAGCCGTGCGGCCAACCACAACTGCGACATACTGCTTGCCCTTCACCGAATAGGTGATCGGGCCAGCGCCAATGCCGGAGCCGAGATTCTTCTTCCACAGTTCCTGACCGTTCGAGGCGTTGATGGCGCGGAAATCGCCGTGCAGGTCGCCCCAGAACACGAGATTGCCGGCCGTCGTCAGCGTGCCGCCGTTAAACGGCAAGTCCGACTTCATGCCCCACACTTTCTTGCCGGCCACCGGATCCCAGGCGATCAGTTCGCCAAGGAAGCCGCCCGGACCTGCGCTCGTCGGGAATTCCGCGCCGAGATAGAAGACGCCGCGCTTGTAGGCGATGTCCGACACCGACCAGTCCATGCAAACGTTGTTGGTCGGGATGTACACGAGGCCGGTGCCGGGATTGTACGACATCGGCTGCCAGTTCTTGCCGCCGATGAGGTTCGGGCAGATGTCCTTGGCCGGATGGCCCGGGCCCGGACGCTTGGCGGGATCTTCCACCGCGCGGCTCGTGGCGATGTCCCACTTGGAGGCCCAGTTCGTCGACGGCACGTATTTCTCGGCCGACAGAACCTTGCCCGTCTCGCGGTTGGCGACGAAGAAGAAGCCGTTGCGATCCGCCTTCATCAGCGCGGGAACCGTACCGCCCTTCATTTTCAGATCGGCGAGCACGAGTTCGTTCACGCCGTCATAGTCCCAGGCGTCGGCTGGCGTGTGCTGAATGTGCCACTTGATCTTGCCGGTGTCGGGATCGAGCGCCAGCGTCGACGTCGTGTACAGGTTGGTCAGCTTGCCGAAATTGCCGTCGCCCGTAGAGCGCACGCCTGTGTTCCACGGACCGGGGTTCGACGTGCCCCAAAACACCGTGTTGCTCTTGGGGTCGTAGGAGCCGACGAGCCATGCAGCGCCGCCGCCGTGATCGGCTGTGTCGCCCTTCCAGGAATCGCCGCCCGGTTCGCCCGGCTTGGCGGTCGTGAAGGTCTGCCACACCTGTTTGCCGGTCGCGACGTCATAGGCCTGCAACGAGCCGCGCACGCCATATTCGCCGCCGCCGAAGCCGGTGATAACCTTGCCGTGAACAACGACGGGCGGCGAGGTGATGACCGAGCCCTGCTTGTAGTCGACAACCTGCGTCTTCCAGAGTTCCTTGCCCGTCGCGGCGTCGAGCGCCACCAGCTTGCCGTCGAGGCGGCCAACGAAAATCTTGCCATCGGAATAAGTCACGCCGCGCGAATTCACGTCGCAGCAGGCAAATTGCAGCACGTCGTCCGGAATGTCCGGCTCATAGGTCCATTTGCGCTGGCCGGTGGCGGCGTCGAGCGCGAAAACATATTTCGGCCCCCATGACGTGGACACGTACATCGTGTCGCCGATGACGATCGGCGAGGATTCATTCGAACGCAACGAGCCGAACTGCAGCGAATATGCAAGGTTCAGATGTTTGACGTTGCGCGCATTGATCTGCGCAAGCGGGCTGAAGCGCTGGTTGTCGTAGCCCTTGCCGTAGGTCGCCCATTGATTGGCGTCGGCGGCGGCGCTCACAGTGGCCTCCGCGAAAGCCGCGCCAGCCGGCAGGCACAACGCGACAGCGGCGCCCGCAAGGAGCGCGATTTTCTTCAAATTCATCTATATCCTCCCTGAAGCGCTTTATTTTTATTTTGCACCGGCGACGCGCCATCCACCGGCTATTGTGGCCAAGAGAGCATGGGTCTCAACGGCGCGGTATTGCCATTAGGTGCAAGACATGTTGCGTTGCCGCAAACGATCGTTTCGCGGCGGTTCGCACCGGCGATTCATTGGGCAGACAGCGGGGCATTTATGGACGCGCTTTTCATCGGCCATTCCTATATCGACGTCACGATGCGATCGGACGCGATGCCGCAGGGCGACGAAAAATCGGTCGCGCAGGATTACGCCGTTTCCTTCGGCGGCAACGCGGTCACCGCTGCGTTCGCCTGCGCAAAACTCGGGCCGCGCTCGGGCCTGATCACGACGCTTGCGGAAGACTGGCTCGGCGACATGTTCGCGCATATGGCGGCGACTTATCGTGTGCGGCTCTATCCGCGGCGCGTCGCGCGGTCCTCGCTGTCCTTCGTTCTGCCGCGCGAGGGAAAGCGCGCGATCCTGCGCGCGCGCGACGATCAGTTTCTGGAGGATTTCCCGCGTCTCGACCTGTCGGGCGTCAAGGCTCTGCATCTGGACGGCCATCAATCGGACGCCGCCCTGTTTTATGCAAAGGCATGCCGCGAGAAAGGCGTGCTGACATCGCTCGACGGCGGCGGCATGCGTTCAAACACCGAGGAATTGCTGGGTTATATCGACGTTGCGGTCGTCGCCGAACGTTTGTGCGAGCAGATGAGCTTTACGGAAGAGGAAATGCTCGCCTACCTCAAGAAGCGCGGATGCCGCATCGGCGGCGTGACCAATGGCGAGCATGGCATGCTTTGGTATGACGAAAGCGGCAAGATTTCCCGCCTGCCCTCGTTGCGCGTGCCGCGCGAACGGATCATCGACACATCGGGCGCGGGCGATGTTTTTCACGGCGCCTATGTCGCCGCCTATGTCGAGCGCGCGGGCGATCCCTGGCGCGAGCATTTCAATGTCGCGCGCGCGGCGTCGGCCTACAAGATCCAGCATCTCGGCAACGAGGCCGGTTTGCCAACGCGCGCCGACATCGAAAAGATGCAGGCGGAGTATGTGGCGTGAGGCAAAGCTTGCGCGCGCTCGCGCCTGTTCTCGCATTGCTGATAGCCCAATCCGCGCGTGCGGACGATTTCACGCTCGACAATGTGACAATGGATACGGCGCTGGCGCGCTACAGCGCCGCGCGCGTCGAGGTTTACGGCGCGCCTTTCACGAAGGACGAAGCGCTTCGCCTGCTCGATCCCGCCCAGCCCCTCACCTATGCCGAACGTCTCGCCAGGCTTGATGCTGCGCGCATCGTCATTCCCGAACTTGTGACGCAGACGCATGCCGGCGATTACACGCAGACGACCACCTATCGCGATATCGTTCTGAATGGCGTCCTGCACGGCAAGGTCGCCATGCTCGACAGCGCCGGCGCCGCCGTTGAATCGCGCCGCGGCGAAGCCAACGACATGAAGGGCAAGGTCGGCGCCATGCATGCCGAGGGCGTCGACATCATCGCCGGCGTGCGCATGACGATGACCGCGCGCGGCGCCGATGCGCAAAAGCAGATTGCGGTCGCGCGTTTTTCGGCGAGCGGCGTCGACGCCATCACGGCCGACCGCAGCCGCCTGCATATCGACACGGTGACCGGCGCCGATATCGGCGGGCGCGCGCTCGCTGCGCCGCTCGGCGGATTGATCGAGTTGACGCCGAAGAAAGAAACAAAGCCGACGCCCGATCAGGAACGCGCGGTCGCCGGCATGACGATGGACATGGTCGAGAGCATCGACATGGGCGCGCTCGAATTGAAGGGCGTCGCCTTCGCCACCGCCGACGACAAGCCGCCGGCGCGCATCGCCCGCATCGCGATTGCCGGCGCCAGCGACGGACGCATCCGCGCCGTCGCGATCGAGGGGCTTGATACCCAGAACGCCTTCGGGCCGGTCAAACTCGCGCAGGCGACGATCGAGGGCTACGACATGCGTCCGACGTTGGCGGGCGCGCGCGAAACGCCGGCGCGCAAGGTCCTGCCGCGTTTCGACAAGGCGGCGCTGGAGAGTCTTTCGGTCGCCGGCGCGAAGGGGCCGATCGGCGTCGACCGCGCCTCCATCGCCGTCACGCAATGGCTGGACTTCGCGCCGCTCGCCTTCTCCGCGTCGGCCGACCACATACGCGCGCCGGTCGAGTCCCTGCCCCTGTTCGCGGGGCTCGGCGCGCTGGGTTACGACAGCGTCGACCTGTCGGCGCGCATCGAGACGGCCTACGATAGCGCGACGAATGTTGTCGCCGTCCGGCATTTGGTCGTGGACGATCCGCATATCGGGTCGGCGGACCTTTCGCTGTCGCTCGGCGCCGTGTCGCCAGACGTTCTCGCCAAAGGCGGCGCGAGCGCCATGGTTCCTGCGATGACGGCCAGGTTCCTGTCCTTCGGCGCGCGTTTGCAGGACCACGGGCTCGTGGACCGGGCCGTCGCGACGCAGGCGCGGCAGAAGGCGATTGCGCCTGAAGCGGCGCGAAAGGCCCTGGCCGATGCGCTCGGCGCCGGCGTTCTGGCCATCGCGGGGCTGAAGGCGTCCGACCCGCGCGCAGCCCCGCTGATCGGGGCGCTGACCGCCTTCATGGCGGGCGGCAAGACGCTGGAAGCCAGCATCGTCGCGCCGGACGGCCCCTCCCTGCTCGAACTGACGATGGCTGCCCAGTTCGGCACGCTGCTCGACAAGCTGAAAATCGAGGCCAGCGCGCGGTGACGAAAGGCTGGATGGCGAATCGCGCCAGTGTGGTATTTTGAAATAGGATGTTGGGCTTGCATGCGGTAGCGCCGCGTGTTTTGCGACCAGTTTCACGAGCGCCAGGGAAGACCGAAAGCCGCATGAGCGATCTTCAAGGAATGTCTGCGAAGCAGCCAGATCAGGGCCTGCCCGAAACGCGCGCGCTGATGATGGCGCTCAACCGCTACCGCGACACGAATGCGCAGCGCAGCCTGTTCGAACTGGCGATCACCGTCCTGCCGCTGGCGGGCCTGTGGTTCGTGGCCTGGCTGTTCTACCATTACGGCTACTGGTGGGCTTCGCTGCTTGTCGCCATTCCCGCGGGCGGCTTTCTCGTGCGCCTGTTCATCATCCAGCACGATTGCGGCCACGGCGCGTTTTTGAACAACCGTCACGCCAACGACTGGATCGGCCGCGTGCTCGGCGTATTCACCATGACGCCCTACGACGTTTGGAAAAGCGCGCATACGATCCATCACTCGTCTTGCGGCGATCTCGACCGCCGCGGCATCGGCGACATCGACACGCTGACGGTGACCGAATATCGGGCGCTTTCGAAACTGGGCAAGTTGAAATACCGGCTGTATCGCTCCGCGCCGGTGCTGTTCGTCATCGGGCCGGCCTACATGTTTTTCCTGCAGCAGCGCATTCCGATGCGCTTCATCACGGGCGGCTGGAAGCCCTGGGTTTCGACCCAGGCGACCAACATCGGCATCGCGGCGCTTGCGGCGGGCCTGATCTGGCTCGTCGGCTGGCAGGCCTTTCTGCTGATCCACCTGCCGATCGTGATGATCGCCGCCATGGCGGGCGTGTGGATGTTCTACGTGCAGCATCAGTTCGAGAACACGATCTGGGCCAAGCACGACGACTGGAATTTCGGCGAGGCTTCGCTGCACGGCTCGTCCTTCTACGATCTGCCGCTCGGCCTCAACTGGCTGACAGGCTATATCGGCGTGCACCACGTGCACCATCTGTGCAGCCGCATTCCATTCTACCGCCTGCCCGAGGTGCTGCGGGATTTCCCGGCTTTGCGGCAGGTCGGACGCATCTCGATGCTGCAAAGCCTGAAATGCGTGAATCTGTCGCTCTGGGACGAGCGCCAGCGCCGCCTGGTGTCGTTCCGCGACGCGCGCCTCGCCTGATTTACGCCGCTGGCGCAAGAGGTTATCCTGATCCGTGCCGTTTATCCGGCGGCCACGGATGGAGGGATGCATGAAATTTTCGATTGGCGCAGCAGCTCTGCTTGCTGGCCTTGCTCTGGCGCCGTCACACGCGGGCGCACAGGAAACCTTGCTCGGCGGCGTGCTGGGCGGCGCGACGGGCGCAGCAATCGGCGGGGCGGTGACCGGCCATGTCGGCGGCGCCCTTGCGGGCGGCATCATCGGCGGGGCGGCCGGCGCGATGATCGGCAATCAGGCCGAACGGCAGCGCAACGGTTATTACGCCTATCGCCGCGGCTGCTATCGGCAGGTCGGCTACCACCAGTATCGCCGTATTCCCGCACGCTACTGCTACTGAAGCGTACGCCTGCGAATGCAAAAGCCCGGCGATCGCGCCGGGCTTTTTTGATCGCCGCTCATCAGACCGAGCTCGGCTCGTCCCTGAATTTCATCGACGCATGCGTTCCGTCGCAGAACGGCTTGTTGCTCGATTGTCCGCAGCGGCACAGCGTCACACGATTGCGCAGCTCGTATTTGAATCCGTCGCCCGCGATCACCTGAATTCCGCCGCGCAGCCAGATCGGTCCGCTGCATCCCTCGACAGGGTCTTCCACCAGACCGATCGAAACCGGCAGTTCCTTTTCAATCGGCTTCTTCGTCTTGCGGTCCCACGCAACAAGACGGCCCGCCGGGCAATTGTTCACCTGCCGCACGAAGTTTTGAGCGACTTCGGGATTGTCGCTCTCGGCGACCTGATTCCAAACGCGCCCGTTCGGGTCGCAGAAACGGCCGAAAGCGCACAGGCTTTCGACATCGGTGAGGATCATCGCCGGGCCGTCGATTTCCTGAGCCTGTTCAAGATAGGGCGCGCGGTTCGCCGTCTCCGTTCCGTCGAAACCGATTTTGGCGTGCGCGCCGTCGCAATAGGGCTTGCGGGCCGATTGGCCGCATCGGCACAAGGCCATCTTTTCTTTTGTTTCGTACTGACGCGTCTCGCGCCAGTCTTCCGACCCGCCCTTGCGGTTGGCAACGATTGTCATTTTGGAGAGTGGCGCTGCGCCCTCCACCACATAAGGCCCGTTTGGGGAAACGGTGACGGTTACTGTCGGCTTGTTTTTCATAGCAGACCCCGCTCGTTCGAAGGCGAGCCAAAGGTTGCGCATTCAACGCGCCGAAGTCAAAGCGGGCTTTTCGGCGCCGGCTGCCGATCAGGCCTTGTCGGCCTTGTCCGGCACGTTCAGGCGCACGTGCAGCTCGCGCAACTGCTTGGGCGAAGCGGGAGACGGCGCGCCCATCAGCAGGTCTTCGGCGCGCTGGTTCATGGGGAACAGCGCGACTTCGCGCAGGTTCTGTTCGCCCGCCAGCAGCATCACGATGCGGTCGACGCCGGCCGCCATGCCGCCGTGCGGCGGCGCGCCGTAATGGAAGGCGCGGAACATGCCGCCGAAACGTTCCTCAACCGTCTCGCGCCCATAACCGGCGATCTCGAAGGCTTTCACCATCGCTTCGGGCTTGTGGTTGCGGATGCCGCCCGAGGCCAGTTCGTAGCCGTTGCAGGCGACGTCGTACTGGAACGCCTTGATGGTCAGCGGCTCCTGCTTTTCGAGCGCGTCGAGACCGCCTTGCGGCATCGAGAACGGGTTATGCGAGAAGTCGACCTTCTTCTCGTCCTCGTTCCACTCGTACATCGGGAAATCCACGATCCAGCAGAATTCGAAGCGGCTCTCGTCGACCAGCTTCAGCTCCTGTCCGAGTTTTGCGCGCGCGGCGCCTGCGAATTTCACGAAGACGGATGGATCGCCGGCCACGAAAAACGCCGCGTCGCCCGCCGTGAGGCCAAGCTGCGTGCGGATCGCCTCGGCGCGCTCGGGGCCGATGTTGTTGGCCAGCGGGCCGCGCGCGCCAACGCCGCTGGCGCCGGGCTGCTCTTTCTGCACCGTCTCGTCTTTGGCCCTGTCGAAGAACAGGATGTAGCCTAGGCCAGGCTGGCCCTCGCTCTGCGCCCAGGAATTCATGCGGTCCGCGAACGTGCGCTGGCCGCCGCCGGGCGCCGGGATCGCCCAGACCTGATTTTTCGGCTGTTCCAGAAGGCGTGCGAACACCTTGAAGTTGGAGCCGCGGAAATGCTCGGACACGTCCTGCATGACGAGCGGGTTGCGCAGGTCGGGCTTGTCGGAGCCGTAGTCGCGCATCGCCTGCGCGTAGGGAATGCGCCGCCACGGGCTTTTGGTGACCTTGTCCTCGCCGGCGAATTCGACGAACACGCCGCGCAGGACCGGCTCCATCGCCGCGAAAACATCTTCCTGCTCGACAAAGCTCATCTCGACGTCGAGCTGGTAGAATTCGCCCGGCAGACGATCGGCGCGCGGGTCTTCGTCGCGGAAACACGGCGCGATCTGGAAGTAGCGGTCGAAGCCCGCCATCATCAGAAGCTGCTTGTACTGCTGCGGGGCCTGCGGCAGCGCGTAGAACTTGCCGGGGTGAATGCGCGAGGGCACGAGAAAGTCGCGCGCGCCTTCGGGCGAAGACGCGGTGAGGATCGGCGTCTGGAACTCGAAGAAGCCGCCTTCGCGCATGCGCCGGCGCATGCTGTCGATCACCGAGCCGCGCAGCATGATGTTGGCGTGCAGCTTTTCCTTGCGCAGATCGAGGAAGCGGTATTTGAGCCGCGTTTCCTCAGGGAACGGCTGGTCTCCAAATACGGTGAGCGGCAGTTCGGCGGCCGGGCCCAGCACTTCGGCGTCGGTCACGTAAAGCTCGACCATACCCGTCGGCATGTCGGCGTTCTCGGTGCCGGCCGGGCGCTTGCGCACCTTGCCGTCGAGCCGCACGACCCATTCGGAGCGAAATGATTCGGTGAGCTTGAAGGCCGGCGAATCCGGGTCGACCACACATTGCGTCATGCCGTAATGGTCGCGCAGGTCGATGAACAGCACGCCGCCATGGTCGCGGATGCGATGGCACCAGCCAGACAGGCGCGCGTCCTTTCCAGCGTCCGTCTCGCGGAGCGAGCCGCAGGTGTGCGAGCGATAGCGGTGCATCGTGAATCCGTGGTTTTCTTGGCGTTGCGCAGGGGATACGCGCCGGGGCGCCACGATGCAAGCGCCGCGAAGCTTCAGGCTGCGCCCGCCTCCTGCCGGGCCTCCCCGCTCTCGTTCACGCTCGAGGCGCGCGCGATGATGTCCGGCAAATCACGCGTCATGCGTCGGGCGGTGAAGTCGGCTCCAAGGGATTCGGCCATCGAAACCGCCGCAGGTTCGGCGAGCCAGGCGCCGACGGCGATTTTGACGCCCGGCAGCCTGCGGCGCAGCTTGCGCACCGTATAGCGCAGATGCGTCTGCGAACCCGCCCGATCGAGCGCAGAAATCAGCACCAGCTTGACGCCTTCCGGGTCAATCCTGAACACCCCGTCGGACCGCAGGACTTCGTGGGGCTCGAGCGTCACGCCGTAGCCGCGGCGACGCAGCAGATCGGCGGCAACCGCAGCCGCGCCATCGTCCAGCGGCGTACGGGCGCCGAGGCACAGGATCGCCCGCGCATCGCGCCATTCGGCGGGAGCGTTCGCCTGATTGTTTTCGCCCTCGCCCTCGTCGGCAAGTTCCTCGATCACGCTGCGCAGGGATTTGAGCACTGTTTGCTGGCCTTCGTCGCGCAGCGCGCCGCGTTCGCGGTCGTGTTCGGCAAGGCCGAGCGCGGCGACGGCGGTTTCGCCGTAAAATGCGTCGAGGCTACTCTCTTCGACGGCGTCCTCTGCAAGTTCGGCGGCCTCCACGGAATCGCCCGCCAACAGGCGCTGATAGAGGCTCTCGGCGGGCGTGAGCGGGGGCGCATCGCCAAACAGCACTTCGAGGAAGGAAAGGCCCTCCACATACCGGCCGAGCACCACCAGGCACAGCGTCAGCGGCGTCGACAGGATCAGGCCAACCGGCCCCCAGAGCGAGGTCCAGAACGCTGCCGCGACGATGACCGCGATGGGCGAGAGCCCTGTCGACTTCCCATAGACCAGCGGCTCGATCACATGGCCCATGATCGGCTCGCCGATGACGAAAATAAGCGCTGTCTTGACGACGATCGACCATCCGGGGTCGATGGCGGCCGCAAGCGCGATGGGCATGGCGGCTGCGATGAACGAGCCGATATAGGGCACGAAACGCAGCACCATCGCCATCAGTCCCCACAGAGGGGCCGCTGGAACGCCGACGAGCCACAGACCAATGGCCACGATGACGCCGAATGCCGCGTTGAGGCCGGTCTGAATGAGGAAATAGCGCGACAGACGGCTCGCAGCATCGTCCATCGCCGAAATCGTCGCCTGCATATCGCGCGCGCCGACAAGGCGGATGAAGCGGTCGCGCAGATCCTCCCGTTGCAGCAGTACGAAAATCAGGAAGATCAGCGAAATTCCGATGAACGTCACAGGCTCGAGGATATGCCCCGCCATCTCGCGCAACGAGCCTGCGGACAAAACGCCGCCGCCGTCGATGACAACATGCATCGGCGCTTTTTCATCGCCGGGTTTGGCCGCCGTCGCAGGCGCCGCTTTGTCCGAGGCCCCGCCCGCGCCGGCTGGCGCAGCTTTGTCCTGCCCCATCGTCTCGACCGTCTGCGTCAGTCGACCGAGGACGGAGTGATCGAGCACGGTTTCTCGAATGGTCTTGATCTTGGTTTCGATGGAGCCGCGGTAACGGGGCAATTCGCCCGCCAGCTGGCCGACCTGCATCGCGAATATATCCGCGATGGCCAGAACGATCGCGAGCGCGATGGCGACGGTCGCGCCGACGGCCGCGCCCCTCCCGATAAACGGTCGCAATTTGAGAACGATCGGCGACAGGATGAAGGCAAGGATTACGGCGACGGCCAGCGGCGTCAACACGCCACGCCCTAGATACAGGAAGGCAAAAATCATTCCCGTCAGGGCTGTTGCGGCGGCTGCTTTAAACAAGCCTTCCGGCGAGCGCACGACCGATACGGTGCGCGCTGAGGCGTTCCCCAAAGGCATGATCGCGATTCCTTCCGCCGACGTCGCAACGTTAACCGACGAAGTGACCGGAAGTTCCAGCGCCGCTGGCGCGTTTTTCGCAGCGCCGCCCAGCAAAGACGGGCGCCTGCGCCATTCCGGCGCACATGCGGTCCGTCGCAGCACAGGAGGCCGCGCCCATGCCGCAGCTTGGCGTTTCGATCAACCGCACCTACGTTCGCGCTGCGTCTGGCGAGTCTGGCGCGCCGCGCGCCGTTCTGGACGCCAATATTCCCGCAAAACCGATCTATCGCGCGCCGCTTTATCTGAAGGTTCTGGCGACGCTGTCGACGGTGGCGGCGCTGGCGATGGCCGCCGCGCTCTGGCGGCTGATGCATTTTCCGCACTGAATTCGCTGGTTTCCCGCAAGACTCCGTTAACGCGCCCTCGCTAGGGTTTGCGCGTGAGCGTATGCGTTAGGCCGCCGTTGCGGCCCGGAGTAAGCACCATGGCCGCTTTCGTCGGTTTCGATCCAGTCAAGACGCACAAGCCGCAAATCGTGCGGGTCGTTTCGGCTTTCGCGGCAGTCGTCGGCTCGGCGCTGGTTTTCGCCTTTTCGCGCCTTTCGGCCTGATTCAGACCGGCGTCAGGCCGATCAGCTTGGCCACGAATTTGTCCAGCGCGCGATCGGGCATCAAACGCGGCGCTGTCCAGTTTTTCAGCCTTTGGGGCACAATGGCCATGCGCGCCGGCGGTTTGGCGTCTGTCAACGCGCGATGGACGGCGTCTGCGATGCGCGATGGCGGCAGACCCTTGCGGCCTTCGGCAATCATGATATCGCGCAACGCCCCGAAGCTTTTCTTGTAATCGGTGTTTTCGAAAGCCGAATAATCGGCGTTTTCGGCCTTGTCCCAGATCGGGGTGACAACGGCGCCCGGCTCTATGGCGATGACGTCCACGCCATAAATCAGCAATTCGCGGCGCAACGTGTCCGAAATCGCCTCCATCGCATATTTGGAGGCGCAATAGGCGCCCAGAAACGGGGTGGCAAGCCGTCCCGATGTCGAGACGATATTGACGATGCGTCCGGGCGCTCCGGCTCGCGTCTTGTCGACGCCCAGCAACGGCGCGAAAGCCTGCGTCACGCCAACCTGCGCGACCACATTGATGTCGAGTTGGCGGCGCAAATCGTCGAGCGAAAGATGCAAGAGCGGCCCCGGCGTCGCAACGCCCGCATTATTGACGAGACCCGCAAGACGCCCCTTTTCGCCGAGCGCCGCCGCGACCTGCGCAGCGCCTGCGCGCACGCCCGCCTCGTCCGTCACGTCGAAAACGAGCGGCGTCGCCTTGTCGCCAAAACGCCGCGTCAGAGCATCAGCGTCGGCCATGCGGCGAACGGAGCCGAAGACATGAAATCCGCTGGCGGCGAGCTTGTCGGCAATGGCTTGTCCTATGCCGCTGGAGACGCCGGTCACTACGCAATATCTGGTCATTTCAAATCCGTTAAGCGCACAACGCCCCAATCGCGCCGCGCCGGGCAGCATACCGACGCCCGCGCAATTGTCAGCCCTGACCCGTGTCGCCCCCTTGCCGCGCCATAGCGAATCCGGCTATAAATGTTCATGGTTCGTTCCCGCACCTCCTTTGTCTGCCAGTCCTGCGGCGCGGTCTCCCAGCGCTGGCAGGGGAAATGCGAGGCTTGCGGCGGCTGGAATACGATTTCCGAAGAAACCGCCGGCGCCGGCATCGGCGCGCAGGCCGCGCGGGGAACCAAGGGCAAACCCTTCCCGCTCGAGGGGCTGAATGGCGTGTCGGCCGCTGCGCCGCGCATCGTTTCGGGCATTGCGGAACTGGACCGCGTCACCGGCGGCGGCTTCGTGCCGGGATCCATCCTGCTGATGGGCGGGGAGCCGGGAATCGGCAAGTCGACGCTTCTGATCCAGACCTGCGCGGCGCTGGCGCGGGCGGGATCGCGCGTCGTCTATATTTCGGGCGAAGAGGCGGTTGCGCAGGTGCGCATGCGCGCCGCGCGCCTTGCCCTCGCCGACGCGCCGGTGGAACTGGCCGCCGAAACCCATGTCGAGGATATTCTGGCCACGCTCGCGCAAGGGCCGCGCCCTGCCCTTGTCGTCATCGATTCCATCCAGACCATGTTCACCGACAGTGTGGAATCTGCGCCGGGCACGGTGACGCAGGTTCGCGCCTCCGCGCAGGCGTTGATCCGCTTTGCCAAGACGAGCGGCTCGGCCGTCGTGCTGGTCGGGCATGTGACGAAGGATGGTCAGGTCGCCGGGCCGCGCGTCGTCGAGCATATGGTCGACGCGGTTCTGTCCTTCGAGGGCGACGGCGCGCATCATTTCCGTATGCTTCGCGCCTCGAAGAACCGTTTCGGCCCGACCGACGAAATCGGCGTTTTCGAAATGACCGGCGCAGGTCTTGCCGAAATCGCCAACCCCTCCGCCCTGTTTCTGGCGGGCCGCGAGGCCGGCGCGCCGGGCGCAGCCGTGCTTGCGGGGATGGAGGGGTCGCGCCCCATGCTGCTCGAAGTGCAAGCGCTGGTCAGCCCGAGCGCGCTCGGCACGCCGCGCCGCGCCGTCGTCGGCTGGGACAGTCAGCGACTCTCGATGGTTCTGGCGGTGCTGGAGGCCCATGCCGGCGTCCGACTCGGCCAGCACGACGTCTATCTGTCGATCGCCGGCGGACTGCGCATCAATGAACCGGCGGCCGATCTGGCGGCGGCGGCGGCGCTCGTCTCCTCGCTGACCGGAACGCCGCTGCCCGCCGATTGCTGTTATTTCGGCGAAATCGGCCTGTCGGGCGCCGTGCGGCCGGTCATCCATACCGGCCTCAGGCTGAAGGAGGCGGCCAAGCTCGGCTTTCATCGCGCCGTGCTGCCGCCCCCGCCGGGCGAAAGCCGCGAGGCGCCGCCCGAGGGCATGCGGCTCGCGCGCGCGACCCATATTGCGGCGCTGGTGGCCGATATCGCCGCAGCCGGCTCCGCGCACGAGGAAGCCCGCCCGGCGCTGCGCGCATTGAAGTAATCGAGAAGAATGACACGGAACCGCAATGGAAAGCCGCCCGCGCATATCGACGCGCCGATTGCGACCGTCTATAAGGGCGCCGTTTAACGGTTCCCGGCGGTCGCGGCGCCGCCGTTTTGATTCCGAGGCCCCTTTTTCATGCCTTCCTATCTCGATCTTGGCCTGCTCTGCATTGTTCTGCTGTCGGCTTTGCTGGCGATGCTGCGCGGTTTCACGCGCGAATTTCTGGCCATCGTATCCTGGGGCGTGGCGGCGCTCGCGGCCTATTATTTCTACCCGATGGTTCTGCCCTTCGTGAAACCGCATATCGCCAAGGATTCGATCGCGATGGCGGTCTCAGCCGGGGCGGTGTTTTTTTTGGCGCTCATCCTTATATCCATCCTGACCGTTCGGGCCTCCGACGCCATTCTCGATTCGAAGATCGGGGCGCTCGACCGGACGCTTGGTTTTGTTTTCGGCGCAGGGCGCGGCTGGCTGCTCTGCGCCGTGGCGTTTGTGTTCTTCGCCTGGCTCGTGCCGGAAAAAACCCAACCGGACTGGGTGAAGAACGCGAAGATGAAACCGTTGCTGGCTGCCACCGGCGGCAAGATCATGGATATGCTGCCCGACGACGCCGACACGATCATCGCCAGGTTCAAGAAGCCCAAGGGCGCACAGCCCGAGGACACGCCCGCCGAGGGCGATGCGACGCCGCAACCGCCTGCCCGCCCTGGCGCAGGCGCGCCCGCTGCGCCGAAAAAGAATTGAGCGCAGCCGCGCTCGCGCAATTTTCGCCGCGCGCCCCTGCGCGGCGCGGAGAACGACGATGAGCGATGTGCACGACTTCGATCTCGACGGCGATACGCTGAGAGAGGAATGCGGCGTCTTCGGCATTTTCGGCCACAAGGACGCAGCCGCGATCACAGCGCTCGGCCTGCATGCCCTGCAGCATCGCGGACAAGAAGCTGCGGGCATCGTGTCCTTCGACGGCAAGAGATTTCATTCCGAACGTCGCCTCGGCCTTGTCGGCGACCATTTCTCGCGCGTTTCCACTATCGAAGGCTTGCCGGGCGAGGCGGCCATCGGCCATGTGCGTTATTCGACGACGGGCGAAACGATCCTGCGCAACGTGCAGCCCTTGTTTGCGGAACTGTCGTCCGGCGGGTTCGCCGTCGCCCATAACGGCAATCTCACCAACGGCCTGACGCTGCGGCGCGACCTCATCAAGGAAGGCGCGATCTACCAGTCGACCTCCGACACGGAAGTCGTGCTGCAACTGGTCGCGCGCAGCCGCAAGACGCGCATCGTCGAGCGTTTCATCGATGCGCTGCGCCAGATCGAAGGCGCGTATTCGCTTGTTGCGCTTTCCAACAAGAAGCTGATCGGCGCGCGCGATCCGCTCGGCATACGCCCGCTGGTGCTGGGCGAACTCGACGGCAAGTATATTCTGGCGTCGGAGACCTGCGCGCTCGACATTATCGGCGCGCGTTTCGTGCGCGACATTCAAAACGGCGAGATCGTCGTCATTTCGGAAGAAGGCATCGAGAGCCTGAAGCCGTTTCCGCCGGTCGCGCCGCGCCCGTGCATCTTCGAATACATCTACTTCTCGCGGCCCGATTCTGTTGTGCACGGCCGCTCCGTTTACGATGTGCGCAAGGCGATGGGCGCGCAGCTTGCGCGCGAGGCGCCCGCAGACGCCGATGTCATCGTGCCCGTGCCGGACAGCGGCGTTCCCGCCGCCATCGGCTATGCGCAGCAGTCCGGCATTCCGTTCGAACTCGGCATCATCCGCAACCATTACGTCGGGCGCACATTCATTCAGCCCACGCAAAGCGTGCGCGAAATTGGCGTACGGATGAAGCACAGCGCCAATCGCGCGGTCGTCGCCGGCAAGCGCATCGTGCTGATCGACGATTCCATCGTGCGCGGCACGACATCGCTCAAAATCGTGCGCATGATGCGCGAGGCCGGCGCGAAGGAGGTGCATTTCCGCATTTCCTCGCCGCCCATCACGCATCCCGACTATTACGGGATCGACACGCCGCAGCGCAAAGGCCTGCTCGCCGCCAATCACACGCTCGAGGAAATGCGCGCCTATATCGGCTGCGATTCTCTGGCGTTCCTCTCTGTCGACGGCATTTATCGCGCGATGGGCGAGGACGGCCGCAACGATGCGCGCCCGCAATTCACCGACCATTGTTTCACCGGCGACTATCCGACGCCGCTGACCGATGTGAAGGGCGAGAGCGGCAAGCAGCAATTGTCGCTTCTGGCCGAGACGGGTTGATTTGCCCGCAACCAAGCGCCTTTCGTTGGCCCTGCATCGTCACGGCCGCGCCGCCCCTGCCCGTCCGACGCGCCGCGCGAGCGTCTGAAACGAACAATCCACGGAAAACGCCCCGATGACAGCCGCCGCCTCCCTCTCCTCCCGCATCGCTCTCGTCACCGGCGCCTCGCGCGGCATCGGGCGGGCTGTCGCGCTCGAGCTGGCGCGGCGCGGCGCGCATGTGATCGCGGTGGCGCGCACACAAGGCGCGCTCGAAGAACTCGACGACGAAATCCGCAAGATCGGCGGCGAGGCGACGCTCGCCCCGCTCGACATCACCGATTTCGACGCGCTCGACCGGCTCGGCGCCGTCATTCACGAACGCTGGGGCAAGCTCGACATTCTGGTCGGCAACGCCGGCCTGCTCGGCGTGCTCTCGCCGCTCGGCCATATCGACCCCAAGGACTGGGACAAGACGATGGCGGTCAATCTCACCGCCAACTGGCGCCTCATCCGCTCGCTCGATCCGCTCCTGCGCGCCTCGGACGCAGGGCGCGCAGTCTTCGTCTCCTCAGGCGCCGGCCATCGCGCCGATTTGCGCGCCTACTGGGGGCTTTATGCGACCAGCAAGGCGGCGCTCGACGCGCTTGCGCGGTCCTACGCCGCCGAAACGCAAAACATCACCAATGTGCGCGTCATGCTGTTCAACCCAGGCCCGCTGCGCACCGTCATGCGCGCCAAGGCGATGCCCGGCGAAGATCCGATGACCCTGCGCACGCCCGAGGAGGCCGCCCCAGCGCTCGTCTCGCTTTGCGCGCCCGATTGGACCGAGACTGGAAAAGTTTACGATTTTCCGCAAGGCCGCGTATTGCAGTTCCGCGCGCCGGACTGAGGGCGCGGTCGAGGCGGCGCTTAAATTCATTAAGCATATGCAACCATCGCGCCCTTACGTTAACTCCTCTTCAGCGGGCCATTTTTAAAACTCTTTCATTGGCGGGCCGGTGAAAGATTTTTGCTTTGTCCCTGTTTGATCGCAATACGGTTAGTCCGCGCAGCAGCAACCGGCGCTGGGATGCGCCGCGGGTCGATTTTGCCCGCGTCTGGAAGGTTGTCTATCCTGTCGGCGGGCATGTGCAGCGCCTTTACAACATCGAGCGCAACGCCGCGCTTGCCGCCTTCTCGCAGATTTTCGTCGCCGAAGCGGTCTATCTTTATTGCCGCGACTATCTCGATGCAGCCAACATGCACGCATGGTTCGTCTGTGTGCTGGCGTCCGGCGCGTTGCTCGCGCTGCTGCCGGCGCGCGGCTCGGCGCGACGCACGCAGACAATCCGCGACGAGGATATACGCTACTTCCTGATGATGACGCTGCTCGGCTGCCTGCCGTGGAGCGCGATGGGCGTCCTGGCGACATCGAGTCTGCCGGCGCATCTGCAGATTTTCCCGATCGGCGCGATGGCGACCGTGACTTTGGGCGCGACGATGATGATCGCCGCCGCGCCGATCCTCGCCATGACGGCGGTCTGGACGATCTTCGCGCCCATGGCCGTCTATTACGCGCTGAATGGCGGCGCTGGTCTCGATGTCGCGGGCTGGCTCGCGTTCTTTTGTCTGCTGCTGAATTTCTACTGCTTCTTTTTTGGCGTTGCGGTGCAAGCCTCGGAAAAGTCCAAACGGCGCCAGGCCGAACATCTGATTGCGCTGGAGCGGGCCAAACATCGCATCGAGGCGCAGGCGCTGTCCGATGCCGTGACGGGGCTCGCCAACCGCCGCGCCTTTCACCAGCGCGCCGAAAGCATTCTCAGCCAACCCTGCGAGGCCGAGAAATCCTATGCGCTGTACCTGGTCGATCTCGACCATTTCAAAAGCGTCAACGACATTTACGGGCACACCGTCGGCGACCGGTATCTGCAGGCCGTCGCCAGCCACATGCAGGTTGTCTGCGGCGCAGACGCTTTCGTCGCACGCATTGGCGGCGACGAATTCGTCGCGCTTACCATTCAACCGCTCGACGCCCAGTCCATCGCCAATCTCGGCGAGCGGCTTCTCGAAAGGCTTTCGCGCCCGACCTTCATCGAGGGGCACGATGTCGGCGCTGGCTGTACGATCACCGTCGCGCAAGCCTGGCCCGACGAGACGGATGCAAGCGGCATGCTGACGCGCGCCGACCGCATGCTGCGCGTGATGAAAACGCAGCAACGCGGCGCCCTGCGCATCTTCAACGAAAAAGACCGCGCAGAACTCGCCGCGCGCGGCGCAGAAGCGCGTTTGCTTGAGACCGGATTGGCTGACGGCGACATTGGCGCGCTCTATCTGCCGCAGATCAATCTGCAGACCGGCGCCTATCATTCGTTCGACGCGACGTTTCAGTGGCGCAAGCCCGATGGTTCGACCTGCGGTTTTGCCCGTTTCAGCGCGCTCGCAGAAGAATTCGGCTTCATGGATCAGGCGTTGAATGCGACGTTCCACGCAATTGCGCGAGACGTTCTGCGCATCAGGGCGCGGGATGCAATTCTGCCGCGCCTGTCGTGCAACATACACGCGTTGCGCTTGCGCCAGCCGGAAAAGGTGATCGCGCATATCGCGGAGTTTGCGATGGTGTGCGGCGGCGAGGAAAACCTGACGCTTGAAATCCACGAGGAAGCTTTGGTCGGCCGCGGCGCCGAACGCATTCCGCAAATCCTGCGCTCATTCGCCGACAAGGGCGTCCAGCTTTCACTCGACAAATTCGGCGAGGGCCTTGGCGCAATTCGCCATCTCAAGACCCTGCCCTTCTCGCAGATCAAGATTGCGCGCAGGCTGGTCGAAGCCGCCAGCAAAAACGACAGCGACCGCGTGCTCGTGCGCTCGCTTGTGCAGACGGCGAAGGCGCGCGGCATGTCGGTCGTGGCGTGCGGGGTCGCGAGCGAGGCGCAGGCTTCGATGTTGCGCGAACTCGGCGTCGATTATGCGCAAGGCCCGCTGTTTGGCGCAGCGATGGATTTCGAGGCGATGATCGAGGCTTTCGCGCCGGAGCCAGCCGTTCGGAACGCGTCCGCCTAACGCTTCTTGCGATCGTAGGGATTGTCCGCCATGCGCCGCGATATGCGGATGGGCACGCCCGGCAGATCGAAGGCTTCACGCAGTCCGTTCACGAGATAGCGTTCATAGCTCGTCGGCAATTCGTCGAGCTGATTGCCGAAAATGATGAAATGCGGCGGACGCGCCTTGGGCTGCGTCATGTATCGGATCTTGATGCGCCGCCCTGACACGGCGGGCGGAGGATTCTGGTCGACAGCCGCCGTCAGCCAGCGATTGAGCCGCGCTGTGGAAATGCGTCGGTTCCAGATTTCGTGAACATGCAGCACGGCCTTCATCAGGGCGTCCAGCCCCTCGCCCGTCGCGCCCGAAACGGGCACCACCGGCGCGCCGCGCACCTGCGGCAGAAGGCGCGCCGCCTCCTCGCGCAATTCCCTGATCTTGGCCGCGCGGTCGGCAATGAGGTCCCATTTGTTCACGCCGATGACAAGCGCGCGTCCCTCGCGCTCGACCAGATCGGCGATGGTCAGATCCTGTTTCTCGAAAGGGATCGTCGCATCGAGCAGCAGCACCACCACTTCGGCGAATTTGACGGCGCGCAGCGCGTCGCCGGCCGCGAGCTTTTCGAGTTTCTCGATCACGCGCGCGCGCTTGCGCAGGCCCGCAGTGTCGAAGAGCTTGAGCTTGCGATCGCGCCATTCGAAATCGAGACCGATGGAATCGCGCGTGACGCCGGCCTCGGGTCCCGTCAGCAGACGATCCTCGCCGATGATGCGGTTGATGAGCGTCGATTTGCCGGCGTTCGGACGGCCGACGACCGCGATGCGCAGCGGCTTGGCGAGATCGAGTTCGGTGCCGTCCTCGTCGTCGGCGAAAACGCGCGGCGCCTCCTCTGGCGGCTCCTCGGCGGGCTCTGTCTTGTCGGGCAACGCTTCGCGCAGCGCGTCGTAGAGCTCGCCAAATCCTTCGCCATGTTCGCCAGACAATGCGACAGGTTCGCCAAGCCCAAGCGCGAAAGCGTCGAGCACGCCAGCTTCGCTCGCCTTCGATTCCGCCTTGTTGGCGACCAGGATGATCGGCTTGTCGGCGCGCCGCACAAGTTGTGCAAAGTGGCGATCGTCCGGCGTCAACCCTGCGCGCGCATCCATCACGAACAGAATGGCGTCGGCGTCGGCGATGGCGGCCTCGGTCTGCGCGCGCATGCGGCCGGAGAGCGAGGCGGCGTCGCCCTGCTCCAGTCCGGCCGTATCGATGACGGTGAAGACGAGGTCGGCGATGCGGCCCTCGCCCTCGCGCCGGTCGCGCGTGACGCCGGGCTGGTCGTCAACGAGCGCGAGCTTCTTGCCGACGAGCCGGTTGAACAGCGTCGATTTGCCGACGTTCGGCCGGCCGATGATGGCGAGGCGAAACGTCATGGCCCTTACTTCGGCGCAGCGGCGGGGGCGGGCATGTTGGAGCGCACGAGCGCAAGGAACGCCTCGGCGCGCTGCTTGACCACGGGCGCGGCCTCGGGATCGCTGACGATCTCGTCCAGCCAGCGGCCGGCGGCGGCGTAATCATTGGCCTTCAGCGCCGCCAGCGCCAGCAATTCGCGCGCGCTGGAGCGGAACGGCTGGCCCGATTGGGCCAACGGCGTCAGCCGGTTGTCGATCTCGGCGCGGTCGGCCTTGTCGGACAGCAAGATGGCGGCGCGCAGGCGCGCGACATCGCGGAACACGGGGTCGAGAGCAGCATTCGCGGCCAGCGCGTCATAAGCCTTGGCGCCGGCGGCCGGGTCGCTCGCGCCCAGTTCGGCGGCGGCGCGCATCGAGGCAAGCTCCGCATAGCCCTTCGCGCCATCCTTGCTCAGCGCATGCAGGGCCGCCTCGCTCTCGGCGACCTTGCCCTCGCGCGAAAGCGCCATCGCGGCCTGATAACGGGCGCCCGAGGCCTCCTGCGCCTGCAATTGCCGCCATTGCCAGAAGCGCCAGCCGCCGGCGGCGACCACGATCGCCAGCGCGACGGCGACGATGAGGGTCTGGTATTTTTCCCAGAGCGCCAGAGCCTTGTCCTGACGGACTTCTTCGTCGACCTCGCGGAAAATATCGGCCATGGGGGCTTGTCCAGAATTGCGTTGGCGCCGGGTCTAGCAGAGCCGGCCGGCGAAGGCGAGTTAGCCAAACAGCCCGGCCACGCCGGAATAGACGCCAAAAACGACGGTTGCCGCAATCACGATCCCGCTGACGATCGCCCAGGCGCCCTTGATGCGGTAGGGCTCGGGGAGCGTTCGGGCGAGCAGATACAGGAAGCCCAGAACAATCGGCAGAAGCAAGGCGTTCATGACCTGCACGCCGACGCTGATCGAGACGAGATCGGCGCCCGAGGCGACGATGAGCGCGCCGACCACCAGCGCAATCGTATAAACGCCGTAAAACCACGGCGCGTCGCGCGGCTCGTGTTCCAGCGTGTGCTTGGCGCCCAGAACTTCGGCCAGCGTGCGGGCCGCCGTCAGCGTGACCACGATGGTCGCAACGAGCGCTGCGCCGGACATGCCGAGCCCGAAAGCGATCTTGCCCCAGCGCTCGCCGAGATAGGGGGTAATGGCCTGGGCGATCTGTTCGACCGTATCGAGGCTGCCGCCCTGCCCGGCCTTGCCGAGCGTTGCGGCGGTGGCCACGACGACTGCGGCCATGATCAGCTGCGTCAGCACCGCGCCCAGCGCCGTGTCGATCCGCGCCGCCGGAAGATCGTCCGTCGTCAGACCCTTTTCGATCACCGAGGACTGCTGGAAAAACACCATCCAGGGCATGATGACCGCGCCGATATTGGCGGAAACGAGGTAGAGATATTTCGGATCGCGCCAGGGAATGTCGACCGCGCCGGCGACAAGTTCCGCGCGGTTGGGGCCTGCGACCCAGGCGACAGCCAGAAAAACCAGCTCGAAAGCGCCCACCGCGATCGCGATGCGTTCGACCGACTGGTAGGAGCCGGTGAAGGCCATCAACAGCAGCGCGCCGACAACCACGATCATCGTCGTTGCTGGCGAGACGCCCATCAGGGAGCCGACGCCGGCAAGACCCGACAATTCGGTCAAAAGCGCGCCGATGCACGAGACGACCAGCGTGCTGACCGAAAACCACGCCCAGAAGCGCCCGTAGTTCTGCAGGATCAATTCAGCGTGGCCTTTGCCCGTGACCGCGCCGAGCCGCACCGTCAGCTCCTGCACGACATAGAGGATCGGCGCGAGAATGAGCTGCAGCAACAGCAGACGGTAGCCCCATTGCGCGCCCGACTGAGCCGCCGTGATGACCGATCCGGCGTCCGTATCGGCCAGCATCACCACGAGGCCGGGACCGGCCACGGCAAGAAAGCGCGCGAGGCCGGACCTCTTGCCGTTTTGTTTGGAAACCGCCGTCAAACCTTCATCCCCGCCTGATCGTGAGCCCGCAACCGGGCCTAAGGGCGCATGTGCGCGCGGTCAACGCGGTTCGCGCTATTTGAAAACGGTTCCAAAGTGAGCTGCCCCGTTCACATCGGCTCCGCCGCTCCGCGCGCCAGATCGCGCAGGAGGCGGCGGGCGCTGTGCAACTGGTCGACCAGATCGAGAATGATCGGCAAACCGTCCTCATTGACGCCCAGCCCCAGCATATCGCGGATGAAACGGGCGCGCGCCAGATCGATTTCGGAATAATCGGCCTCGTCTGCCGGTTCTGTCGGCAGGAGCCAGCCTTCCGCCACCCAATGGTCCAGTTGTTCGATCCGGATTTCGGCCGCCACAACGAATTCGCGCGCGCGCATGGTCAGGCTCCCGTCGTCTGGCGCGAATGACCGCTCCAGCCCTGCATGAAATGTTCGAGGTCGGCATCCGCCTTGTCGGGCAGGCGCAGTTTCAGCGTCACCAGTTCGTCGCCTTTCGTGCCGTCGGCGCGCGCCACGCCCTTGCCGCGCAGACGCAGCGTCGCGCCGGTATTGGTCCATTTGGGAACGCGCATCATCACGTCGCCCGTCGTCGTCGGCACGCGGATCTCGCCGCCAAGCACAGCTTCGCGCAGCCCCAGCGGCAGTTCGACGTGAATGTCGTCGTCCTTGCGCGTGAACAGCGGGTGCGGCGCGACTTCCAGCTCGATCAGCGCATCGCCCGGCGGCCCCTTTCCGAGACCCGGCTCGCCCTTGCCGCGCAGACGCATGATCTGGCCATCGCGCGCCCCGGCGGGAATCTTGAGATCGATCGGCGCGCCATCCGTCATGATAATTTGCTGCGTGGCTCCGTTCACCGCGTCGAGAAAATTCAGCTTGAGACGGAAATGCGTGTCCTGCCCACGCATGTTTGCGCGGCTGGCGCGGGCGCGGCGCAAAAGTTCGGCGAATTCGTCGCCGTCGAAATCCTCGTAAACCTCTTCACGCGCGTAGGGCGAAGCCTGGTCGGCGAAGTCGCGGTAATACTGGCGCGGCTGCGGCTTCTCCATGCCGGACGCGTCGATCTCGCCGGCGTCGAAACGCGCGCGCTTGGCCGGATCGCCGACAATGTCGTAAGCAGCGGAAAGCTCCTTGAACTGCTCTTCGACTTTCTTGTCGCCGGGGTTGAGATCGGGGTGAAGTTTCTTGGCGAGCTTGCGATAGGCCTTCTGAATGTCGGCTTGCGACGCGCTCTTTCCAACGCCCAGAATTTGATAGGGATCGGCAGCCAAGGATTCCTCCGGCGCGTTGAATTTTGCTCATGATAACGCGCTACGCGCGCTATTCAATCGCCATCGCGCGCCCTCAGGGCATTGTGACGACGACCTTGCCTTTCGCCCGGCCCGCTTCGAGATAGACAAAAGCGTCGGCGATATCCTTGAAGGCGAAGACGCGATCGACCGTCACGCGCAACGCGCCATCGTCAATCATCCTGCTAAGGAATTCGAGATCGGCGCCGCTCGGGCGCATGAAGAGAAAACGATAGCGCACGCCGGCCTTTTTCGCCGCGGCCCGGACGCTGTAACTGACCATCCAGAACAGCGCCGCCAGGCCCTTTGCGCCGCCGAGATCCTGCAAGGCTGTCTGTGGTTCGGGCGCACCGGCGACGCTGACGACCGTTCCACCAGGTTTCACGACCGTGAACATGTCGAGCATCGTTTTACCGCCCAGCAGATCGAAGCCTGCGTCGAAATCACGCGGCAGATCGGCGATCGAAACTTTGGTGTAATCGACGATCTCATCGGCGCCGAGCGAACGCACGAGCGACTCGCCGCGCGACGAGGCGGTCGTTGCGACATGCGCGCCGAAATATTTCGCGATCTGGATGGCGAATGTGCCGACGCCGCCAGCGCCGCCCGAAATCAGCACGCGCTGCCCCTTGCGAATTTTCAGAACGTCGCGCAGCGCCTGCAGAGCCGTCAACGCTGCAAGCGGCGTCGCCGCCGCGGCCACGAAATCGAGCGAGGCCGGCATGCGCGCGGCGTCATCCTCGTTGACGCAGGCGAATTCCGCGAAAGCGCCGCCCGACCCTTTTGCGACGCGGACGAAAACGCGATCGCCCGGCTTGAATTTGGAAGCCTGCGGGCCGCACGCGATCACCTCGCCCGCCAGTTCGTTGCCGAGAACAAACGGAAGCGTCGGGCGCATGATCGCGCGCAATTTGCCTTCGCGAAATTTGAAATCGACGGGATTGAGGCCCGCCGCATGAACCTTGATCAGGATCTGGCGCACGCCGGGCGCCGGTTGCGGCATGTCGCGCATAACAGCATTGCCGGCGTCGCCATAACTTTCGAGAACATAGGCGCGCATGGCGATCACATCCTTTTCCATGGAACACAGATGGAGGCGCGCTGCGCCGTTGCAAGCGCGCTAGACAAGGAATGCGGAATATTCTTCAGGCTTGAACCCGACGAGAATTGCAGCGCCGTTCTGCAGAACCGGGCGCTTGATCATCGAGGGCTGCGCCGCCATCAAGGCGATCGCTTTGGCCTCGGTCAGATTTTGCCTGTCGGCGTCGGGGAGTTTTTTGAACGTCGTCCCCGCCCGATTGAGCAACCTTTCCCAGCCGACCTTTTTGCTCCACGCGGCAAGCTGCGCCGCCGTCACGCCCTGCGTCTTGTAATCATGAAAAACATAATCGACGCCGCGTTCATCGAGAAACGCGCGCGCCTTCTTCATCGTGTCGCAATTTTTTATGCCATAGAGGGTGAGATGTTTCGGCATCGCGCGCTCCTGCCCGCCGCGCCATTCGTGGCAGGCGCTTTCATGGCACGCCGGACGCAAAGGCGCAAAAGCGCGAAAGCGGAGGGCATTCGTCGCGCCGTTCAAAGCGCCGTGCGTTCATCAAATCGCAAGACGCCTCTGCGCGAGATTGGCGCGGTGGCGGCCGCTGTGGTCGCGAGGGTTCATCGGCATGTTGCGTTGGGCGGGCGCACTGGGGCTTGCCGGTTTTTTGACCGGCTTTCTGGGACCGTTGTTTCTATCGCGCTCCAATCAGGGGCCGATGGTTGGCCTGTTCATCAGCGGGCCCGGCGGGGTTCTGATCGGCGCTGTCCTTGGCGCCATCGTCGGCCGGCTACGCCTGTCTGTGCGCATGTCGCGCGTCGCGCTTTTCGCTGCGACGGCTGCGATGGCGCTGATCACGCTTTATCTCTGCATTCCCGAGCCGCGACGGCGCGCGGACATTGCTGACCTCGTCATTTCCGGATGCGGCGCGGCCGACGCGCTCAAGAGCGAGGCCATCGCGCATTGGCGCGCCGAAGAAGCCAGCCGTCCCGATCGCGGGCGATGGCCGGCGCATGACTGGAGCGCGGAAATCGAACAGGCGCTCGCGCGCACGCCGGGCGTCGCGATCGAGGCGCAGGTCGCGCGCGTCATGCCGCTCTACGAAGCGCGGGCGGCGTGGAATTACGGCGCGCTTCTGCCCGGCCGCTGGAGGACGACAAACGCGGCCGAGCGCTATTTCGCGTCGGGGGCGACCTGCGCAGCCTTTGCGCCCGGCGCGCGCAAGAGGCTCGTCATCCGCGGCGGCGTCGGCGGCTGGCCGCCTTACGGCGCGGCCGAACTGCTTGGCCTGCGCCGCGCCGAACCGCCGGCGCCGGACGAAGCGGCGCTGACCGGCGGGTGAGGCGCGATCATGCTGCGAGGCGGGATAACCGCCTCACTCCCACTCAATCGTCCCCGGCGGCTTGCTTGTCACATCATAAACTACGCGGTTGACGCCCTTCACTTCGTTGATGATGCGCGTTGCCGTGCGGCCCAGAAAATTCATGTCATAGGGGAAGAAATCGGCGGTCATGCCGTCGACGCTCGTCACCGCGCGCAGGGCGCAGACGCTGTCGTAGGTGCGCCCGTCGCCCATCACGCCGACGGTGCGCACCGGCAGCAGCACGGCGAAGGCCTGCCAGATCTTGTCGTAGAGGCCGGCCTTGCGGATTTCGTCGAGATAGATCGCGTCGGCCTTGCGGAGAATGTCGAGCTTCTCGCGCGTGATCGCGCCGGGGATGCGGATGGCGAGGCCCGGACCCGGGAAAGGATGGCGGCCGACGAAGGGTTCGGGCAGGCCAAGTTCGCGACCGAGCGCGCGCACTTCGTCCTTGAACAATTCGCGCAACGGTTCGACCAGCTTCATGTTCATGCGTTCGGGCAGGCCGCCAACATTGTGGTGGCTCTTGATCGTCACCGACGGGCCGCCGGTGAAGCTCACGCTTTCGATCACATCCGGATAAAGCGTGCCCTGCGCCAGAAATTCGGGCGCGCCCTTGCCGTCGGCGGCGATCTTCCTGGCCTCGGCCTCGAACACTTCGATGAACAGCCGGCCGATTGTCTTGCGCTTTGTTTCAGGGTCGGCGACGCCATCGAGTTCCTTCAGGAACATTTGCTCGGCGTCCACATGCACGAGCGGGATGTTGTAATGGTCGCGGAACAGCGTCACCACTTCCTGCGCTTCGGCCTGGCGCATCAGGCCGTGGTCGACGAAAACGCAGGTCAGCCGGTCGCCGATCGCCTCGTGAATGAGCACCGCCGCGACCGATGAATCGACGCCGCCCGACAGTCCGCACAGCACGCGCCCCTGCCCCACCTGCGCGCGAATGGCGGCGATGGCCTCCTGCCTGAAGGCGGCCATGGTCCAGTCGCGTCTCAGGCCGGCCACCTTGTGCACGAAATTGGAAATCAGTTTCGCCCCGTCCGGCGTGTGAACGACTTCGGGGTGGAACATGGTGGTGAATATGCGGCGCTTTTCGTCGCTCGCCACGGCGAAGGGCGCGTTTTCACTCACCGCCTTCACCGTGAAACCTTCGGGCAGACGCGTCACGCGGTCGCCGTGGCTCATCCAGACGGGATAGCGTCCGCCCTTGGCCCAGACGCCCTCGAACAGCGCGGAATCCTCGACGATTTCGACCTCGGCGCGGCCGAATTCGGCGGCGTGGCCGCCCTCGACAGCGCCGCCAAGCTGGACGGCTGTCGTCTGCTGGCCATAGCAAATCGAGAGAATTGGCAAACCGGACGTAAAGACAGACTGCGGAGCGCGCGGCGAGCCGCTTTCGGTCACCGAAGCTGGGCCGCCGGACAGGATCACAGCCTTGGGACGGAGGGCCGCGAAGGCTTTCTCAGCCGATTGAAAGGGGTGAATTTCGCAATAAACACCGGCCTCTCGCACACGTCGGGCGATCAGCTGGGTCACCTGCGAGCCGAAGTCGACGATCAGCACCTTGTCGTGATGGGAGACGATGTCCTGATGGGCCTGGGCGGCCGTTTCGCGGGTCATTGAGAGGCCTTTCTGAAGGCCGGATTAGGGGAACCTGCCCGCCAGCGCAACCGCGCGCCGCAATTCCTAACGGCTTTATACCAGTGTTTGAGCGAATCTTTTGAACTGCCTGCAACAGGGCGCCCCCTAGCTTTCCCGGCAAGAGCGCATCCGCGCCGCAAGCAGGGCAAAAACAATGACGTCCACGAAAGCACGACCGACCGATCCGCGCGGGCAACTCGCCTCTTTCGCCTCGCTGTTTTCGCCCGACCTTTCCGCCGAGGCGCCGCTGACGCCCGCCCTGCGCCGCAAGGAACGGCGCTATCTGTTTCGCGAGACGGCTTTGCAGAAGCTGCGTCGCATCGGCCTCGCCGCCCGCGAGGCGTTCGCCAACGATGGCGTGATCGGCTGGCTCTCGGCCGCCGATATGCTGGCGCGGGACGGGGCGATTGGCGCGAGCGTCCTGCCGGACCCCGCCAACGCCCGCTCCACGCCGGACGGCCTGTGCGGCTTTGCCGAAAAACTGACGCCCGCGCGCCTGATGGAAGGCTATGCCTGCGGCCTTTTTCCTTCGGGCAACATCGGCATCGTCAAATGGTGGGCGCCCTCGATGCGCGCTCTGGCGGCGCCGGCCGCCGTCTCCGTCTCGGCGGAAGCGCAGGCGGCATTGGCGAGCGGCGCCCTGACCGTTGCGTTCGACCGCGATTTCGACGCCTGCCTTCTGCAGGATTGCGACGATATTCCCTTGCCTGAAGAATTGCGCTGGGCGTTCGCGCGCCTGTCGGACGCCGGACACGCCCATTCCTTCGAAGCGCGCAATCGCGAGGGCGAACTCGTCGGCGGCGGCTTTGGCGTCGCAGTCGGTTCGGTGTTCATCGTAGAAGGCGTTTTTGGCGATGGTCTTGCGCGCCAGGCGGCGCTGGCCAGGCTCGCCGAACGTCTGAAGGCGGGCGGCTTCGACATGATCGACGCCAAGCGCTGGTATGACGATCTCGGCGCGTTCGGCTTCAAGAAAGTCCCGCGCGAGGATTACAACGAACGTCTGGCGCGCGCATGTGTTCGAGCAGCCAACTGGCGCGCGCCAGCGTCGCAGCCATCGCTGCGCCGCGCCGCCTGAACAATACGCGCGTGTCTCGCAAGGCAAGCCGCGTTCGCGCAAGCGGGCGCGGCTTCGCCTTTCGCCGCGCAATTCAGACGCGCCGTCCCAGCATCTTGCGCGGATCGCACAATTCATCGAATTCGACTTCCGTCACAAGTCCGCTCGCCACCGCCGCCGCTTTGAGAGAGCCGCCGCTTTCATGCGCGGCGCGCGCGATTTTCGCCGCTGCGTCGTAGCCGATGCGCGGCGCCAGCGCTGTCGCCAGCATCAGCGAACGTTCGACGCCGGCTTGTAGATTATCGAGACGCGGCGCGAGGCCATGCACACAGTTGATCGCGAAAGAAGACACCGCATCGCCCAGAAGACGCGCCGAATTCAGCACGTTGAAAATGATCATCGGCGTGAATGTGCTGAGTTCGAGATGGCCCTGCCCGCCCGCGAATGCGACGGCGGCGTTCGCGCCGGCAATTTGCGCGCAGACTTGCGTCAGCGCTTCGCTTTGCGTCGGATTGACCTTGCCCGGCATGATTGATGAGCCCGGTTCGTTTTCCGGCAGGGCCAGTTCGCCGAGGCCCGCGCGCGGCCCCGAACCCAGCAGGCGAATGTCGTTGGCGATCTTGAAGAGACTTGCGGCGGCCGTCGTCATCGCCGCTTGCGCATTGAGCAACGCGCCGCGATCGGCGAGCGCTGCGAATGGATTGGGCGCGACGACAAAAGGCTCTCCCGTCTCTTGCGCAATTTTCGCGACAACCCGCTCGCCAAAACGGTCTGGCGCGTTGAGGCCCGTGCCGACGGCGGTTCCGCCCTGCGCCAGCGCGTAAAGTTCCTCAAGCGCGATTTCGATGCGCGCGGCGGCCGCTTTCGTTTGCGCGGCGTAACCCGAAAACTCCTGGCCAAGCGTCATCGGCACGGCGTCCTGCAAATGCGTGCGCCCGATCTTGACGAGATCGCGCCAGTCCTGCGCCTTGCGCGACAATTCGTCCTGAAGTCGTTGGAGCGCGGGCAGCGTTTGCTTGCGCAAGGCTGCGACCGCAGCGATATGCGCTGCGCTTGGATATGTGTCGTTGGACGATTGCCCGAGATTGACGTGATCGTTGGGATGCACGGGGTTTTTTGCGCCACGCGGCGCGCCCAGCATTTCATTGGCGCGATTGGCGATCACTTCGTTGACGTTCATGTTCGTCTGCGTGCCGGAGCCGGTTTGCCAGACGGACAAGGGAAACTGATCGTCAAGCGCGCCGCTCTCGACTGCGCGCGCAGCGGCGATGATGGCGTCGGCGCGCCTGGCGTCGACCAGTCCCAGCTCCCGATTGACGCTCGCCGCGCAGCGTTTGATGAGCGCAAGCGCGTGAATGACGCTAACCGGCTGCTTCTCGGAGCCGATTGCGAAAAAACGCAATGATCGCTCGGTCTGCGCGCCCCAATAGGCGGCCTCGTCGACTTCAATTTCGCCGAATGTGTCCTTTTCGATGCGTCGCGCCATCATTTGCTCCCTGCTCTCGATCTATTGGGCGGCGCGGCGATTTCAACGCGTTACCAGGGACAACCGAGCGAGCGTTATAAAAATCAAGGAAATGCGCGATCGCGCCCCAGCGTGCTGCGATGCAAAAAGGTAAATGCCGGAAAGGCTTAACGCAAAATTCCGGCTTGTATGGACTTTGACACATGCTAGCGTGCGTCAGCTCGGGGAACAGATTTCACGAAATCTGTTCAGGGGCGGCGCGGCCTGGCGTCGGTGTTGAGAGCTGTAGCCGGGCCGCGCATTCTTGCATCGGACGAACGCGGCTTTTTCGCCTCGCGCTGTCGAATGCTAACGCCGTTTCATGACGCAAACATAAAATCCGTCGCCGCCTGTCTGCGAAGTGCGCAAAGTCACGCCGGGGCGGCCGGATGCGGGTGTGATCCCTGACAATCCGGCCTGTTGCGCGACATCGTCCATGGCGAGCGCTGAAAAATCGTCATGCGCTGCGAGGAACGCGGCGACCCGGTCCTCGTTCTCCTCGCGCAACAGCGAACAGGTGACGTAAACCAGACGTCCGCCGGATTTCACAAACCGCGCGCCGCGCGCAAGCACGCGATCCTGATCGGCCATGCGCTGTTCGAGCGCGCCCGGTCGAACGCGCCATTTGGCGTCAGGATTGCGACGCCACGCGCCGACGCCTGTGCAGGGCGCGTCGATCAGCACGAGATCGCAACGTTCCTCCAGATCGGCCAGCACGTCCTGCGCGCCACGCGGCGCACGCACCTGCGCGTTGCGCACGCCAGCGCGCGTCAGCCTTTCATGGATCGGGGCGAGGCGGCGCGCGTCGGCGTCGGTGGCGTAAAGCTGGCCGCGATTGTCCATGACGGCCGCCAGCGCCAATGTCTTGCCGCCGCCGCCCGCGCAAAGGTCGAGCGCCTGCTCGCCCGGTTTTGCGCCGGCGAGCAGCGCGGCGAGTTGCGAGGACTCATCCTGCAATTCGACCAGACCCTTCAAAAACGCCGGCTCGGCCGTCAAGGCCGGCGCGCGGCCGTCCTCGCCGACGAGAATGCGCAATCCATCCGGCGAAATCGGCGTGTTCTGCGGGTTGAGATGCGCGAGCGCCGCCCGCGCCTTGTCGCGCGTTCCCTTCAGACGGTTGACGCGCAGGTCGATCGGCGCGCGCGCAGCGAGCGCCCTGCCCTCCGCGGCAGCCTCATCGCCGAAAGCGCGCGCAAAATGCGGGGCCAGCCATTCAGGATAATCGCCCGCAACATGCGCGGGCGCGCCGGAAAGATCGGCGCTCTCGAGGCGAGCCCGCTCTTCGCTGGTCAGCGGCGCGGGCGCATGCCCCTCGCCCGTGCACAGCGCAGCGATTGCATCCACGGATTGCCCGCGCGCCAAGCGCAACGCGCCCAGCGCCATTGCGCGAGGCGTGTCGGCGCCCATAATCCAGCTTGCGGAGGCGCGGCGGCGCAGCCCGTCATAGACGATGGCGGCGATGGCCGCCCGATCTTTCGAGCCAGCGTAGCGGCGGGCGCGGCCCCAGTCGCGCAGCGCATCGGCCGCAGGGCGGCGGGCTGCGCCAATATCGGCGAGAATTTCGATGGCGGCGGAAAGGCGGGCGGCGGGGATCATGGGCTTCCGGTAAACGTCGCGGAAACCTTCGGCAAGGATAATCGCGCGCGTATGAGCCTTGCCGCAACCCTCAGCCCTGCCGCCGATCGTCCCAAGCTGCGCTTCGGGTTCAGCGGCGCCATCGCGCTTTCGCTGGCGCTGAGCGCCGCCTTGACGTTCGATCACGCGCGCGCCGTGTGGCGCACCGGGACATTTTACGACACCGACGACGCCATGCGCATGGCGCAGGTGCGCGACCTTCTGTCCGGCCAGAGCTGGTTCGACATGACGGCCGACCGCATGGACCCGCCTGCCGGCGTCTTCATGCACTGGTCGCGCATCGTCGATGCGCCGCTGGCGCTGCTGATCAAGTTTTTCGGTCTGTTCATGTCGCCCGCGCATGCTGAGGCGGCAACGCGGCTCGCCTTTCCGTTTCTGCTGCTCGCCGCGCTTTACGCGCTCATCGGCTGGGCGAGCGGAGCCCTCACGGACGGCCGCGCGCGTGCGGCCGGCGCCATGCTGGCGATGGCCAGCGGCGCGGTTTTCGGTCAGTTCATCCCCGGACGCATCGACCATCACGCGCCGCAGATCGTTCTGCTGGCCGCCATGACCGGCGCGACGCTGACCGCATTCAACCCATCACGCGCGCTGTTCGCCGCCGCCGCTGGCGCCGCAGCCGCGCTTTCGCTCGCAATCAGCCTCGAGAACCTGCCGTTCATCGCCATCCTCGCCGCCGCGCCCGTGGCGATATGGATCGCCTATGGCGACGATTACGCGCCCGCGCTCCGCTTCTACGGCCTTGGCCTCGCCGGCGCGCTGTTGATGACTTACGGCGCGACCGTCGGGCCGGAGCGCTGGGGCGTGCGCGCCTGCGACGCGTTGTCTTTTGCGCAACTTGCGCCCGCTCTCACGGGCGCTATCGGTGTCTTCGCCCTGTCGTTCCTGCGCGTCGGCGGCCCGATCGCCCGCACGGGCGCTGCGCTTGTCGCCGCTGCAGCGGCGGCCGGCGTTTTCCACGGCGTTGCGCCGCAATGCCTTGGCGACCCCTTCGTCGGACTTGATCCGCTCGTCCGCCACATCTGGCTTGCGCATGTCGCGGAAGTGAAAAGCCTGCGTGAGTTTGCCGCCGGCAGCCCATGGGCGGCGCTGGGCATGGCGGCGCCGACAGCGTTGGGCGTCTGCATATCGGCATGGCTGGCTGTGCGCGCCAGCGGCATTGCGCGCGCGCGCTTCGTGCTGCTCTGCGCATTGCTGACGACGGGTTTTGCGATGACCTTCTGGGCGATCCGCGTCTTCTCGTCGGTCGGGCCGCTGGTTGCGCTCGCGGGCGCTGCGTTGCTGGCGCATGTTTCCTGCCGGGTCGAAGGATTGTCGCCGGCTGCGCGGATCGCGCTTGCAACATTCGCCGCGCTGCCGTTGTCGCCGCTCGCCTATTCGATCGTCACGCCCGCAGACGCGGCGCCTTCGGGCGGCGTCAACAGCATGTCCTGCCTAACGCCTCAGGCGACCGCGCCGCTCGAAGCGCTGCCTGTCGGCCTGGTGCTCGCGCCGATCGATTTTGGCTCGCATCTCATTGCGCAAACTCATCATGGCGCACTGGCTGCGCCCTATCATCGCAACAACCATGGCAATCGGATCGCGCTGGACGCCTTGATGGCGCGGCCCGACGCCGCCCAAGCGATCGTGCAGCAGTCGGGCGCCAATTATGTCGCGGTCTGCCCGGCGATGGGGCAATTGCGCACGATCATTGCAGAAGCGCCGCAGGGTCTGGCCGCTACGCTTGTTGCGGGACAAACGCCCGGCTGGCTCGACAAGCTCGATACGAGCGGACCAAATCTGGTCTTCCGCGTGAAGCGTTGAGCGTTCAACGCCAGTTCGCGCAATCCATGACGGCGTAGTCTTCGAGCCGCTCGTAGCGCACGCCCTTTTCGCTCACCATTGGTTCGACGCGCGCGGCGGGCGCGCGCCAGATGCGCGCCTTCAGCGCAGGGTCAAGCGTCGCAGGATCGGCGACAGGCGCAACGATGTAACGCGGACCGTCGCTGCGCGCGCACAGCGCCGCGACGCCCTGCGCGGGCAGAGGCGGAAAGTAGGACACAAGTTTGTGCGTCCAGCGTCCCAGCATTTCCTCGCCCGCGACGCCGCTCGCAATCGCGGCGCGCGCGCGCTCGTCGTATTGCATTGTCAATCGCCGCGAAAACACGCCTCCCGCCCCCTGGATTTCCGCGATCCAGTTTGGACGACGCAACCAGAACCAGCTTTCCGAAGACGATTTCAGCCAGAGCGTCTCGCCGTGCGCATCTGGCATGAGCTGCAACAAAGCCTGTTGCGGCTGCGCCTTGTCGAGCTGTCTTTGAAAGGAATCGTCGGAGCGCCATGCGAAGATCGCCAGTCCCGCAAGACAGACAGCCAACGGACCGCCCGCTTTTGTGCGCGCTTCCTCCAGGCCGCTGGAAAAAGCCGCTACGGCAAGCGCGCCGATCAACAGCAGCTCCGACCACAAGGCGACGAAAAGTTCGGTTGTGCGCGGCGTGTAGCCGGGTTGAAAATAGCTTGCGAAAACACGCCAGTTGCCGATCCAGCCGAATGCCGCCGCCAGCGCCACGCCCCACAGCGCGATCTCAATCCATTTGCTCGCCTCGTTGCCGATATTCAGTTTGCGCCCTGCGGGGGTCTGCAAAGCCAATGCGCCGATCGCCAAAGCTGGCGCGAGAAAGTCGCCTGCGGGCGCGCGCACCCAGCCAAGGACGAGGAGTGCGAGCGCGATGCGATCCTGCGCTGAGCCACGCCCCAGAAGCACTGCGAGCCAGCCGAGCGAAAACGCCGCCATGAAACTCGCGAGCCACCACATGCGCCAGGTCTGCGCCTGAATGACGAGCAGAACAGGCGCCAGCGCGCCGCATATCCACGCGAGCGCGACGCCGGCCGCGCCCACCGCCAGCGCTGCGCCGAGCAGGCCTCGCGCGCTGGCGTTCGCGCGCGCCATTGCAACTGCGATTGTGACGGCTTGCGCTCCGGCGAGCGCCCAGTGCTGCGCAGGCCAAACATGGGGAAAAATATAGGCGCTGCGGTTGAGCAGGATGTCGAGCCATTGCGGATCGACCCATTCGCGCAACCGCGCGACAAGCGGAAGGCCTGCGACGACGCCTGCGGCGAGGGCTGCAAACGCGAACGCGACTGCGATCAGCCAGCGCCTGTCGTGCATGACGAGATAGACGCCGAAAACCGCAACGCCCGGCGCCGCCATGATTGGATGAAACAGCGCGGCCAGCGCGAGACAGGCGAGCGCAGGGATCGGCCGTCCAATGCGCAGAAAACCCATCGCCGCGATAACGCCCGCTTCTGCAAAGGGGCGTGGTTCGGCGAAAGCTTCCGCGTATTTGAGCAGATTGTAGGGGCTGTAAAGCGACGGAGCGACGATGATGACCAGAGCCGGCGCCCACCAGCGCGCGCCCACCATGACGCGGCAGAAGAAAATCAGCGCGGAGAACCAGAAGAGCTGCGCGACGAGCACGAGAATTTGCGCGGCGGCTTGCGGCGTGAACAGGCCGACGAGCCGCGCCGCGATCAGCGGGAAAAGGCTGAACTTCGACTGGCCGTCGAGCTGGAACATCATGTCTCGGCCAACGCCCGTCGGATCCACATCCGCGAGCGCGCGCCCCATGTATATCTTTGAATCGCCGATGAGGCCGATGAACGGATGAACGATCAGAAACAGGGCGGCGAGAGCGACAAGCGTGAGAAGATCGGCGCGCGTGAATGCAAACCCCTTGCGATCTCTGGCCAGGTCGCTGGAGAGAGTGACCGGCGCAAGGCTCATGGCGACGTCCTTCAGGCGGGCTGCGTCGGCGCCGTGAAGAGAAGGCGCCGCGTCAGAAAATTGAAGCTGAACACGACGCAAGCAACAGGAGCCTTGGCCCATTCGACGGGAAGGTGAAACCGGCCGACAAAAACGAGCAGCAATATCTGCGTCAACGCCAGCCCGAGCAGACCCGTTACAAGAAAGCCGCCAAATTCGACGCGCGCATCATGCTTGCGACGACCTTTGAAAACGAAAACCGCGCTCAACACATAAGCAAGGATCAAACCGGCCGAAAACGAGATCGCCGATGCGATCAGATATTGCACGCCAAAAAAGCGCGCCAACGCCACGAGCAGGCCCCAGTCGAGCGCAAGCGCGAGCGCGCTGACGAGCGCATAGCCGAACATGTCGCGTGCAAGTCCGAAGATGCGTGCGCGCGTTATCCGTCTTTCAAAGGGAACAGCGGCCACGCACGCACTCCATACTTCAAAGTCAGGCAACCTTGCGCGGCACCAGACGCTCGCTCTTGAGCGCTTCCTGCGCGCCAGAGACGCCCGCCTCGCCATATTCGGCGTCTTCGTTGACCTGCCAGGTGTCGTAGATGTTCTGGCCTGCGACGATGTTGAGCGCGGTCAACAGGCCGGTCATCATCGCGTGGTCCTGGTTGTTGTATTTGTGCATGCCGTTGCGACCGACGAGATGCAGGCCCGGATAGCGGCCGGAAATCTCCATGCGGATCGTCTCGACATTCTGCGCGTAGCGGTCGTCGTAAACCGGATAGGCCTTCGCCTGCCGCACGACCGAGGCGTCCGCAACATCTTCAGCCCGCATCAGTCCGATCTTGTCGATTTCCTTCTTGGCGAGTTCAACGAGATCCTCGTCCTTCGCCGCCCAGAGACCGTCGCCCTCGAAGCAGAAATATTCGAGGCCAAGACATGTCGACACGCCATCGGGGATCATCTCGGGGGACCACGAACGGAAATTCTGCACGCGGCCGACCTGCACGCTCGGATCGTGAATGTAGACCCAGTTGTCCGGGAGATCGACGCTCGACTTGCCAATCAGGACGACCGTGAGGAAGTCGCGATATTTCAGGTCGCGCGCATGCAACAGGCTGAGCGGCGTCGGCGTGATCGAGGCCATCAGTTCATTGATCGGCGCGGACGACACGACGTTGCGCGCGGCGAATGTTTCGACCTGGCCGTCGGCGCGGCGCACGGTGACCGTCCACATCTTGCTGGTCTCGTCGAAGGCGAGGCCCTCCACGGTGCGGCCCATCTGCACGCGACCGCCCATCTCCACGATTTTCTTCGCGCAGGCCTCCCACATCATGCCGGGGCCCTTGCGCGGATAACGGAAGGATTCGATCAGCGACTTTGCGCCCTCGCCCTTCTTGCGCAAGCCGAGCGAGCGACGCATGCCGTCGATGATCGCAGCCCCGAGATTGAGCCCCTTGATGCGCTGGGCGGCCCAGTCGGACGAAATTTCGTCGCAACCCATGCCCCACACTTTTTCAGTATAGGTCTTGAAAAAGATCGAGAAGAGGCGCTCGCCGAACTGGTTGCGCACCCACTGGTGGAAGGTCTTGGGATCGCTCACCGGAAACGCTTTGGCGTAAGCGAACGACGCCATGCACAGCGCGCTTTCGAACGGGCCGAGATTGAACAGCGCCTCGAAGGCCTTCAGCGGGTAGGCGTAGAACTTGTTGTTGTAGTAGATGCGCGACAGGCGCGGCCGGTCGATGAAATCGTCAGGCAGGATCTCGTTCCAGAGATCGACAATTTCCTTCGACTTCGAGAAAAAGCGGTGACCGCCGATGTCGAACAGGAAGCCCTTGTAATTCACGGTGCGGCTGATGCCGCCGACGTAAACGGGGTCTTTTTCGAAAACCACAACGTCGCGGCCGTTTTTCGCCAGCGTGTAAGCGGCGATCAACCCGGCCGGGCCACCGCCAATAACGGCCGTTTCAACGAATTCCATGCCCGAACCCCTGAAAAAATCTGGGGCGATCTTGGGTGCGATTCCCTTAATTTCGGCTTAACCAACGCGATGCGCAGGGAACTATCCTGACGCATGGACAACGCGCGTTAATGTGTCTTACCGCGGCTTAATTCTTTTTCTACGCCAAGCGAATAGCGCGACATGCCAAAGCAGAACACGAAATAGAAAAGCGCCGCGAAAATATATCCGGTCGCGCTGATGTTGGGACCGGCCCATTCAGGATCGAGCCGGGCCGTGTCGACCGTGCGCAGAAAATCGAAAATGCCGACAACCGCGACGAGCGTCGTGTCCTTGAACAGCGCGATGAATGTGTTGACGATGCCCGGAATGACCAGCGCCAGCGCCTGAGGCAGTAGAATGAGGCGCACTCTTTGCCAGTAGCGAAGGCCCAACGCCTGTCCGGCCTCGCTCTGTCCCTTGGGCAGCGCCTGCAAACCGCCGCGCACGACCTCGGCCATATAGGCGGCCGAAAAGAGAACGACGCCGATCAGCGGCCGCAGCAGCCGGTCCGGTGCCCAGGCTTCGGGCACGAACAGCGGCAGCATCATGTTGGCCATGAACAGCACCGTGATGAAGGGCACGCCGCGCACGAATTCGATGAAGCCCGTCGAAAGCGCGCTGATGACCGGCATTTTCGAACGCCGGCCAAGCGCCAGCAATATGCCGCCCGGCAGCGACAGCACGATGCCTGTCACGGCGACGACCAGCGAGACCATCGCCCCGCCCCACAGATCGGTCGGCACATTGGGAAGGCCGAGCGCCGGCGCGCCGCTCAGCAGCACGAAGGCGACGATCGGATAGACGATGAAGAACAGCGCCGCCGCCGCATTGCGCCCCGGCAGCGAGCGGCGCAGCAGCCAGAAGATGAGGATGGCGCCCATCGCCATCGTCAGCCAGACGCGCCAGCGCTGGTCCTCGGGATAGGAGCCGAAGGTGAAATAGGGCAGCTTGCGCCAGATATAGGCCCAGCACGCCCCTGCCCCCGGCGCGCGGCAGGCGTCGCCATTGGGCGCGGACCACACAGCGTCGATGAACAGAAAGCGCACGAGTTCGGGGATCGCCCAGGCAAGCGCGCCTGCGGCCAGCAGCGTGAAAATCGCAGCAGGAAGCGAGCCGAACAGGCGCTCGCGCACCAGGTGGACAAATCCGGTCTGCCCCGCCGGCGGCGGCCGGACGGGTTCCGAATGCGTGCGCAGGAAGGCTGCCGGCGTCATGTCACCGCTCCTTCAGCGCCATGCGCTTGTTGTAGAGGTTCATCGCGAAGGACGTGACGAGCGAAATGAACAGATAGACCGCCATGGTGATGCAGATGATCTGCACCGCGGCGCCCGTGTTGTTGAGAACGGTGCCGGCGAAGACCTGCACGAGATCGGGATAGCCGATGAACACGGCGAGCGAGGAATTCTTGATGAGGTTGAGATACTGGCTGGTCAGCGGCGGAATGATGACGCGCATCGCCTGCGGCACGATCACCAGTTTCCGCGTCGGCCCCGGACGCAGGCCGAGCGCGGCGGCCGCCTCGCTCTGCCCCTTCGGCACAGCCAGAATGCCCGCGCGCACGATTTCCGCAATAAAGGACGCTGTATATAGCGTCAGGCCCAGCTCGAGCGCGACGAATTCGGGCGTCAGCCGCATGCCGCCGTCGAAATTGAAGCCCTTGAGCTTGGGAATGTCGAAAGCCAGCGGGCGCCCGGCCATGAAATAGACGATGAGCGGCAGGCCGATGATGAGCGCAACCGACAGCGGGCCGACCGGGGTCTGCGCGCCGGTTTCACGCTGGCGCTTGCGTGCGTAGAATCGCAGGGCCAGCGCCGCCGCGATCCCCGCCGCCAGCGCAAGCCACACAGCGCCAAAGCCCGCCTGCGGCAAGGGTTGCGGCATGAACAGGCCGCGGTTGTTCAGGAACAGCGTGTTGAAAATCGAGACCGAATTGCGCGGCGCCGGCAGAGGCTTCAACACAGCATTGTACCAGAACAGCAATTGCAGAAGCAGCGGCACGTTCCTGATCGTCTCGACATAGATAGTCGCGAGTTTGGCGACGAGCCAGCTTTTCGACAGGCGCGCGGCGCCGACGGCAAAGCCGACAATGGTCGAAAGCACGACGCCGATCGCCGCAACCAACAGCGTGTTCAGCAGCCCGACCCAGAAGGCGCGGCCGTTTTCGGAAGCGGCGCTGTAGGAAATCAGCGACTGGTTGATGTCGAAGCTGGCCGGCTTGTTCCAGAAGGAAAAATCGGTCGGGATGCCGCGCCGCGCCATGTTGTCGAGCGCATTGGACCAGGCGCCCCAGATCAGCGCGATGACGAAGAGCGCCAGCGCGGCCTGAAAAATCAGGCCGCGCCAGAACGGATCGTTCCAGAAGGAAATGCGCGGGGGCGCAGACGTTTGCGCGCTCATGCGCGGCGCTCAGGCGCGCTCAGCGGACGGGCGGGGAATATTGCAGGCCCTTGTTGGTCCACAAGGCGTTCAGACCGCGCTTGATCTTCAGCTTCGAACTGTCGCCCAGATTGCGCTCGAACACCTCGCCGTAATTGCCGACGTTCTTGATGATGCGGTAGGCCCAGTCCTGCGTGAGGCCGAGGCCTTCGCCGAAATTGCCCTCCACGCCAAGCAAACGCTTCACTTCGGGGTTGGGGTCTTTCAGCTTCTCGTCGACATTCTTGGAATTGACGTTCAGCTCTTCGGCCTGAACCATCGCGTAATGCGTCCACTTGACGATGTTGAACCACTGATCGTCGCCCTGGCGCACGGCCGGCCCGAGCGGTTCCTTGGAGATGACCTCGGGCAGCACGATGTGGTCGTCCGGGTTCGCTGTCTTGGAACGCTCGGCGTAGGCCTGCGACATGTCTGTCGTGAACACGTCGCAACGGCCCGTATCATAAGCCTTGATCGTCTCGTCGGCGGTCGCAAAAGCGACGGGCTCATATTTCATGTCATGCGTGCGGAAATAATCGGCGAGGTTGAGTTCACTGGTCGTGCCCTGCTGCACGCAGATCGAGGCGCCCGAAAGCTCGAGCGCGGAAGACACATTCAGCTTCTTGCGGACGAGGAAGCCCTGACCGTCGTAATAGGTTACCGGTCCGAATTCGAAGCCCTGACCGACTTCGCGCGACTGGGTCCAGGTCGTGTTGCGCGACAGGACGTCGATTTCGCCCGATTGCAGCGCGGTGAAGCGATCCTTGGCGGTCAACGGCACGAACCGGACCTTTTTGGGATCATTGAAGATTGCGGAGGCGACCGCGCGGCAGAATTCGACGTCGAAGCCCGTCCACTGCCCCTTGTCGTCGGGCAGGCCGAAACCGGCCAGACCGGGGTTGGACCCGCACACGAGCGAGTCGCGTTTTTTGACCTGATCGAGCGTGGGACCGGCGAGCGAGGGCGCGGCGAAGGCGACGGCGAAAAGAAGCGCCAGAGAGACGGAGTTTTTCATGCGGGTTTCCCGATCGAAGCTTCGGTCATGCGAAATCGGACTGTCCGATCCGCCTCGGCGTCATAACAATGGTTTTCGCCTGAACGGTCAAGCGGCTTGACGCAACGGTCTCGAGCGGCGACCAAGACGCAAAGGGAGATTGCCGGGCATGGCGGGCGTGGAAAAAAACGGCGCGAAACGTGGCGGACGGACGCGGCTGGTGCATGCCGGCCGCGCGCCATTCGACCAACACGGCTTCGTCAACACGCCCGCCTGGCGCGGCTCGACGGTGCTGTTCCCGAGCGTCGAGGAACTTTATGCGCGCCGGCAGCCTTACATCTATGGCACGCACGGCACGCCGACGACCCATGCGCTGGAGGCCGCCTGGACGGAAATTGCGGGCGCGGCAGGCACTGTGCTGGCCCCCTCCGGCCTTTCAGCGATCACGCTGGCGTTGCTCAGCGTTGTCAAAAGCGGCGATCATATCCTGGTGTCAGACAGCGCCTATCGCCCGACGCGGATTTTCTGCGATACGGTCCTGAAACGCCTTGGCGTCGAGACGCACTATTACGATCCGCTGATCGGCGGCGGCATCGCCGCGTTGATCGGCCCTGCGACGAGCCTCGTTCTGGTCGAGGCGCCGGGTTCGCAAAGCTTCGAGATGCAGGACATTCCGGCCATCGCGGCCGCGGCGCATCAGCGCGGGCTCTGCGTCGTCATGGACAACACATGGGCGACGCCACTGTTTTTTCCCCCGCACGAGCGCGGCGTCGATATGGCCGTGGAGGCCGGCACCAAATATCTTTCGGGCCATTCGGACCTGCTGCTCGGGCTGGTTTCCGCCAACGAAAAATGGTTTCCGAAACTGAAGGCGACCTCAGACGCAATGGCGAACGTTCCGGGCGCCGAAGATGTGTTTCTCGCCTTGCGCGGTTTGCGCACGATGGATCTGCGACTGCGCGAGGCGGAGCGGCAGGGGCTTGCGCTCGCGCGCTGGCTGCAGGCGCGGCCCGAAGTGTCGCGCGTTTTGCACCCCGCGCTGCCCGAAGACCCAGGCCACGCGCTCTGGAAGCGAGACTTCCTCGGCAGTTCAGGGCTGTTCTCGATCATTTTGAAACCGGCGTCGAAAGCCGCCGTCGCCGCCATGCTGGATGGACTTGAATTGTTCGGCATGGGCTATTCGTGGGGCGGCTTCGAAAGCCTGGTCATCCCATTCGATTGCAGCCCCTATCGCACGGCGACGCGCTGGGCGCCGGAAGGGCCTGCGTTGCGCTTTTCAGTTGGCCTCGAAAATATCGAGGATCTGCAAGACGACCTCGATCGCGGTTTTGCGCGGATGCGCGCCAGCGTCTGACCTTACGCAGCCGCGCGCGACGCCGTCTGAGCGGCGGGCGCGGCCTTGCCGTAATAATAGCCCTGCATTTCGGAAATGCCGCCGATGGCCTCGAGAAAGGCCTCCTGCCCTTCGTTTTCGACGCCTTCAGCCGTCACGGTCATGCCAAGCTGCGAGCCAAGGCGGGCCACCGTTTCGATGAGCGCAGTCGCCCGCGGCTCCTTGCCGAGCGCAGCGACGAAGGAACGGTCGATCTTCAGCTTGTCAACCGGACAAGTCAGAAGATAACCGAGGCTGGAATATCCCGTGCCGAAATCGTCGAGCGCGATGCGCACGCCGTAGGCGCGAATGCGTTCGAGCAATTCGCGCGCCATGGGGCCGGCGTCCATGAGCACAGTTTCAGTGATTTCGAGCTCAAGACGACGCGGCGAGATGCCTGCCGCCTCCACAGCGCGGCGCACCGTCGCGTCCAGCGCTGCGCCACCCAGAAGCTGGGACGCCGAAACGTTGACCGCAACACGCACATGCTCGGGCCAGTTCGCGCAATCGCGACAGGCCTGCTCGATCGTCCACGCGCCGAATTCGGCGACAAGACCGAGATTCTCGATGATCGGCACGAAAAGCGCGGGCGAGACGTCTTCATCTCCACGGCGCCAGCGGGCGAGCGCCTCGAAGCTGCGGATCTGTTTGGTGTGAATGTCGACGATCGGCTGATAATGCAAGGAGAAGGCGCGCGCCGCCCAGGCCGCGCGCACGTCCATTTCCATCGCGCGCTGCGCGCGCGCATGCGCGGCCATCTCCGCCTCGAACAGACGGCAATGATTGCGCCCCTGCTGCTTGGCGGCATAAACCGCCATGTCCGCCTGCTGCAGCAGCGCCTGATCGTCGGCCTCCCAGAGAGCGGCGCGCGAGACGCCGGCGCTTGCGCCGATCACAACATCGTAGCCGTCGACGTGATAAGGCTCGGCGAGCGTGACGATCATCTCGTTGACCTGCGCGAGCAGGCTCTGCGCATCATTGGCGTGCCGGAAAACCACGATGAACTCGTCGCCGCCCCAGCGCGCCACGAAGGCGTCGTCGTCCATCATGCGCCGCAAACGGTCGCCCGCCTGCATCAGCACGAGGTCGCCATAACGGTGGCCGAGCGTGTCGTTGACCTGTTTGAAATCGTCGAGATCGATGAAGGCGACTGCGACAACCTCTTCGAGGGCGCACAACGAATTGCGCAGATGCTCCATGTGCCGATCGAGCGCGAAGCGATTGGGCAGGCCTGTGACCGTATCGACTTTCGCCATGCGCTCGATTGTCAGCGAGGCGTTGTACTTGTCGGTCACGTCCTCGATGATGACGATGATTTCGTCGTCGTCGGTCGGCTTTGCGGAAAGCTCGAACCGTTTTCCGCCGGCGACAGCGAACTGATAGCTGCGCGTTGCGCGCGTCGCCGCAATGTCGGCGAATGTATCGCGCAGCCCACGCAATTCCTGCTGCGACACGCCGGCATTGATCGTCTCAAGCAAATCCATCGCGCGCTCGCCAATGACGCGCGTGCTCCGATCGAGTGAAAACATTTGCCGCGCCTTGTCGTTGACAAGGATGACACGCCCTTCGTTCGACAAAAGGCACAAGCCGTGAGTCATATTGGAGATTGCAAAATTGAGATGCTGTGCGGCTGCCTCGGCCAACGCGCGCGATTGCATTTCGTTTAGCAGTAATTTTCGGGTGTGCGTGGCGGCTTTCGACATATACATAAATGTTGGTACGATCAACAATGGAACAAGAAAAACCATTGCACCGCCGTACACAAAACATGCTATCGAAAGCGGGATCCCAATTGCCAGAAGCTGACGATGGACCTCGTTTCTGAACGCGAAATTTCGATTCACAATACCGAGCGAAAAGCAAACAGCGCCGCCAAACATCAACAGTAAAAGAAACGGATCTTGGCTTGACGCGAAGACTGCAACATTCATCATGCCAATCGCAAAATAATACAACACCGCGCCCGAATTATAGAGTCGCGCCCATCTCTCGGCATTTTGATAATTGGAGGGATTCTGCGCACGACTGTAACCGACAAAAATAAACAATCTACCGATGGTGACAACAGCAAGAAAAAATGCTGCCACAAGGACCGCTGAGCTGCGCGTAAACACCAGCGCAATAGCTGCGCACAGCACCGTGTTGGCGAATGCAGCTACCAAAACGCTGCGATCAGCGTAGAGCGTAGCGACACGCCCTGCAAAAGATTTGCTCTGATGGCTGTCCAAGAGGGGTATCGGAGCCATAAAACCTCGCGTAGCAGTACCACTAGCAAACCAGATCACAATTAAAAATTGATTGTGATTCGAATAATTTACCTAAGTTTTACGAGCTTGAGTCAGCCTTGCGCTATCTCGTGAGGCGTCATGTTTACGCATTATAAAGACCGCTCAATCGCTATCGCCGTACCCATTGCATTTGTGACAATGGAAAATTTTGAGCGTCTGTATGCGGCCGGCCTTCACGATTTTGCTGACTATGAAGCGTTCGTCGACGACAGAGAGAGTCGCATAATTGCGCTTTGCGCTGCGGGCGTTGATGCATATGCCACAATGATTTCGATCACAGCATTTCTAGAGTTTTGCCTTGACGCAGCGGACCCTGTTGACCTTATGGCGCTCGATCAATTTGCTGGCGGCATCGAAACAAATAAGAGCGACCAGCGTTTTCAAGAGTGGCGTAGATGCCTGTTACTGCCAGACGATGAAACCTCTCGACAGCTTTATCTGCATCGTTTGATTGAACTATGTGCGATCCGTTTGGCCTAAATTCGTCATTTCATTTACTTCTCGATACGAAACATTATTTGATGAAATATCGAATATTCGCGCCCTCTCAAAAGATGTAGAAACAAAAAATGGATAACGATTTGAAAAAAAATCTTCCTTGTCGTCGCAACGCAGTTCCATACATGACAGCGGCTTTTTCAGCTTGAGATAAGGTCTCGCATCGCTTAGTGGCTCATAGCCAAAAGCGCGTTTGTAAAAAGCCTGATGTTCGGCGCGCACTGTAGCGAGCATATAGCGTGGCTTAAAATAGACGCCTGCTAACATGCAAATTCTCAGCGCTATAAATGGTAGTTCCGGGTAGGCAAGCGAATGAGCAAGATTCGCTACGAACCTTGTGGGATCGAGCAAGCTTCCCCCGGACGCTAGGCGCGGCTCGACGATATCGGCGAAAGATTCGCGCGCGGGGATTTCGTCAAACGGTTCACGCGCGATGTGGAGTCGAATCGAAGCTGCCAATTGCCTGTTAATATGCACCCCGATGATCCAAACGTTCGGTGAAAGATCGTATTGATCTGAGAACGACTCTTCTACGTTCGGATCAAGCGCACCTTCACGCAAGTAAGCTTGGTATCGAAGTCGATATATATCTCTTTTTTCTTCAAATGTACGCGCGCAACGGTATTCCACATTTTCAAGTATTTTGAACATGCGATCGGAGAATTTTGTCTTTTCTGCAACAATACTCGTCATGCCAGCATCAATCCCAAACGCTATCTGCTTTTAACCCCCTGTAAGGCTTAACAAATTATTAGGGCTTGCGATAGCGCGGGCTGAGACTTCAAGAGACTAGCGTTAATGCGGTTGCTTCATCGCGGCGGCGCGATTTCGCGATTGCGGGCCAATGGCGACCCCGGCAGGGCTCGAACCTGCGACCTGCCGCTTAGAAGGCGGCTGCTCTAATCCAGCTGAGCTACGGGGCCGAACGCGCTCGGCGCGGCGTCAGTGCGTCCAGGGAGCGATGCGGCCGGGACGGAAATTGTCGGAATACGAGACCTGGCGCGGCGCGGCGCGCGGCGGCGGCTCCTCGACATTGAAGGGGATGCCGTTGCGCTCGGCATAGGCCACCGCCTCCTCGCGCGTCGGGAAGCTCAGGCGAATCTGGCTCTTCATGTCGCCCGACGAGGTCCATCCCATCAGCGGGTCGATTGAACGGGGGCTCTGCGGCGCGAAAACCAGCAGCCATTGATCGGCGCGGCCGCGCGCGCCCGATTGCGTGGCGGACTTTCCGGGCTTGTAGATTCGCGCGCTCATGTCCCTCGTCCCTGTCGTCTGGTCGGGGCAGCAGGATTCGAACCTGCGACCCTCTGCTCCCAAAGCAGATGCGCTACCAGGCTGCGCCATACCCCG
>JAGWTA010000034.1 GCA_028869185.1 Hyphomicrobiales bacterium
GCATGAAAGTTCATATCATGCTGGGCATGAACAAGCTCGACACCAAAACCCGCGCCAGAATCCTCGCCATGCTGACCGAGGGCGCTTCGATGCGTTCGGTCTCACGTCTCACTGGCGCGAGCATCAACACGGTTTCGAAGCTGCTTGTGGACGCCGGGCGCTTCTGCGCTGGCTTCCATGACGCCAAGGTTCGCGATGTGAAGGCCAAGCGCGTTCAGGTCGATGAAATCTGGTCGTTCACTGCCGCGAAGCAAAAGAACGTCGCCGGCATGAAGGCCCCGGTTGAAGGCGCTGGTGACACTTGGACTTGGACGGCCATCGACGCGGACTCGAAATTGATCGTTTCGCATTTCGTCGGCGGTCGGGACGGCGAATGCGCGCAATGGTTCATGAACGACGTGGCGGATCGCCTCGCCAATCGCGTCCAGCTAACCTCGGACGGCCATAGAGCCTATTTGGAAGCCGTTGAAGGCGCGTTCGGGGCGGATGTGGATTACGCCATGCTGGTGAAGCTCTACGGGGCTTCTCCTGAGAGCGCCAAGGGCCGTTACAGCCCCGCCGAATGCACCGGCATCCGCAAGACGCGGATCGAAGGCAAGCCGGACATGGCGCATGTATCGACCTCGTATGCCGAGCGCCAGAACCTGACGATGCGCATGTCCATGCGCCGCTTCACGCGCCTGACCAATGGCTTCTCCAAGAAATTCGAGAACCACGCGCACATGGTCGCGATCTATGCCGTCTGGTATAATTTCTTGCGCATCCACAAGACGCATCGCGTCACCCCTGCGATGGCGGCTGGCCTGTCCGATACGGTCATGGATTGGACGCAGATTGTGGAAGCGATGGACGCGGACCAGCCGGCCAAGAAGCGCGGCCCATACAAAAAGGCTCAGGCGGAAAATTCAAACTGAGACACTACCGCCCGGCGCGTTCTGCGGCGGCGTTGCGCGCAGACTGGCGCGAGATGAACGCCCTATGAACGAAAAAGCGCCGGATTGCGCCCTTTTTTCCGACTGCGCGAGCGACTATTTTGCGGGGGCAGTCATGTTTCCGTCTGATTCTCTTTCAATGAAACGTCATAACCGCGCGCCGGCACGCGGACCAAAGGTGATCGATATTATGAAAGCTCGATTTGCTGCGCTTGGCCTTGTGGCCGCGCTTGCCGTTCCCGCCGGCGCCGACACGCTGAAAGCCAATTACGCGCTCAGCATCGTCGGCATTCCGATCGGCCACGCCTTCGCCAAGGCCGAACTCGACGCCAACGCCTACAAGGTGGATCTGGCGGTGCAACTGAGCGGCGTCGCGGCCATGGTGGTCAAGACCAAGGGCGCGGCCTCCGGCGCCGGCGTTCTGTCGGGCGCGTCCGTTTTGCCGACGAGCTACGCCAATACGACCGCCAATCCCAACGAAACGCGCACCGTGCGCATGAGCGAGGGCGGGGGAACCATCAACGCCGTCGACATTTCCCCGCCGTTCTACGACATGGCGGAGCGCGTGCCGGTTTCGGCCGCGCACAAGAGCCGTGTCGTCGATCCGGTCGGCGCGCTTGTCATGACGGTGCCCGCAGGCCAGCCGCTGGTCGGCGCTCCGGCCTGCAACCGCACCATCCCGGTTTTCGATGGCCTCGTGCGCTTTGACGTCGCCCTGACCTTCGTGGGCACGCGCAATGTGCGCGCCAAGGGCTATGCGGGGCCGGTTTCGGTGTGCGCCGCGCGCTACACGCCGCTCGCCGGTTACAAGAAAGACAGTCAGTCGACGCGCTACATGGCGGAAAACCGCAACATGCAGGTCTGGCTGGCGCCGATCGAGGCGGCCCATGCGGTGACGCCCTATTATATTTCGGTGGGCACCAAGGCGGGCACGATCGTCATTCAGGCGACGGAATTCTCGGTCGAAGGCAAGCGCGCCGCCCAGTGAGCCATTCCGGCGCAAATCCCGACGCGCGGCGCGCCAATCCTTAACGCCAGACCGGTTCGCCGCGCGCCGTTGCAGAAGGGTCTTGTATGCAACCGCAGGCCAGGGCCCAAGATCGAGCGTGTCGCCCGCCCGCAAATGCGGCGATCCGCGATTCGCGCATGGTTTGTTCCAGTTTCGGCCCAATCGTTAATGCCGGCGGCGCGGAAGAATTTTTGCGCGGGCGCGTTGACTCGAAGGGCGTTTGGAGTCCGTTCGCGCGCGCCGTTCACGAGCAGCTTCAAAGCCCCGGAGGCGAAACGATTCACAATGGGTTGAGCCGCGTCAGCCGACTTTCGCAATATGCTGTGGCGAACAAAACGGGACTCGGCCCGAGTCGCCGATTCGGCCGCGATTCGTTCGCGGGCCGTTCAATTCGTGAAAGAACAAGGTTAACGCTGCGCCATTATGGGGCGATCCGGCCATGAATGCGCCCGGGCCTTCCCTGCGGGACCCAGCGCGCACGCGCGGCGTGACGGCTGTTCTGGGGCCCACGAACACCGGCAAGACGCATTACGCCATCGAGCGCATGCTCGCCCACCCCAGCGGCGTCATCGGCTTGCCGCTGCGGCTGCTGGCGCGCGAAGTCTATCAACGGGTCGTTGCGCGCGTTGGTCCCGAGGCGGTCGCGCTGGTGACCGGCGAGGAGCGGATCAAGCCGCCGAACCCGCGTTACTGGGTGGCGACGGTCGAAGCCATGCCGCGCGAGATCGACGTGTCCTTCGTGGCGGTCGACGAAATCCAGCTCGCCGCCGATTTCGACCGCGGCCATATTTTCTGCGACCGGCTGCTCAATCGGCGCGGGCGCGACGAGACGTTGCTGATCGGCGCGCAGACCATGGCGCCGCTGATCGAAAAACTGCTGCCGGGCGTTCCTGTCGCCACGCGCCCCCGCCTGTCGCAACTCAGCTTTTCCGGCGCGCGCAAGATCGCCCGTCTGCCGCCGCGCTCGGCGATCGTCGCCTTTTCGGCAGAGGAAGTTTACGCCATCGCCGAATATATCCGCCGCCAGCGCGGCGGCGCCGCCGTTGTGCTGGGCGCGCTGTCGCCGCGCACGCGCAATGCGCAGGTGGAAATGTATCAGGCGGGCGACGTCGATTACATCGTCGCCACGGACGCTATCGGCATGGGGCTCAATCTCGACGTCGATCACGTCGCCTTCGCCGCCGACCGCAAGTTCGACGGCTGGCGCCATCGGCCGCTGACGCCGGCCGAAATGGGCCAGATCGCGGGCCGCGCCGGGCGCAACCAGCGCGACGGCACGTTCGGTTCGACGGGCCGCTGTCCGCCTTTCGACGAGGAGTTGGTCGAGCAGATCGAAGACCACCGGTTCGATCCCCTGCGCGTGCTGCAATGGCGCAACGCCGAACTCGATTTCGCGTCCATCGACGCGCTGCTCGCCAGTCTGGAAACGATCCCGCTCGAAAACGGGCTGACGCGCGCGCAGGTCGCTGTCGACCAGCGCGCGCTGGAGGCCGCCGGGCGCGAGGAAAGCGTGCGTCGCCAGGCGGTGACGTCGGCCGACGTGCGGCGGCTGTGGGAAGCCTGCCAAATTCCCGATTACGCCAAGATTTCGCCCGCCGCCCACGCCGAACTGGTCATCGCCATCTTTTCCTTCATTGTGCGGCGCGGCCGCATCCCGGCTGACTGGTTCGCCCGGCGCATTGCGGAGGTCGACCGGCTCGACGGCGACATCGAGCGCCTCTCCCAGCGCATCGCCCAGGTGCGGAGCTGGAGTTTCATCGCCAACCGCGGCGACTGGCTGGACGCCCCCGAGCATTGGCAGAATGAAGCGCGTCGGGTAGAGGACAGCCTGTCGGACGCGCTGCACGCCCAACTCACGCAGCGTTTTGTCGATCGCCGCACGAGCATCCTCATGCGGCGCCTCAGAGAGAATGCGATGCTGGAAGCGGAAATCACAGGCGATGGCGACGTGCTGGTCGAAGGCCATCATGTCGGACGGTTGCAGGGCTTTCGCTTTACGGCGGATCCGCAGGCGGCCGGCGAGGAGGCCAGAACGCTGAACGCCGCCGCGCAGAAGGCGCTCGCCGCCGAAATCGAGGCGCGCGCGCAACGCGTGCATGACGCGGTCGACACTGCGTTCACCCTGTCGAACGACGGCGCCATCCGCTGGCTCGGCGAGCCGATCGCAAAAATCGCGGCGGGCGACAAGGCGCTGGCGCCGCAGGCGCGGCTGACGGCGGACGAGACGCTTACTGGCGAAGCGCTCGAAAAGGTGCAGCGGCGCGTCGATCTGTGGCTCGCCCAGCATGTCGAAAAGCTGCTTGGCCCGCTGAAAGCGATGGAAAGCGGCGAGGGGCTCGACGGGCTTGCGCGCGGCATCGCCTTCCGGATCGCGGAAGAACTCGGCGTGCTCGATCGCGCGCGCGTCGCCAACGACGTCCGCAATCTCTCGCAGGACGAGCGCGCCGCGCTGCGCAAACAGGGCGTGCGTTTCGGCGCCTATCATCTTTATCTGCCGGCGTTGCTGAAACCGGCGCCGCGTTCGCTCGCCGCGCAATTGTGGGCGCTGAAGAACGCGCCGAATGAAAGCGGCAAGAGCATCGAGGACGTCGCCTATCTCGCTTCGTCGGGCCGCACGTCCTTTACGGCTGATCCGGAAATCGCCGCCGATCTCTATCGCGTCGCGGGTTTCAAGGTCGCCGGCGAGCGCGCCGTGCGCGTCGATATTCTCGAGCGTCTCGCCGATCTCATCCGCCCGGCCGTCGCCTATCGACCCGGCGTGACGCCGGGCGAGCCGCCGGCTGGCGCGGCCGACGGGTCTGGTTTCGTCGTCACCGTCGGCATGACGTCGCTCGCGGGATGTTCGGGCGAGGCTTTCGCGTCGATTCTGAAAGCCCTGGGCTTTTCGATGGAGACGCGGCAAGGCCCCGCCATCACCGTGCCGCTGGCGCCGGCGGCGCCCACCGCGCCGATTGCGCAGCCCGCTGACGGCGACGCGCATGATCTGGCGATCGAAAGCGAAAGCGCGGAAGAAAAGCCGGTCGAAGAGGCTGCAGCCGAGCCCGCGCCCCTGGAAGCGCCGGAGAGCGCCGGTCAGCCGGCGCAGTCGGAAGACGTCGCGCCCGAGCCTGCGTCGGCGCACGCTGCGCCTGAAACGGCTGTCGCAGAAGCGGCGCCCGCCAGCGCGCCCGCCGTCGATGGCGCGGCGAGCGAAGCTGCAGCGCCGGCGATGATCGAAGTGTGGAGCCCCCACAAGCGCGAGCACCACCAGCGCCATCATCGCAAATCCAAGCCCGAGAAACGCGCGCCGCGCGAATGGATCATCAAGCCGCGCGAAGAACAGCCCAGGCGCGAAGGCGGCGAACAGCGCGAGCGCCCGAAATTCGAGGGACGCAAGTTCGAAGGCAAACGCGACGGCAAGCCGCGCTTCGATCGCAATCGCGAACGCGACAATCGCGCAGGCGATCGCAACGATCGGCCTTTCGCCTCGACCGAGAAACGCGGCGAGAAGAATCGCGAGCCCGATCCCGATTCGCCTTTCGCCAAACTCCTCGCGCTGAAAGCGCAGATGGAGAAGAAGTAAGCCTTTGCGCAGCGGCGCGCGCATCGCGCCAGCGCGCAAGGCGAAGCAATTCCTCGACGCTGCTGGACGTTGTCTCTGCGCTTTTCTTCTCGCGAAGAAAGTCTGCTGGCGCGTTCAACGCGTTTCGTTCCCATCCCATCCGCATTGCATCAACGCGTCGCGCATATGCGCGGGAGCGGGCGCGCGCACTTTCGTCGGCGGGCCGTTCCTGGCCATCGGCACGACGATTTCGCGTGCATGAAGATGCAGCGGCGGCGCGGCGGGATTGGTGTAATTCTCGCGCGCGCCATAGACGGGGTCGCCCAGAATAGGAAAGCCCGAGGATGCGCAATGCACGCGCAATTGATGCGTGCGGCCGGTCAGCGGTTCGAGCGCCAGAAAGGCGAGGCCGGGCGCGCGCCCCAGAACGCGCCAGCGCGTTTGCGCTGGCAGTCCGTTTGCGTCGGGCTTCATCCACCAGCCGCGCGTCGCGTCGAGCCGGCCGAGCGGCATGTCGATGAAACCCTCGTCGGCCGGCGGGCCGCCCTGCACGACCGCCCAGTAAATCTTGTCGACCTCGCCGCGCTTGAACAATTGTCCGAGGCGCTCCAGCGCCTTGCGATGACGCCCGAGGACCAGACAGCCGGAAGTGTCCTTGTCGAGCCGGTGCGCGAGCGCGGGCGGGCGGGGCAGGCCAAAACGCAGGGCGTCGAAATAATCCTCGAGATTTTCGCCGCCCTTGGGCCCGCGATGCACTGGAACGCCCGGCGGCTTGTCGATGATCAGCATCATGCCGTCGCGGTGCAAAATTCGCGCTTCGATCTCTTCCGGGCTCATGCGGGACAGGCTATCTGGTGCGACGAGCGCGCCGTCAAGCGGCGCGGCGGAGAAAAGCCGTGCAAACCGAACCGCAAACGCAGCCGCTGAACGACGACGCTAAAGCCGCCGACGAACGCGCCGCTCAGCAGGCCGAAACGCTGCTCGCGCGCAACCGCGATCTGTGGCTGGCGCGCGCCGCAGTGCTTGCCGTTGTGGCGTTGCAATTCCTGATGGTGAACGACCTGACGCCGATCCCGCGCTGGGTGATGCCGACGCTGGAGCTTGCGCTCCTTGTACCGCTTTCGCTCGCCACGGTCTGGACCATTGGCGCGACCAAGAAAGTTGCGGACGCCGAAGACCCGTCCGACATCTGGTCGACCATCGCGCGCCATCGCGCGCTCATCCGCACGGCGTTTCTGGTTTTGACCGCCGTTGTCACCGTCGCCAACCTGTTTTCGCTGGAGGGGCTCGTCGGCGCGATGCTGAACGGCAAGGCGGCCAACGGCAAATCGCTGCTTGTCGACTCGCTTAATATCTGGTGCACCAACCTCATCATCTTCTCGCTCTGGTACTGGAACATGGACCGCCAGACGCCCATCGGCGACGAACCGGCCAAACGCGACTTCATCTTCACGCAGCAGCAGCTTGGCCTGGAAGACGAGACGCGGCCCTATCTGCCGGGCTATATCGATTATCTTTTTCTCTCATTCACCACCGCTGCGGCTTTCTCGCCCGCCGACACCATGCCGCTGACGGCCCGCGCGAAACTGCTGATGATGATCCAGGCTTTGGTTTCGCTCGTGACGATCACTTTCGTGACAGCGCGCGCCGTGGGGATCCTGGCGTGAGCTGCATGCGCGCAGGGCGCGCCCCGACGGAAACGCCAAACAATGCGTTTCTTTGCGCTGCGATCTGCTATTGAGAGCCCATGTCTGACGCTGAAAAATCGAAACCCGGCCTTTTGGGGCGCCTTTTCGGCCGCAGCGCCCCCGCCGAGAAGCAGGCGGCGCCCGCGCCCGTCGCTCCGCCGCCGCCTGAACCGGCAGGCGATGCTGCGACGCCGGCCGAGCGCGTCGAAAGCGCGCTTGCGCCCGCGCCCGATGCGCCGGCGACATGGTGGGGCCGCCTGACGCACGGTCTGTCGCGGTCCTCATCATCGATCGCGCAAGGCGTCTCGGACATTTTCACCAAGCGCAGGCTCGACGACGCAGCGCTGGAGGATCTTGAGGATATTCTGCTGCGCGCCGATCTTGGCGTCGGCGCCACGACGCGCATTCTCGAGGCGGTCGGGCGCGGGCGTTACGACAAGGAAATCGCGCCTGAGGAAATTCGCCGTATCATGGCGGAGGAAATCGAGCGCACGCTCGCGCCCGTCGCGCGGCCATTCGAGATCGACGGCGCGAAAAAGCCGTTCGTCGTGCTTGTGGTTGGCGTCAACGGCTCGGGCAAGACGACGAGCATCGCCAAGCTCACGCTGAAACTCATCAACGAGGACAAGACCGTCATGCTGGCTGCGGGCGATACGTTCCGCGCCGCCGCGATCGAGCAGCTGAAAGTCTGGGGCGAGCGGCTCGGCGCCAGCGTCGTCGCGCGCGCGCCAGGCTCGGACGCCGCCGGCCTTGCTTTCGACGCCCTGACCGAAGCGCGCAAGCAGGATGTCGATGTCGTGCTGATGGACACCGCCGGGCGGTTGCAGAATCGAACGGAGCTGATGGCGGAGCTGGAAAAGATCGTGCGCGTCATGAAGAAGGTCGATCCCGAGGCGCCGCACGCGGTGCTGCTGGTTCTCGATGCGACGGTCGGCCAGAATGCGCTGAGCCAGGTCGAAATCTTCGGCCGCGTGGCGGGCGTCACCGGCCTGGTGATGACCAAGCTCGACGGCACGGCGCGCGGCGGCATCCTTGTCGCCATTGCGGACAAATTCAAGCTGCCGGTGCATTACATCGGCGTTGGCGAACATATGGACGAGATGGAAACCTTTTCCGCTCGCGATTTCGCGCGCGCCATCGCCGGCCTCGATCAGGACGCCTGACATGACCGAACCCAAAAAACTGCCGCCGCTTCTGAAACTGGCGCTCGAACTGGGGCCGCTGCTGCTGTTCTTTTTCGTTTACGGGCGTTTCGACATTTTGACGGCGACGGCCGTGCTGATGGTCGCCGTAGTGCTTTCGCTCGCCGTGACTTACGCCATCATCCGGCGCGTGCCGATCATGCCGCTGGTGACGGCGGGCATTGCGCTGATCTTCGGCGGGCTGACGATCGCTTTCAACGATTCCATTTTCATCAAGATCAAGCCGACGATCATTTATCTGCTGTTCGGCGGCGCATTGCTGGGCGGGCTGGCCTTCGGCAAGTCGCTGCTGCCGGTCGTCTTGGACGGCATGGTGCAACTGACCGAGGAAGGCTGGCGCAAACTCACGATGCGATGGGGCGTTTTCTTTCTCGCGCTCGCCGTGCTGAACGAGTTCGTCTGGCGCACGCAGCCCGAGGCTTTGTGGGTCAAGCTGAAGGTCTTCGGCTTCATGCCGCTGACGCTGCTGTTCGCGCTGGCGCAATCGCCCCTGATCATGCGCTATGAGCTGAAGGGCGAGGCGGCGGACAAAGCGCCCGAACATATGTAGCTTGCCGCCGGCGCCGGCGCGGCTAATCTGTTCCGATGAGGCGCGCGTTTCAGCCGGCGATTTCCATGACGGGCGATTTTGCGCGCCGGCTCGGCGGGGCGGCGCTCGATCTTGTCTATCCGCCGGTCTGTTGCGCCTGCCGGCGCGCCACCGCCGCGCAGGACGCGCTTTGCGCGCAATGCTGGAGCGCTATGCGTTTCATCGAGCGCCCCTATTGCGAGCGTCTGGGCGCGCCCTTTCCCGCAGACCTTGGCCAGAGCGGGCTGCTCTCGCCCGAAGCCGTCGCCGATCCGCCGGCGTTCGGCCGGGCGCGGGCTGTGGCGCTTTTCGCCGACGGACCGGCGCGCCTGCTCGTGCACCGGCTGAAATATTACGACCGGATGGAGGTTGCCCGCCCCATGGCGCGCTGGATGGCGCGCGCCGGCGCCGAACTGATTGCAGAAGCCGACGCGCTGACGCCCATGCCGATGCACCGGCTGCGGCTTGCCCAGCGCGGCTACAACCAGGCCGCGACGCTCGCGTCCGCCCTCTCGCGCGAAACGGGCGCGCCGGTGCTGCACGCGCTGGAGCGGGTCCGCAACACGACGCCGCAGGTGGGGCTCAGCCGCGCCCAGCGCGCGCGCAACCTGCAGGGCGCGTTTCGGACGCCCGAGGCTGCGCGGCTTGGCGTGCTCGACCGGCGGCTTTTGCTGGTGGACGATGTGATGACCTCGGGCGCCAGCGCCAACGCCGCCGCCCGGGCTCTTTTGCGGGCCGGGGCGAAAAGCGTCGACGTTCTGTGTTTCGCGCGGGTTGTGAGCGGGGGATGAGCGCATTATAAGCGCGCGCGGAGACGAACGACGATGCAGCCTGTCGAAATCTACACCAAGGCTACCTGCCCTTATTGCATTCGCGCCAAGCGGCTTCTGGACCGCAAGAGCGTGGCCTATTCGGAGATTTCCGTCGACGGCGACATGGCTGGCCAGATGAAAATGGCCGAGCGATCGGGCGGACGTTCGACGGTGCCGCAGATTTTCATCGGCGGCCGGCATATCGGAGGCTGCGACGATCTGCACGACCTCGATTACGACGGCAAGCTGGACGCCCTGCTGGCCGGCTGAGCGCGACAACGCCCCGACAACGGCGGAATCGACAAATTCGCGCCGATCGGCTATAGGGCGCGCCTTAACTCAAAACAGCGTCGCCAGAACGCTCGCTCCCTAGAGGGCGAAATACGGCAAGGATTTGAAACCATGGATCTTATCGCTACGCTCGAGGCCGAACAGGCCAAGAAACTCACCCGCGAAATTCCGACCTTCCAGCCCGGCGACACCGTGATCGTCAATGTGAAGGTCAAGGAAGGCGACCGCACCCGCGTGCAGGCCTATGAAGGCGTTTGCATCGCCCGTCAGGGCGGCGGCCTCAACGAGAGCTTCACGGTGCGCAAGATTTCCTACGGCGAAGGCGTCGAGCGCGTTTTCCCGATCTTTTCGCCGATGATCGATTCGATCAAGGTCGTGCGCCGCGGCAAGGTGCGCCGCGCCAAGCTCTATTATCTGCGCGACCGTCGCGGCAAATCGGCCCGTATCGCCGAACGCACGGACAACAAGCCGGCCGAAGCCGCCGGCGCGCCCAAGGCGAAGAAGGCCAAGGCCGACAAGGCCGCCAAAGCCGCTTCGTAAGGTCTTCCTCCCGTCGCGGGGCGCGGCGCGCCTCGCGCCGCTCTTCCCAAGGATCGCCGCGACAGGCGTGAGCCTTTTCGCGGACCGGTCTCCAGCTCCGCGAGGGCCCCATGGCCACCGATCTGCGCCGCGTTTCGCGCGCGCTTCTCTCCGTTTCCGACAAGACCGGCCTCATCGATTTCGCCCGTGCGCTGCATGCGCGCGGCGTCGAGCTGATTTCGACCGGCGGCACGCGCAAGGCGATCGCCGACGCTGGCGTGCCGGTGCAGGATGTGTCCGACATCACCGGCTTTCCGGAAATGATGGACGGGCGCGTTAAGACGCTGCATCCGCGCGTGCATGGCGGACTCCTCGCCATTCGCGAAAACCCCGAGCACGAAGCGGCGATGCTCGCGCACAACATTCCGCAGATCGACCTGCTCGTCGTCAATCTCTATCCGTTCGAGGCGACGGTGGCGCGCGGCGCCTCCTATGAAGACTGCATCGAAAATATCGACATCGGCGGCCCGGCGATGATCCGCGCGGCCGCCAAGAATCACGACGATGTCGCCGTCGTCGTCGATGTCGCCGATTACGCCGTCATTCTCGACGAACTGAACGCACATGCCGGGCAGACGCAGCTTGCAACGCGCAAGCGGCTCGCGCAAAAGGCCTATGCGCGCACCGCCGCCTACGATGCGGCGATTTCCAACTGGTTCGCCAACGCCATTGGCGAGACGACGCCGGCCTATCGCGCCATCGGCGGCAAGCTCGCCGAAGCCATGCGCTACGGCGAAAACCCGCATCAGGGCGCGGGTTTCTACGTGACGGGCGAACAGCGCTTCGGCGTTGCGACCGCCAGACAGGTGCAGGGCAAGCAGCTCTCCTACAACAATGTCAACGACACCGATGCGGCCTTCGAACTCGTCGCCGAATTCGATCCGCGGCGCACCGCTGCTGTGGCGATCATCAAGCACGCCAATCCTTGCGGCGTCGCCGAGGCGGCCACACTGAAAGATGCGTATGAACTGGCGCTGCGCTGCGATCCGGTTTCGGCTTTCGGCGGCATTGTCGCGCTCAACCGCAGGCTTGATGCGCAGGCCGCGCGCGAGATCGTCAAAATCTTCACCGAAGTCATCATCGCGCCGGAAGCGGACGAAGAGGCCATCGCGCTGGTGGCGGCGAAGAAGAATCTGCGTTTGCTGGTCACGGGCGGTTTGCCCGATCCGCGCGCGCCGGGCCTTTCCGTGCGCACGGTCGCGGGAGGCCTGCTCGTGCAGGGCCGCGACAACGCCAACATCGACGACATGGATCTGCAGATCGTCACCAAACGCGCGCCGACGCAGCGCGAACTCACCGATATGAAATTCGCGTTTCGCGTCGCCAAGCATGTGAAGTCGAACGCCATCGTCTATGTGAAGGATGGCGCGACGGTGGGCGTTGGCGCTGGCCAGATGAGCCGCGTCGATTCCTCGCGCATCGCGGCGTGGAAAGCCGGGGAGGCGGCCAGGGCGGCCGGCCTCGCCGAGACGCTGGCCAAGGGCTCCGTCGTCGCCTCCGATGCATTCTTTCCCTTCGCGGACGGCCTGCTGGAAGCTGCGAAAGCGGGCGCGACGGCCGTCATTCAGCCGGGAGGCTCGATGCGCGATCAGGAAGTGATCGCGGCCGCCGACGAAGCAGGGCTTGCGATGGTCTTCACGGGCCACCGGCATTTCCGACACTGACCGAGTCGTCATTGCGAGCGCAGCAAAGCAATCCATCCTGTTGCGTGGCGGAATGAATGCTTCGGCGACAAATGTGCGGGGATGGATTGCTTCGTCGTCGCGCTCCTCGCAATGACGGAAGCGAATAAGCGACAGGGATAGAAAAAAGGACGCCTGTGCGGCGCCCTTTTGTTTTGCGCTTTTCGTCCGCGCTTACGACATCAGCTGGCCGCCGTTGGCGCTCAGCGTCGAGCCGGTGATGAAGCCGGCGTCGTCGGCGGCCAGGAACACCACGCAGCGCGCGATTTCTTCCGGCTCGCCGAGGCGGCCCGTCGGAATCTGCGGCAGGATCGCCTTGGCGACGACATCGGGGTTGATCGCCTTCACCATGTCGGTCGCGATATAGCCGGGGCAGATCGCGTTGACGGTAATGCCGGCTTTCGCGCCTTCCTGCGCCAGCGCCTTCACGAAGCCGAGGTCGCCGGCCTTGGCGGCGGAATAATTCACCTGGCCCATCTGGCCCTTCTGGCCGTTGACGGAGGAAATGCAGATCACGCGGCCGAACTTGCGTTCGCGCATGCCTTCCCACACCGGACGCGTCATGTTGAACAGCGAGTTCAGATTGGTGTTGATGACGCCGTACCACTGATCCTTCGTCATCTTGTGGAACATGCCGTCCTTGGTGATGCCCGCATTGTTGACGAGCACGTCGACCGGGCCAAGATCGGCTTCGACCTGCTTCAGGCCGGCGACGCAGGCGTCGTAATCCGAGACGTCCCACTTGTAGACGTGAATGCCGGTTTCAGCCTTGAACTTGGCGGCCGCTTCGTCGTTGCCGGCGTAGCTCGCCGCGACCTTGTAGCCAGCCGCTTTCAGGGCTTTGGAAATTGCTTCGCCGATACCGCGTGTACCGCCGGTGACCACTGCAACGCGCGCCATATTGAACTCCCCTTGGATTTTTGAATCAGGATTGGTTTCTTGGATCAGAAAAAGAAAAGGCGGCGCGCGCGGCGCCGCCCTGTCGTCTGGTTGCGCTTAGCGTTCGACAGCCAGCGCGATGCCCATGCCGCCGCCGATGCACAGCGTCGCGAGGCCCTTCTTGGCGTCGCGGCGCTGCATTTCGTGCAGCAGCGTCGTCAGGACGCGCGCGCCCGAGGCGCCGATGGGATGGCCGATGGCGATGGCGCCGCCGTTGACGTTCACCTTGTTGGCGTCCCAGCCCATGTCCTTGTTGACGGCGATGGCCTGCGCGGCGAAGGCCTCGTTGGCCTCGACGAGATCGAGGTCGGAGACTTTCCAGCCGGCCTTTTCCAGCGCCTTGCGCGAGGCCGGGATCGGGCCCGTGCCCATGATCGCGGGATCGACGCCCGCCGTCGCCCAGGCCTTCACCTTGGCGAGCGGCTTCAGACCGCGTTTCTTGGCTTCGTCCGCGCTCATCAAAACGAGCGCGGCGGCGCCGTCGTTGATGCCCGAAGCATTGCCGGCCGTCACCGTGCCTTCCTTGTTGAAGGCGGGCTTCAGCTTCTGCATGGCTTCAAGCGTCGTTCCGGCGCGGATATATTCGTCCTGGTCGACGACGACGTCGCCCTTGCGCGTCTTCACCGTCACGGGGACGATTTCGTCCTTGAACTTGCCGGCTTTCTGCGCAGCTTCGGCCTTGTTCTGCGACGCGGTCGCGAACTTGTCCTGCTCGTCGCGGCTGATCTGCCATTTGGCCGCGACGTTCTCGGCCGTCTGGCCCATGTGATAGCCGTGGAAAGCGTCGAACAGGCCGTCCTTCAACATCGAATCCATGAACTTGATGTCGCCCATCTTCGTGCCGGCGCGCATGTAGGCGAGGTGCGGAGACATCGACATGCTCTCCATGCCGCCCGCCACGATCACCTTGGCGTCGCCATTGGCGATCTGCTGCATGCCGAGCGCAACCGCGCGCAGGCCCGAGCCACAGAGCTGGTTGAGGCCCCAGGCCGTCTTTTCCTGCGGGACGCCCGCTTTCATCGCCGCCTGTCGGGCGGGGTTCTGACCTTCGCCGCCAGCCAGAATCTGGCCCATGATGACCTCGTCCACGTCGGCGGGGTTCACCTTTGCGCGCTCCATCGCGGCCTTGATGGCGATGGCGCCCAGTTCGTGGGCCGGCGTGGAGCCGAATGCGCCGGAGAAAGACCCAACGGGCGTACGCGCCGCCGAAACGATAACGACTTCAGTTGACATATGAACTTCCTCCTGTTCGTCGCGCGACCTGTTGTCCCATCCGGGCGCGACCCCTGACGTTCAGGACGCACTGAACGACGCCGCGCTGACAGGGTCAAGGGATGGCGAGCCGAGCAATTGGTCTTAAAGATGCAAATGCGTTATGCTCCGCGGCAAGAAGCTGGTTGCGAGGGGCCGGCCGGGTTCTGTCTTTGTGTTCAGGGGAGCGCGTCAGTCGAATGACCGAGAAGCAGCCGACGACGATCAAAAAATACGCCAACCGCCGACTCTACAACACCGGCACCAGCGCCTATGTGACGTTGGAAGACCTCGCCGACATGGTGAAGAAAGGCGAGGATTTCGAAGTTTTCGACGCCAAGACGGGCGACGAGATCACCAGGTCGGTTCTGACCCAGATCATTTTCGAGCAGGAATCGAAGGTCGGCCAGGCGATGCTGCCGGTGACGTTCCTGCGCCAGCTGATCCGCTTTTACGGCGACAACATGCAGATGCTCGTGCCGAGCTATCTGGAATTCACGATCGACAAGCTCACGGCCGAGCAGCAGAAGTTCCGCGACCAGTTCGCGAGCGCGCTGGGCGGCCCGCTCGCCGAGCCGACGCGCCAGATGTTCCAGCAACTCGACGAGCAGACGCGCAACAACATGGCCATGTTCCGGCAGGCGTTGACGATGTTCAATCCCTTCGCCGCCGTGGCCGACGAGCCGAAAAAGGGCGGCGAAGCCAGCGCCGATCTCGACGACCTTCGGCGCCAGATCGGCGATATGCAGCGCAAGATCGAAGGTCTTTCGACCAAGAGCTGAGCCTAAAAGCCCAGCATGCGCCTGATGTCCTGCGGGCTTGCGCCTTCAGCGCGCCAGTCGCGCAGACTCTTCGACAGGCGGCTTTTCGACAGTTTCGCGTCGCTTTCGTCGCGCAGCAACGCGTGATGCCAGTAGCGCGGCGCGGGCAGGGCGAGCTTGTCCTGCAGCAGCCGGTGCAGCGCGGTCGCCTGCAACAGATCGGCGCCGCGCATCACGTCGCTGACGCCCTGAACAGCATCGTCGACGACGACGGCGAGATGGTAGCTCGTCGCAATATCCTTGCGCGCGATCAGCGCATCGCCCCACAGCGCGGGTTCGGCAGCGTGCGGTGCGCCATGTTCGAGCCAGGCCAGCGGCGGACGTCCGGCGAGCGCTTTGGCCATGTCGATCCGCCAGGCCGCCTTGTCGCCACGCGCCAGCCGCGCCGCTCTTTCATGGGCGCTGAGCGCGCGACAGGTTCCCGGATAGAGCCTTGCGCCATCGGGATCGCGCGGCGCGTTTTCGCCGGCTGCGCGCGCAATGTCGCTGCGCGTGCAAAAGCATGGATAGACCAGTCCCGCGCGTTTCAGCCGGTCGAGACCATCGGCATAATCGGCGCGATGGGCGGACTGGCGACGCACGGGCTGCTCCCACGCCAGTCCGAGCCAGGCGAGGTCTTCGTAGATCGCCTGTTCGAAATGCGGGCGGCAGCGCGTCGAATCGATATCCTCGATGCGCAGCAGAAGCCGACCGCCGCTTTTCTGCGCGGCGGCTTCATTCGACAAAGCGGAAAAAGCGTGGCCCAAATGCAGATAGCCGTTGGGCGAGGGCGCAAAGCGCCAGAGCGAGTCTTTTCCCGGTTGGGCCATGCATGAAGTCTAGCAGAAGCCGCGCGGGCCGGGCCAAGCCCGCGCCTGCGCTCGATGAACGCTCTTTCGCCGCCGCGCTGCGCGCGCTCGGGGCGCGGGATGAAAAGATTGCGGCGATGCTTGCGGTCTGCGGCGCGCCGCCCTTGCGCCGTCGCGAGGCAGGCTTTGCGGGTCTGTGCTGGATCGTCGTCGGCCAGCAGGTTTCGACAGCGTCCGCGCAAGCGATTTTTGCGCGGCTTGAAGCTGGTTTTCCGGGCCTTGATCCTGCGCGCATCGCGCATGCGGACGACGAGGCGTTGCGCGCCTGCGGCCTGTCGCGGCCGAAGGTGAAAACGCTGCGCATTCTCGCCGGCGCCGTCGTGGATGGCGCGCTCGATTTTGCGGCGCTGGCGGCCATGGATGCGCAGGAGGCGCACGCCGCCTTGTGCGCCCATCACGGCATCGGCCCCTGGAGCGCCGACATTTTTCTCCTGTTCAGCCTTGGCTGCGCCGACGCCTTTCCGGCGGGCGATCTCGCCTTGCAGGAGGCGGCGCGACTCGGCCTCAATCTGCGCGCGCGGCCCGATGCGCGACGGCTGACGAAAATCGCCGAGCGCTGGCGTCCGCATCGCGGCGTGGCGGCGCATGTGCTCTGGGCATATTACAAGGCGCGCCTGGGGCGGTGATGCTCGCCGCAGGTTTTCCGTAGGTCACCGCGAGGCTTGTAATTCGGCGCGCGCGCCGGCGCGCAAGAGCGAGAGATCGGCGCCGACGCTGACGAGCTGATAGCCGCGCGCGGCGAGTTGTTTTGCACGCGCGCCGTTAGGGCAGAAGGCGCTGGCGAACTTGCCGTGCGCTCTTGCGCGCGCCGCAATATGGTCGAGCGCCTTCTCGACCTCGGGGTGCTGGGCGTCGACGGTTGCGCCCTGCGTCAGCGCGATCGACAGGTCCATCGGGCCAACGAGCACGCCGTCGACGCCGTCCGTCGCCAGAATCGAATCCAGCGCATCGAGCGCTGCGCGCGTTTCGATCATTGCGATCGCCAATTGCACGGAATTTGCGCCGTGCAGGAAATTCACGCCCTCTCGCCCGGCATAGGCCATGGCGCGCGCTGCGCCCCAACTGCGCTCGCCGAGCGGGGGATATTTCGTGAAGGACACAAACCGGCGCGCGTCCTCAGCGCTGTTGATCATCGGCGCGACAATCGCGGCGGCCCCGAAATCGAGCAGGCGCGCGGCGAGCGCAAAATCGCCCACGGGAATGCGGGCGAGCGCGGGGGCCTGCAGGGCGGCTGCGGCGGCGACGCCCGCCATCGTCTGCGCGAAATCGAGCGCGCCATGCTGCATGTCGAACAGGACAGCGTCGAAGCCTTCGCGCAACATGACTTCGGCGGCGAGCGGATCGGCCATGTTGCACCAGCCAAGGCGCAGCGTTGCGCCGGCTCTCAGACGTTCGGAAAGGTTCGGGATGATCATGGCTGGTCCTTCACGCGCGTCGCCGGCGCCGGCAGGGGCGCTGGCGCAAGTTCGGGCAACGGCAGGCGCGCGCGGCGGCGGGCGGCCACCGGCCGGTAGAGTTGCTTGGTCGCCTCGACCACGAGAACGCCGGCGCCCGGCAGGGAAAATTGCGCGCCCATTTTTTCAAGCAGCGGCGCAAGCTCCAGAAAGAGCCGCCGGGCAAAGGGCGGGCCATACAGCGCCTCGCCCCAATGGACGGGCGAAAACATCGTCTCGCGCATGAGGTCGCGCAGCTGACCGCGCGAAAAAGGCTGGCCGTGGCCGAAAGGCGTCGCGTCAACGCGGGACCACAGGCCGGTGCGGTTGGGCGCGATCAGCACGAGCCGCCCGCCCGGGGTCAGAATGCGCCAGATTTCCGACAGCATCTCGCGGGGGTGTTCGGTCGCCTCCAGCGCGTGCACCAGCAGGACGCGGTCGATGCAGGAATCGGGCAGGGGAATGGCGCCCCCGTCGACCAGAGCGGTGGAAGAGGCGCCTTCAGCCGGCCAGTTCACCACGCCCTGTTCGGCCGGCATGAAAGCGGCGACGCGGACCGCCTCCTCGCGGAACTGGCCGATGAAGGGCACGGCGTAACCCAGCCCGAGCACCGACAGTCCCGCGCAATTTTGCCAGCGCGTGCGCAGATAACGCGACAGGGCGCGCTCGGCGAACAGGCCGAGCGGCGAGGCGTAGAACGAGCGCAGATCGACGACATCCATATGCATCGCGCGGTTTTCGCATGTTTCGCCGGGCCGCGAAATCGTCGGCGCAACCTCCGGTTAACTCGCCGCAGGCATAGTGGGGGGATGATCGGCGACGGCTCTACTCGCAAAAACCAGCTTTCAGCGGGCGTCTCGGCGCGCGCCGACGATGCGCCGGACGCCTCCTTTCCCGATCCGCGCCACATTCTCGAATCGATCGGCCAGACCGTCTACGACTGGGATATCGCAACCGATCGCATCGCCTGGGGCCCGAACGCGCTCGCAGCGCTTGGCCTCGGCGATCCCGTACTGATCGGCACCGGCCGCGCCTATGCCGATCTCACCGCGCCAGGTTCGCGCATCTCGCGCTATCGCGCGATCGTTTCAGCTTCCGCCGACGGCCCCGCCGAGGGCGGCCCCTACAGCGCCCGTTACGGCCTCCAGCCGTCCGGCGCACAAGGGCGCGGCCCGGTGATCTGGGTCGAGGACACGGGCCGCTGGTTCGCGGGCGCCGACGGCCGGCCCGCGCGCGCCCACGGCGTGGTGCGGGTCATCACCGCCCATTATGAAGCCGAGCGCGAAATGGAGTATCGCTCGCAGTTCGATCCGCTGACGGGTTGTCTCAACCGCGCGCATCTGATCGAACTGGTCGGCGACATGCTGCAGCGGCAGGCCAAGACGCGCCAGCCTTTTTCAATCCTGCTGGGCGGCGTCGAGAATCTTTTCGCCATCAACCGCACCTATGGCTACGACGTCGCCGACGAGGCGCTCGCCGCCGTTGCGCGGCGACTGCGCGCCGGCCTGCGCACGTCCGATCACATCGCGCGTTATGCGGGCAACAAATTCGCCATCGTGCTCGACAATTGCACGCCCGAACAGCTCGCCTGGGCGGCGCAGCGTTTTGCTGCGGAAACCGCGAGCGCCTCGTATGAAACGAGCGCAGGCCAGATCCCGCTCGCGATGCGCTTTGGCGGCGTGACGGCGCCGCGCGACGGGCGCAACGAAAACGCGCTGTTCCAGAACGCTGAGGAGGCGCTCGATCAGGCGCGCGATGCAACCGCAACGCGCTTTGTCGCCTACGAACAATCGCTGGAGCGCAAGGACAGCCGCCTGAACGCTGCGCGCATCGCGGACGAAGTCGTCTCCGCGCTGAACGAGGGGCGCGTGATGATTGCGCTGCAGCCGATCGTTGCCGCCTCGAATGGCGCGCCCGCCTTCCATGAAGCGCTGCTGCGCCTGCGCGCCGCCGACGGCTCCGTGCAGATGCCCGGCGCGATCTTGCCGGTTGCCGAAAAGGCCGGTCTCATCCGTCTGCTCGACCAGCGCGTGCTGGAACTGGCGCTCGCGCGGCTTGCCGCCGATCCTGCGCTGGTGCTTTCGGTCAATGTCTCGACGGCCACGCTGCACGACCCCGAATGGCCAATCCGCCTGAAGGCGATGCTCACGCAAAACGCCGGCCTTGCGCAGCGTCTGATCATCGAGATCACCGAATCCAGCGCCATCGTTAACCCTGAAAAGACGCAAGCCACCATTCAGGAAATCCGCTCGCTCGGCGCGCGCGTCGCCATGGACGATTTCGGCGCGGGCCACACGTCTTTCCGAAACCTGCGCCGGCTGTCGTTCGATCTCATCAAGATGGACGGCGCATTCGTGCAGAATGTCGCCCGTTCCGCAGACGATCGCTTCTTCGTGCGCACGCTGATCGATCTTGCGCGGCACATGAACATTCCTATGGTCGCCGAATGGGTCGAGGACGCCGATACGGCGGCGCTGCTGCGCGGCTGGAACGTCGCCTACATGCAGGGCAATTTCTTTGGCGCGGCGAAGCTGCCCGAACCGCTCGCGCAGGCCGATGCGCCCGGCAAGACCGCTTCGCCCAAGGACGCCGCCTAAAAGCCGAGCGCGTGACGCAGGGGATTGGCGGGATCGGCGAGCAGCTTGGCCGCCATCGCGCAACACACCACGATCAGCAAAGGGCGGATGATGCGCACGCCCAGTTTCATCGCGAGGCGCGCGCCCAGCTGTGCGCCGAGAAACTGGCCCGCGGCCATTGCAAGGCCGATCGTCCAGACGATCGCGCCCGAGAAGATGAAAAAGGTCGCGGAGCCGAGATTGCTCGCGGCGTTGCACAGTTTGGTGTGCGCCGTCGCCCTGACGACGCCCAGCCCCGCCAGCGTGATGAAGGCCAGCATGAAGAACGTGCCCGTGCCGGGGCCAAAGACGCCGTCATAGAAGCCGATTGCGGGCGCAGCGGTGAAGGCGAAGGCCTTCTGGCTGATGCGCGCCCTGGAATCGCCGTCCGTGATGCGCGGACCGAAGGCGAAATACAGCGCTATGGCGATGAGCATGACCGGAACGGCCGCCTCGAGCACAGCGCGGGGCGTCAATTTCACGCAATAGGCGCCGGCGATCGAGGCGAGGCCCGAACCGAGCGCGGCAGGCCAGGCCGTGCGCCAGTCGATGAGGCCGCGTCGCGCAAAGGCGAATGTCGCGGAGGTCGATCCGGCGAGCCCCTGAATCTTGTTCGTCGCGAGCGCCGTGACGGGATCGAGACCGGCGATCAACAAGGCCGGCACGGTGAGCAGGCCGCCGCCGCCGGCGATGGAATCCACGAAGCCCGCAGCGAATGCGACGGCGCCCAAACCGGCGACGACAGCGGCGTCGATCATGCGTTGCGGGCTTTCTAGCGGGAAGCTTGTTTGCCGGCTGTGCGCGCGGCGTTGGGCGCACGGGCGAGCAGGCCGTCGATGCGATCGCGCTCGCGGCGGAAATCGGCGAGCAGCTTGCCCTCGATTTCGCGCGTGCGCGCGAGCTTCACGCGCAGCGGATCGACGAAATGGCCGTTGACCATGACTTCGTAGTGCAGGTGCGGGCCGGTGGAAAGGCCCGAGGAGCCGAGATAGCCGACGACCTGCCCCTGCCTGACGCGCACGCCCTCGGCGATGCCTTTGCCGAAGCCCGACATGTGGTTGTAGGCGGTGATATAGCCGTTGGCGTGCTGGATCTCGACACGGCGGCCGTATCCTGAATGCCAGCCGGCGGTCAGCACCACGCCATTGCCCGCAGCAAAGATCGGCGTGCCGATGGGCGCGGCCCAGTCGACGCCGTTGTGCATGCGGTAATAACCCAGAATCGGATGCTTGCGATAACCGAAGCCGGAGCGCTGTTCGCCGATGGCGATCGGTTTGCGAATGAGGAACTTGCGCGTCGAGCGGCCGTTCTCGTCGTAATAGTCGACAAGGCCGTCGTCCTGCGTCTGGAAGCGGTAATATTTGAAGGTTTCGCCGCGCGTCGTGATCGAGGCGTAGAGCAGTTCGCTGGAATCGCGTTCGTCTGCGTCGTCGTAGAGCGCCTCGAACGTATCGCCGCCCTGCACAGATCGCTGGAAGTCGACGTCATTGGCGAAAATGCGCACGAGATCGTCGATGATGTCCTTGGGAACGCCCTGTTTCAAAGCGGTCTGATAGAGCGAATCGTAAAGGCGCATCCCGCCGTCGGAGGAATCGCTGTCGTCCGAATCGTCCTCGTCCTTCTTGGACGATTTGCGCCCGGCGGTCTGCGGCGCGCGCTCGACCTGCACATAACGTCCGTCATCCGCAAGCGCGGCCGTCGCCTCGATGCGATCGTCGGAATGGATCGAAACGCGGGCGAGGGCGTTGGTTTTGCCCGATCCGTCGAGGTCGGCAAAGAGCAGTTTCACGCGCCGGCCTTCCTGCGCGATCTGGTCGACGCGGCGCGCGCCGCCGAGCGCGGCGACGACGGCGGCCGCCTGCTGCTTCGTCGCGCCGTTGGCGCGCAGCACATCGTCGAGCGATTCGTCGTGTTTGATCGTGGCGACGCGTTCGTCCATCACGGTCGGTTGCTTGCCATCGTTCTGCGGCGCGGATGTCTTGGCCAGCAGCGTGACGTTTTCAGGCACCATCTTCACCTCGATCGAGGTGAAAGGCGCAGAAGCGTCGCGCGTGTCGCCGACAGCGGCGTAAGCGAGCGAGGGCTCGCCCGCGCGGCTCGTGCGCATCAGCAGCATTTGCGCCGGCAGCGACATCGGCTGGCGCGAACCGGCGGCGACAAGCGTTTTCAGATATTCGACGACCTGCGCCTGCACTTCCGCATCGGAAAGAACGGCGGGCTGCGCGGCGATTTTCGCGGTCGAGAAGTCGCGCAATGCGAAAGCGACATCGGCGTCGTCGGTCGTGGGCGTGTCGGCGGATGGCGTTTCCGTCGCCGCGCGCGCGGACGCGAGCAGTTTAAGCGGATCGAAATGAGGAACCTCGTCGGACAGGCCCTGATCGGTCGTGACGAGCGAAGTGGCGACGCGCGTGTAGGAGAAGTTGCGGATGATTTCCTTGTCGCCAACCTTCACGACGCTCGGCGCCTTGTAGGTCTGTTTGGCTGCGACGATATCGACAGCCTTCACCAGCCGATCGCCCTTTTTCTGATTGACCGATGTGTCGCCCCGCTCCTCGTGGGCGGCGGTCTGGGCGGCCTGCGGGGCCTCGATGATGTTGGAGCGCCGGTCGAGGGCCGCATAGGCGGCTGCGCCGATGAGCGCGGCGCCGGACAGGCCGGTCAGAACCGCGCCGGCCAGCCAGCGCAGGGAGACGCGGCGCTGTGTGTCGAAGGAAACCTGGCGTCCGGCGGCCAGAATTGGCGCCTCGTCGCCGAGCGCGGGAACGAATACGCCGGCCCTGCGTTTATGCGAGGGTTCTTTCGCCGATGACCGCAAAGCCGCGCGTTCCAATCATAAGGTTGCGATCGTGCGACTAGCACGTTCGTTTGGAGACATGAAGCCGCGATCGCCTGTGGATTGCTTTTTTGCGACAGCGTCGAAAAGCACAGAATCGCGCGAAGATGGCCCAATTGCGGCGCGCGCGGCTGTGCGAAAAAGCAGCTGGGGACGGGCGTTTTTCCGCACTGCAAAAACTTTTTCGAACTTTTTTTGAAATCGGTGTTGACACCGGCCGCGGCTAGGCCCTATATCCGCCCCATCGACGGCGACGCCGCTGACGCGATCGACGCTGGTTGAACTTTCTCGAGCTTCTCGGGCGTTTGGCCTCCGGTGAGTTTCATCGGAGACAGAACGGTTCGGCCGCCAAGGTTGTGAGGCAGTTTCGCCTAGTCTTTTGAAATCCTTGTGGTTTCACCAAGACACGCTGTTTGACATTTGAATCGGAAGAAAGAGAAACGTGGACGGCGGAGGTCCTTGCGGCCGAAGGTCTATGACCTGAGGCGAAGAGACACTCTGACTGTCACGTATCTCAAACACCATGTCTTCGATCTTCGGATCGAAGTAGTGTTTGGGAACTCGTCAAGATTTTTGACAGTGACTAGTCAGGACAAATCTCATTCAACTTGAGAGTTTGATCCTGGCTCAGAACGAACGCTGGCGGCAGGCCTAACACATGCAAGTCGAACGCCGTAGCAATACGGAGTGGCAGACGGGTGAGTAACACGTGGGAACGTACCCTTTGGTTCGGAATAACTCAGGGAAACTTGAGCTAATACCGGATAAGCGCGAAAGCGGAAAGATTTATCGCCGAAGGATCGGCCCGCGTCCGATTAGCTAGTTGGTGAGGTAATGGCTCACCAAGGCGACGATCGGTAGCTGGTCTGAGAGGATGATCAGCCACACTGGGACTGAGACACGGCCCAGACTCCTACGG
>JAGWTA010000035.1 GCA_028869185.1 Hyphomicrobiales bacterium
GGCATCCAGTGGGGCATCGAGAATTCGTGGATCGGGCTCATCCTCGAATATGGCTTCGGCATGGCCTCGCTGTTCATTTGCGGCATCATGGCGTTGCTCTGGGAAATCTGGCGGCGCAGCGCGCCGCATGCGATATACCTGATGATCTTTTTTCTCGTCCTCGTCACCTCGGCGGCGGGTCTTTCGGTAAAGTCCTTCCTGTTGAACCATTTTACAATGTTGATGCTCGCCGTATTCAGCGCCACGCGTGATCGCGCGCCCGCGCATCTGTCTTCCATCGCATTGGCGCGAGCGGCCTGATGCAACCCTCGTTGTTGCGCAACACGCTTTTGTACATGCCTGCGCAATTGCTCGGGCCGCTCGTACAATTCGTCGTCATCGTCGTCTGGACGCATCTGCTCGATCCGGCGGCCTTCGGCGTCGTTACATTTGTCGTTGCCGCGCAGGAGATGACGGCGCTCATCGGTCTTTATTGGTGGTCGCTGTACATGCTGCGTTTCCAGCAGCGTTTCGCCAACGAGACCGAACGTTTCCGCGCGATGGACAATCGCATGGTTCTGGTTGGCTGCCTCAGCCAGATCGTCATGGCGCCCTTGTGTTTTCTGGCCATTGGCGCTGCGCCCACATTCGCCATGAGCGCGGCGGGCGCGGCCTATCTCATCTCGCGCCTGCTGATCGCCCATTACAGCGAGTGGGCGCGATCCAAGCATCGCATCGGCGCCTACACATTCGCGCAGCTGGCCGGCCCCATGCTGGGTTCGGCGCTATCGCTGGTCGCCATCATGGCGTTCGGCGCAACGCCTGCCGTCGCGCTGGCGGCGATGGCGTTCGGTCAGGCGATCGGCGCAGCCGGTCTGATGTCTGCGCTCGAGGTTCGGCCGGGCCGCGGCGTGTTCGATGCGACGATTTTCCGCGAGGCGACCCGTTACGGCGCGCCGCTCATCCTGTCCGGCTTGTTTGGCTGGATGTCGATCAACGGCGTTCGTTTGCTGGTGCAGGCCAATGGCGGCGTCGTCGCGGTTGGCCTATTGTCGGCGGGTTGGGGACTTGGCCAGCGCATCGCCAATGTGATGGCGATGTTGTGCACGGCTGCGGCCTTTCCACTGGCGGTGGACCGCATCGAATCGGGTGACCGCGAGGGCGCCTTGCGTCAGGTTTCGCTCAATGGACTGCTGATGCTGGCGCTGCTTGCGCCTGCTGTCGTCGGCGTGACGATGCTCGCCCATCCGCTGGTCTATTTCATCATCGCGGAGAAATATCGCGCGGTGACTGAATACACGCTGCCGCTGGCCATGGCGGCCGGCGCGCTGCGCACGTTCAAAACGCATGTGGCCGATCAGGCCGCGCTGTTGCTCGAGCGCACACGCACGATCACGCTCGCCAATTTCGCCGATGCGCTGGTGACGACGCTCTGCGCGGCGATCGGTCTGTGGCGGTATGGCGTCGTCGGCGCGGCGGCGGGGGCGTGTCTTGGCGCAGCCATCGCATCCATCGGGCAATTGCTTTACGCGGCGCTGTTCCTGCATCTGCCGCTCAGGCCGGTCGATTCCCTCAAGATACTGGCGGCGACGGCGGTGATGGGTCTGGCGCTGGCTTTCGTTCCCGAGCCGCGCGATGTGTTCCATCTTGCCTTGACGATCGCGCTGGGCGCGGCTGTTTACGTCGGCGCGGCGCTCGTCATGTTTGCGAGCGCGCGCGATGTCGTCCTCGCGCGACTTTTCAAACGAGGATGAAGCGTTGCGCCAGCTTGCGGCGCGCTCCCAAAGGCAGCGGCGCCATTGCCGCGACGATGCCGATGTTCTTGATCCGGCTCCAGACCGGAATGCCGGGCTGCACCGCGAAAGCCTTCAGCGTCTCGCGCGTCGTCAGCCAGCGGCTCTGCGCCGGCAGGGGCTTGCGCGTATAGCCGCCGTCCTTGGCCACCAGCAGCCAGAGCAGCGGATAGGCGCCCATCAGGTGGTCGCGGCTCGGAAAAGGCGCGCCGCTGGCGGCGGCGCTGCGCGCGGCATTCTGCTGCGCCCAGTATTGGTAATAGGCGTGGTCGCCGATGTTCTTCACTGTCTTGCGGCCTGATGTCATCGAGACATTGCCGCCATGCGTGCGGTAATAGCCGAGGATCCTGTCGACATGGCTGACGCGCCCGCAAAAGGGCGCCGAATAGAGCAGGTAAGCGTCGACGCCGTCGCCATCGAGATGTTCGGCCCGGTCCAGCAGCGCGCGCAGATAGCTGGCGGCGAATGCGTTGCCGCTCATCGGCGCGGAGGGGTAATAGCCATAGCGCGCCAGATATGCGCCCTGGCCCGAATCCAGAAACGGCTCGACGGGCCAGCTCTCGAAGCTCTGCCCATCGACCTTGAGGCGAAAGTTGAGGCACGACAGGTCGGGCGCCCAGTTCGCGGCGATCGTGCTGCAGGCGTCGGGGTAAAGATAATCGTCGGCGTCCAGGCTGACGATGACCTCCCCGCGTGCGGCGGCCGCGCCCATCTTGAGACTTTGCGCCTGGCCGGAATTGCTTTTGAAGATCGCTCGAACGGCCGGATATTTTTCGATGACGCTGCGCGATTCGTCCGTCGAGCCGTCGTCCACCACGAGGCATTCGACATCGGCATGGCTCTGGCCGAGAACCGATTCGATCGCCTCGCTGAGGAAGCGGCCGTAATTGTAGTTCGTAATTACGACCGAGATCAGCACAGAAGGGCTCGTAGAAACCATGGAAGGCGTGCGGGCGCGCGTCAAAATGCAGCAGTCACAATAGCGCGAACGGGCCATAAACGCCCTTGCACGCTTGATTTTGCGGCCTACCTCTTTAATTCAGCGTTAATATCCATACGCGGGAGGCGTTATGTTCATCCAGACCGAGGCGACACCCAATCCGGCGACGCTCAAATTCCTGCCCGGCCGCGAGGTCGCCGGATCCCATGTCGCCGAATTCCGCTCGGGCGCAGAGGCGGCCGCTTCGCCGCTGGCCGCCGCGCTTTTTGCGGTCGACGGCGTTTCGCAGGTGTTTCTTGGCTCCGATTTCGTCGCCGTCACCAAAAGCGATGGCGAATGGGCCCATCTGAAGCCGCATATTCTCGGCGTGGTGATGGACCATTTCGTCTCGGGCCGGCCGGTCTTCGCCGAAGGCGGGGCGGCGGCGGCCGAGCACGAGTTTTTTGACGAAAAGGATGCCGAGGCCGTCGAGCAGATCAAGGAGCTGATCGAAACGCGCGTGCGGCCGGCCGTCGCGGGCGATGGCGGCGACATCCGTTTCCGGGGTTTCCGCGATGGCGTGGTGTATCTCGCCATGCAGGGCGCCTGTTCGGGATGCCCGTCCTCCACGGCCACGCTGAAAAACGGCGTGCAGAACCTGCTGCGCCATTTCGTGCCGGAAGTGCGGGCCGTCGAGCAGATTTGACGGCGCCGCCCTGCGCGCTAAAAACGCTTTCGTATGAACATTCTGGCCATCGACACATCGCTTGGCGCCGCGGCGGCCTGCGTTCTTGACGCTGCGACCGGCGCGACGCTGGCGCAGGAATCGATCGCCATGGCGCGGGGCCACGACGAGGCGATCGTCGCTGTCATCGAGCGCGTCTGCGCTGCGGCGGGCGGCCTCGAGCGGGTCGGCAAGGTCGCGGTGACGGTCGGCCCCGGGTCGTTTACGGGCATTCGCGTCGGTCTCTCCGCCGCGCGCGCGATTGGCCTTGCCGCAGGCGTTCCGGTTGTCGGGGTCTCGAGCCTTGCGGCTTATTGCGCGCCGATCGTGGTTGATTTTCCCGCCGCCGTCGCCGCCGCCGCCATAGACGCGCGCCACGGCCGCGTGTTTCTCATGGCCGTTGCAAACGGCAAGCCGGTCGTCGCGCCCCGCCTCGTCGGTCCGCGCGAGGGCGCGCGCATGCTGGGCCAGGGGCCGATCCGCATCGCCGGCTCGGGCGCGATGTCCATCGCCATCGAAGCCTGGAGCGCTGGTGCCGTCTGCGAGCCCGCGCCCGACGCCGGCGCGCCCGACATCGCCTTCGTCGCGCGTCTGGGGGCTGCAGCGAGCCCGGAAACGGCGCCGGCCCGGCCGCTTTACCTCAAGGCGCCGGACGTCAAGATTCCCGCGTCCGCAGCGGCGCCCCGCGCGTGACGTTCTGGCGGAAACCGCAGCTATCCATCGGCCCGCTGTCCGGGGCTCAGGCAGGCGCCTGCGCCGCAATCCATCGCGCTTCTTTCGCCAGCCCCTGGGACGAAGGCGAGATCGCGCGCCTGATCGCGGATCCGGCGGTCATCGCCGACGGCGCTTTCCTGAAAGACGAACTCGCCGCCTTCGTCCTCTCGCGCCGGGCGGCGGACGAGGCCGAAGTGCTCACGATCGCCACGCATCCCAAAAAGCGCGGCGCGGGCGCTGCGGCGGCCTTGCTGCAAACTCATCTTGGCCGTCTCGCGCAATCGGGCGCCGCGATGCTGTTTCTGGAAGTCGACAGCGCCAATGTCGCGGCCCTGGCCTTGTACCGGCGATTCGGTTTCGCGCAGGTTGGCTCGCGTTTTGCCTATTACGCGAAAGCGGACGGAAAACGCGCCGACGCGCTGGTGATGCGCCGCCTGCTGTGACGTGCGCTTTCGCAAGCTGGTTTTGTCCCAACGCCTGTTTTGTGTTCGTCTCGTCGCATTGGCTTGGCAAGAAAGGCTCATGACGGCGATTCGTCTTTTTCTCATCGGCGCGCTTCTGGCGCTGGCGCTCCCCGCGGCCCTTGTGCTGGCGCCCTTCCGGCGGCCCGCTGCGGCGCTGCGCATGGGCCTGTGCCGCGCGGCCTGCCGCTTGCTCGGGCTGCGCGTCGTCGTCGAGGGCGCATCGCCGCCGCCCGGCGCCCTGATCGTCGCCAATCACGTGTCTTGGACGGATGTTCTGGCGCTCGGCGCGCTGACGCCGTGCCGCTTCCTCGCCCGCCACGATGTCGCGCAATGGCCGCTCATCGGCCCGCTCGCCAAAGCCAATGGCGCCTTATTCGTCGAGCGCGGCCGCAAACGGCAGATCCCCGGCGTCAACGCGGCGATGGCCGATGCGCTGGCGCGGGGCGACAGCGTCGTGCTGTTTCCGGAAGCCACAACCGGCGACGGCACGCGCCTTCTGCGCTTTCACGCGCCCCATTTCGCCGCCGCGCGCGACCTGCTCGCCCGTCGCGCCGATCTGGCTCATGTCGTGCTGGCCCCCGCCGCGCTCGCCTATACGCGCCGAAACGGCCTTCCGCTCGGCCGCGCAGGGCGCGCCAATGTCGCCTGGCACGGGGAAAAAACCTTCGCCCCGCATCTCGTGGCCCTTGTCAGAAGCGGCGGCGCCGAATGCCGCGTCACCTTCCTTCAACTGATTGAATTTTCAAGGAAAACGGATCGAAAGGCGGCTGCGCGGGCCGCGCGCGGCGCAATCCTTGCCGAAACGAGCCGTCTTGTGCATGGCGCAGCGCGCCAAACCGGACGCCAGCATGATCGTGCGCCTGTTCTCAAAGACGGCGGCCCCGATTGCCTTTGCGCCAATCCTGTTCTTTCGCCGCCTGCGCCTGTATAAACGGGCCATCGGAAATTTGAGTCCCGCAAGGGATCGGGAAAAGGCCAGCGTGACCGAGAAGCCGGGCAGTTTCGTCAAATCCTACGGCTGCCAGATGAATGTCTACGATTCCGGCCGCATCGGCGACCTTCTGGGCGAGGCCGGTTTTGCGGCGCGCAGCGAGCTGGATCAGGCCGACATCATCGTCCTCAACACCTGTCATATTCGCGAGAAGGCCTCGGAAAAAATCTATTCCGAACTCGGCCTCATCCGCCAGATGAAAGAGGAACGCGCGCGCGAAGGGCGCAACCTCGTCGTCGGCGTCGCCGGCTGCCTTGCGCAGGCCGAGGGCGAAGAAATCCTGCGCCGCGCCGGCGCCGTCGATTTCGTCATCGGCCCGCAGTCCTATCATCGCCTGCCTCAGGTTCTGGACGATGTCCGCAAGGGCGCGCGCCCCTTCGTCGGCGAATTCGACACCCAGGAAAAATTCGACGAGCTGGCGCGCCGCGCCCCGCGCCGTCGCGGCGATGCGACGGCCTTCGTCACGGTGCAGGAAGGCTGCGACAAATTCTGCTCGTTCTGCGTGGTGCCTTACACGCGCGGCCCCGAAACATCGCGGCCCGTCGCGGAAATCATTGCGGAAGTCGAACAGCTCGCCGCGCAGGGCGTGCGCGAAATCACGCTGATCGGCCAAAACGTCAACGCCTATGTTTTCGCGGACGGCGCAACCCGCTGGACGCTGGCGCGCCTGTTCGAGCGTCTTTCCGAGATGAAGGACATCGTGCGTTTGCGCTACACGACCAGCCATCCGCTCGACATGGGCGATGATCTGATTGAGGCCCATCGCGATCTGCCCAAGCTCGCCCCGTATCTCCATCTGCCGGTGCAAAGCGGCTCCGACCGCATCCTGCGCGCGATGAACCGCCGGCACGACGCCAAACTTTACCGCGATCTCATCGCGCGCATCCGCACGGCGCGACCCGACATTGCGCTGTCGTCCGATTTCATCGTCGGCTTTCCCGGCGAAACGGATGAGGATTTCGAGGCGACGATGGCGCTGGTGCGCGACATCGGTTTTGCGAGCGCCTTCTCGTTCAAATATTCGATGCGTCCCGGCACGCCCGGCGCCGAACGCGCAGATCAGGTCGCCGAAGATGTGAAGAAGGCGCGCCTTGCCGCGCTTCAGGGTCTCCTCGAGGAACAGCGCGTGGCGTTCAATCAGGCCTGCATTGGCCGCACATTCGACGTGCTGTTCGAAAAGCCGGGCCGTCACGCTGGACAGATCATCGGCAAGTCGCCCTATCTGCAAAGCGTCAATGTCGACGCGCCGGCGACGCTCATCGGCCAGATGCGCCGCGTCGTCATCGAGCGGCCGGGCTCCAATTCCCTTTTCGGACGCATTCATCAGGCGGAGAAAGCGGCTTGAGCGCAAAAGACCAGATGCGGACCCGCCTGCGCGAGGGCGAGACGGAAACGGCGATTCAATTCGATGACAACCGGATCGCCTCGATCGTGTTTGGCCAATACGATCAGAACCTGGCCAAGATCGAGCGCAAGCTTGGCGTGACCGCTTTCACCAATGGCAATCTCGTGACGGTGAAGGGCGAGCCAGGCGCCGCCGAACAGACGCGCCGCGTGCTCGAACATCTTTATGCGCGCGCAGCCGGCGGCCACGCGATCGGCCTTGGCGATGTTGACGGCGCGCTTGAGGAAAGCGCCAACCAGGGTCAGCTTTTTCCGGGCGACAACGGACAAAACCCGAAGACCTTCGAGGAAATCCGCACCCGCAAGCGCGCATCCGTGCGTGCGCGCACCGCCGCCCAGAGCGCCTATCTGAAAGCGCTCAAGAAATACGAACTGGTTTTCGCCGAAGGCCCGGCCGGCACCGGCAAGACCTGGCTTGCGGTCGGTCACGCCGTCTCGCTGCTGGAGCAGGGCGCCGTCGAGCGCATCATCCTGTCGCGCCCGGCTGTCGAAGCGGGCGAACGTCTGGGCTTTCTGCCCGGCGACATGCGCGAGAAGGTCGATCCCTATCTGCGCCCGATCTACGATGCGTTGCAGGATTTCATGGACGCGCGCATGGTCGAGCGCGGCATGCAGACCGGCATGATCGAAGTTGCGCCGCTCGCTTTCATGCGTGGACGGACCTTGACCAACGCTTGCGTGCTGCTGGACGAAGCGCAGAACGCATCGACCATGCAGATGAAAATGTTTCTGACGCGCCTCGGCGAGGGCTCGCGCATGATCATCACCGGCGATCCGACCCAGATCGACCTGCCGCCCGGCCAGAAGTCGGGACTGGTTCAGGCCATCAACCTGCTGAGCGGCGTCGAGGGCATCGGCCATGTGATCTTTCGCGAAGGCGATGTCGTGCGTCACGATCTCGTGCGCCGCATCGTCGACGCCTACGCCAAAGCGGACGTCGCTGCGCGCGGCGAAGCCGAGAAGCGATGAGCGGGCAAACCGACATTGTCGTCAGCGCCCCGCAATGGGACGCGGTGCGCGAGGCGCAGGCGGTTGTGACGCGCGCGATCGAGGCCGCGCGGGCGCAGGCGCGCGAGACCGGCGATGCCGCAATCGCCGTGCTGCTCTGCGACGACGCCGAAATGCACCGGCTCAACCTCTCGTTTCGCCGCATGGACAAGCCGACCAATGTCCTGTCCTTTCCATCGACCGGCCCGATGCGCGCTCAGTCGCTCGGCGACATCGCCATCGCCTACGAGACGGTTGCGCGCGAGGCGCAGGAAGAGGGCAAGACGCTGCTTGACCATCTCGCGCATATGGCCGTGCACGGCGCCCTGCATCTGTGCGGATACGACCACGAATCCGACGAGGAAGCCGCAGAAATGGAGGATTGCGAGCGTCGCGCGCTGGCCTCTCTTGGCATAGCCGACCCTTATGCGGAGAAGGCCGCATGAGCGCAGCCCATGACGACAATGGCCGCACGCGGTTGATCGATCGCATCCGCGATGCGTTCGGAATCGGCTCGGCTTCGCTGCGCGAGGATATCGAGGACGCGCTCGAACAGACCGGCGGCGAGGAGGGCGATTTTTCGCCGCAGGAGCGGGCGATCCTGCGCAACGTGCTCGATCTGCACGAGCAGCGCGTCGACGACATCAAGGTGCCGCGCGCCGATATTATCGCCACCGGCGTCGACGCGACGCTTGCCGAGGTGCTGAACGTGTTTCGCACGGCTGGCCACTCGCGCCTGCCCGTGCATGGCGACACGCTCGATGATCCGCGCGGCATGATTCATATCCGCGATCTGGTCGATTATCTCGCCCGTCAGGCCGGCGCGGTCGATGGGCGCGCCCCGCGCCTTGGCGGAATCGACTTTTCGCTGCCGCTCGAAAAAGCCGGCATCATCAGGCCGGTCCTGTTCGCGCCGCCTTCCATGCCAGCGCTCGATCTGCTTGTGAAAATGCAGGCCAGCCGAACGCATATGGCGCTTGTCATCGACGAATATGGCGGCACCGACGGGCTCGTCTCGATCGAAGATGTTGTCGAGATGATTGTGGGCGACATCGAGGACGAGCACGATCTCGACGAGACGCCGCGCGTCGATTTCGTCAACGAGCGGGAATATATCGCCGATGCGCGCGCCAACCTGGACGACGCGCACGAGGCGACCGGCGTAGATTTTTCCGCGCTTGCCGAGGAATCGGATATTGATACGCTCGGCGGGCTCGTCGCAGCGATCGCCGGGCGCGTTCCCGCGCGCGGCGAAATCGTGCGGTCCGATGCGCTGCCGGTCGAGTTTGAAATTGTCGACGCCGATCCAAGGCGCGTCAAACGTGTGCGTCTGCGTCTTTCCGTTCCACCGCCAGCCGCAGAGTCGCCGGATCAAGCATGAATTTCAGACGATGGGCCGACGCCGTGATGCTGGCGACAGGCTGGCGGAGGGCGTGGATCGCCATGTTGTCGGGAGCGCTGGGCGCTCTCGCCTTGCCGCCGGTTGGTTTCTTTCCCGCAATGTTTGTTCCCATGACGGTTGCGGTCTGGCTGCTCGATGGCGCAGGCGCGCGCTTTCCCGATGAGCGCGCCCTATCGCTGTCGCGTCTGCGCTCGGCCTTCAGCGCCGGCTGGCTGATCGGCTTCGGTTATTTCGTGGCAGGCCTGTGGTGGCTGGGCGAAGCCTTTCTGGTCGAGGCCGACAAATTCGCCTGGGCGCTGCCGCTCGGCGTTCTCGGCCTTCCCGCTCTTCTCGCATTTTTCCCTGCGTTCGGCTTTGTCGTCGCCTCGCTTTTGTGGCGGCCGGGCCTGGCGCGCATTTTCGCGCTCGCCTTCGGCCTTGGCCTGTCGGAGCTGGCGCGCGGCCACCTCTTCACGGGTTTCCCGTGGAACGCTTACGGCATGGCGCTCGGCCAATGGCTGCCGCTCGCCCAGATCGCCTCGATGATCGGTCTTTACGGGCTGACGATTCTGGCGGTCTTCATCTTCGCGCTGCCGGCCTTGCGCGTCGACGAGCCGGGCCGCGCGCTGACGCTGCGATTGCCGTTGACCGCAGCGGGCGTTTTTCTTGCAGCGCTCGCCGCCTTTGGCGCAATCCGGCTGACGACAGGCGAAGTGGGGATGACGCCGGCGGTGCGGCTGCGTCTGATGCAGCCCAATATCGCCCAGGGCGCCAAGCTGCATGCGACGCCCGGCCAGGATCTTTTGCGCTCCTATCTCGAATTGTCCGATCGCGCGACCTCGCCGCAAACGGCTGGCCTCGCCAATGCGACGGTTCTCGTCTGGCCCGAATCGCCCTTTCCCTTCGCGCTCAATCGCGAGCCGCAGGCGCTCAGCATGATCGCTTCGGCCCTGGCTGGCCGCACGACGCTGCTGACCGGCGCGGTGCGCGTCGAAGGCGAGCGTGGCGACCTGCGCGCCTATAATTCGCTGATGGCGATCGGCCCGGACGGCCATATCGCGGCGACCTACGACAAGACCCATCTCGTGCCGTTCGGCGAATATCTGCCAGCCGCACGCTTTCTTTCGATGCTGGGGCTGCGCCAGTTCGTCTCCGCCCCCGCCGGCTTCCGGGCTGGAACCTTGCGCCGGGCGATCGCGCTCCCCGGCCTGCCGCCCTTCGAGCCGCTGATCTGCTACGAGGCGATCTTCCCCGGCGAGGTCGGGCCGCAAGGCGAATCCGGCCAGACCGCCCGCCCGGCCTTCCTCCTCAACATCACGAATGACGCCTGGTTTGGCTCCAGCGCGGGCCCTTATCAACATTTCGCACAGGCGCGATTACGCTCGATCGAGGAAGGTCTTCCCCTTGTTCGAGCGGCGAATACCGGAATTTCGGCAGTCATCGACCCCTACGGCAGAATCGTTCGGCAATTGCCGCTGGGCGTCGCAGGCGTTATTGATTCGCTTCTACCTAAGCCCGGACCGGCGACATTGTTTTCGGGACGGCCCTGGGCAGCGACGCTTGTTATGCTTGGCGCATGTTTCGTCATGTCTTTCTTGCATCGCCGAAAAGCGTATTGATTCGATCGTCTGATGGACAAAGACAACAGCAAAACGTCCTTCCTCGACATCCACGTCGGACTGCGCATCCGCAGCCGGCGGATGCAGTTGCGCATCAGTCAGGAAAAATTGGGCAACGAAATCGGCGTGACCTTCCAGCAGGTGCAAAAATACGAAAAAGGCCAAAATCGCATTGGCGCAGGCCAGCTTTTCGCCATCGCGCGCTTGCTGAAGGTCGAACCGAATTTCTTTTTCGATGGCCTCGCGGCCAAGGGCGCGCCCGGTTTTGCCGAAGCAGAGGCTCCCGCATTCGAAGCGCAGGCGCCGGCCGACGCGCTGGCGATGAACCGGGCTTTCGCCCGTGTGAAGAGCCATCGCCTCAGACGGCGCATCGTCGATCTCGTCGCAGCGATCGCCGAGACGGAACGCGAGGACTGACCGTTCGTTTAAACGAACGCTATCGCGCTTTTCGCTTGACATAACGAACGCGCCGGGCAAAAAGCCGCGCTTCGCAACCTCGCAGGAGGCCGCTTTGGCGCGCCAGAATTATCTCTTCACGTCCGAATCCGTGTCCGAAGGCCATCCCGACAAGGTCTGCGACCGCATCTCCGACGAAATCGTCGATCTGTATTTCCGCCGCGGCGCTGAGGAAGGCATCGATCCCTACCAGATCCGCGTCGCCTGCGAGACGCTCGCCACCACCAACCGCGTTGTTGTCGCGGGCGAAGTGCGTGGCCCCAAGATCGAGAAGCGCGAGCTGGAAACTGTCATTCGCGACGCGGTGAAGGACATCGGCTACGAGCAGGACGGCTTCCACTGGAAGAATAATGAAGTGGAAGTCCTGCTGCACGCGCAATCCGCCGACATCGCCCAGGGCGTCGATGCGGCCGGCAACAAGGACGAGGGCGCGGGCGATCAGGGCATCATGTTCGGCTACGCCTGCCGCGAAACGCCCGACCTCATGCCGGCGCCCATCCATTATTCGCACAAGATTTTGAAGGCGCTGTCCGACGCGCGCCGCGCCGGCAAGGGCGATGCCGCCAAGCTTGGTCCCGACGCCAAGAGCCAGGTGACGGTGCGTTATGAAAACGGCAAGCCTGTCGGCGTCACGCAGATCGTCGTCTCGCACCAGCATGTCGTTGAGGACCTGACGTCCGAAGACATCCGCCACATCGTCGAGCCCTATGTGCTGAAAGCGCTGCCCGAGGGCTGGGTCAACGGCAAGACCGTCTGGCACATCAATCCGACCGGCAAGTTTTTCATCGGCGGTCCTGACGGCGACTGCGGGCTCACGGGCCGCAAGATCATCGTCGACACTTACGGCGGCGCGGCGCCGCACGGCGGCGGCGCCTTCTCTGGCAAGGACCCGACGAAGGTGGACCGCTCCGCGGCTTACGCTGCGCGCTACCTCGCCAAGAATGTCGTGGCGGCGGGTCTTGCCGACCGCTGCACGCTGCAGCTCTCCTATGCGATCGGCGTCGCCGATCCCTTGTCGATCTACGCTGACCTGCACGGCACGGGCAAAGTCGACGAGGGCAAGCTGGAAGACGTTCTGATGCAGGCCATGCGCCTGTCGCCGCGCGGCATTCGCGAGCATCTCAAGCTCAACCGCCCGATCTACGCCCGCACGTCCGCCTACGGCCATTTCGGCCGCGCGTCGGAATCGGATGGCGGCTTCTCCTGGGAGAAGACCGACCTCGCCGACAAGCTCAAGGCGCAGTTCTGAAAGGCCTCTACGGCAGACGCAAGGGCAAGAAGCTCCGCGATCATCACGCAAGTCTGATGGCGGAGCTTTTGCCGCGTCTTGCGGTTGACGTGACGCGCGGCGCGCTCGATCCGGTCGCGTTGTTTTCCGGCGCCGCGTCTGCATTGCATCTGGAAATCGGCTTTGGCGGGGGCGAGCGTCTGATCGCCCGCGCCGCTGCGGCGCGCGAGGCCGGCTTCATCGGTTGTGAGCCATTCGTCAACGGCATGGCCAAGGCGCTGGCGGGCGCGGAAGAACACGAACTGACAAACCTGCGCCTGCACAATGGCGATGCGCGCGATCTTTTGCGCACGCTGCCAGACGCCTGCCTCGACAGCGCCGAACTGCTTTATCCAGATCCCTGGCCGAAGCGCCGTCAGAAAAAGCGCCGCATCGTTTCGGACGCATTCATCGCCGAACTGGCGCGCGTGCTCAAACCCGGCGCGCCGTGGCGCTTTGCATCCGACATTGACGATTATGTCGGCTGGACGCTCGCCCATGTCGCGCGATCGCGGGATTTTGTCTGGCGCGCGGAATGTCCGGCCGATTTCCTGGACGCGTATCCCGATTGGGCGCCGACGCGCTACGAGGAAAAAGCGCGGCGCGAAGGCCGAACCTCGGCCTATTTGACGTTTGTGCGGACGTAATCTCGCGCCCGTCATTGCGAGCGCAGCGAAGCAATCCATCCAGCGCCGTTGCAAAATGAGCAGGCGTCGTTCAGCCGTCTTTGCTTGCAGCGCAAGCAGGATAGATTGCTTCGTCGCGCCGCGCTTCGCAATGAGGGCATTGCCGCGCTAGGTCGCGCCGAACCGGTGCAATTGCACGCCGCGCGCTTTCAGCCACGCCTCGCCCATGTCCGTTTCCGGACAGATGGAGCGGCACAGATCCCAGAATTTGTCCGAATGATCCATGTGAACGAGATGGCAGACTTCATGCGCGGCCAGATAGCGCAGCACGTCGGGCGGCGCGAGAATGAGGCGCCATGAAAAAGACAGAGCGCCGGTCGAAGAACAGGAGCCCCATCGGCTCGTCGTATCGCGCAACGCGATGCGCGGCGCAGCGCGGCCGATCGCGCGGGCGTAAAAGTCGACGGCGTCTTCCAGGTCGGCGCGGCATTGCGCCTTCAGCCAGTCGCGCACGCGCCGCTCGATGTGCGGCGCATCGCCCGAAACATGCAGCGCCGGCGCGCCGTCGCTTTCGCCCTGCGCAACAGCGCCGCGCGCCAGCGGATTATGCACGATGCGCGTGTCGATCCCGCGCAAGGGAATGAGCGCGCCGTCGACAAAAGGCACGCTTTCCGGCAAGCGCCGCAAACGCGCGCCAACCCAGGCCGCATGCCGCTCGGCGAAATCGCGCGCATCTTTCAGCGCCGCGCGCTGCGGCATGGTCAGCACGGCGTCGCGCGTTGCATTGCGCACGCGCAAAATAAAACGGCGGGCCGTGGCCACGCGCTTGATCTCGATTCGATAGATTTCGTCATCGTGTCGAACCTCCAGCGCATGCGTCGCGCGCTGTGGGTCGACATTTCGATATTGCCGCATGATTCGATTGTAGTCCAAGCCGAAGCGCGGCGCTACAAAAACCATACTGCGCACAAATGAGAAATTTTCGTTGCGCGAAAAATTTGCGAAACTGAATCGCTAACGCAACAGCATGTAAACGGCCAACGCCGCGGCAAGCCACAGAGGCCAGCCCGTCCAGCGGTTCGCGCGCGTTTGCGCATTCTGCAACGCCGCAACCGTTTCGGGCGAAAGCGTCACGCCCTGCATCTGCGCCGCATTCATGTTTTCGACCAGCGCCTCGAGGCGATCCATCATCTGCGGCGCGCGTTGCAGCGCCCGCGCGAGATTGCCCAGCGCATCGCCAGCATCGCGCATCTTGCCGGCGGGCCCGAGATTGTCGGCGATCCAGTCCGCCAGCACCGGCTCGGCGGTCTTCCACATGTTGAGCTGCGGATCGAGCGAGCGTCCCACGCCCTCGACGACGACCATGGTTTTTTGCAGCAGCACAAGTTCGGTGCGCGTGCGCATGTCGAACAGGCCGGTGATTTCGAACAGCAGCGTCAAAAGCTTCGCCATGGAAATCTGATCGGCCGTGCGCGAGTGGATTGGCTCGCCGATGGCGCGGATCGCCTGCGCGAATTCCGCCACATTCTGTGTTTTGGGCACATAACCGGCTTCGAAATGAACGCGCGCGACGCGCATGTAATCCTTGGTGATGAAGCCATAGAGAATTTCCGCCAGAAAACGTTGCTCGGCGGGGCCGAGCCGGCCCATGATGCCGAAATCCACGGCTGTGACCTTGCCGTTTCTGTCGGCGAACAGATTGCCAGGGTGCATGTCGGCGTGAAAGAAGCCGTCGCGCACCGCGTGGCGCAAAAAGGACTGGATCACCTCGCGCCCGAGCTTGGGCAGATCAAACCCGGCCGCGCGCAGCGCCGCAATATCCGACAGCGGCACGCCGTCGATCCATTCGGAGGTCAGGACATCGCGCGCGGTGCGAACCCAGTCGACCTGCGGCACGCGGAATTCATCATCCGCGCCGACGTTTTGCGCAAACTCGGACGCGGCGGCGGCTTCCAGCCTGAAGTCCATTTCGAGCTTGACCGAGCGCGCGACCGTTTCGACCACCTCGCCGAGGCGCAAGCGGCGCGCCTCTGCCGAATTTCTTTCGGCCAGCTGCGCAGCATAGGCCATGTCTGCAAGGTCGCGCCTGAAGCGGCGTTCGATGCCAGGCCGCATGATCTTGACGGCGACGGCGCGTTCGCCGTCCTCGTCCTTGACCGTGGCGCGATGCACTTGCGCGATCGAGGCGGCCGCCACCGGCTCGCCGAATGTCGCAAAGGTTTGCGCAAGCGGCGCGCCGAAAGCCGCCTCGACGATCCTGATCGCCTCCTCGCGCGGGAAGGGCGGCATGCGGTCCTGCAAGGCTTCGAGGCCGCGTGCGGCGCGCATGCCCACGACATCGGGGCGCGTCGCCAGAAACTGCCCGAGCTTGACGTAGGATGGGCCGAGCCGCGTCATGGCGGCGGCCAACGCATCCGCGCGGTTGCGCGCGCCCTTTTTGGCGAGGCGCGTCAGCAGCGGGAAAAACGGCTGTAGCGCTGGCGGCGCGATCGCCGGATCGATATCGAGAAAAACGCCCTCGCGCGCCATGATGAAGCCGGCGCGCCCCAGTCGCAGAATGCGCCAGAATCCGAGGGGCGAAACCATCGTCTTAAAGATTCCAGCCGCTGTGAATGGCCACCACGCCGCCGGTCAGCTTGGTGTAGGAGGCGCGCGCGAGGCCCGCCGCGGCGATCATGTCGCGGAAATCGTCGGCGCTCGGGAACTTGCGGATCGATTCCACGAGATAGCGGTAGGGATGGGCGTCTCCCGTGATCGCGCGGCCCATCGGCGGCACGACGCGAAACGAATATTGTTCGTAGAGCCGGTCGAGAAACGGCAGGTCGACCTGCGAGAATTCAAGGCACAAAAAGCGTCCGCCCTTTTTCAGGACGCGCCGCGCTTCGCTCAAGGCCTTGTCGATTCGCGGCACGTTGCGGATGCCGAAGGCGATTGTGTAGAGGTCGAACGAGCCGTCGGCGAAGGGCAGATCCTCTGCATTCGCCTCGACCGTTTCCACACGGTCGGAAAAGCCGAGCTTTTCCGCGCGCGCCCGGCAAACGCGCAGCATGTCCGAATTGATGTCGACAACCGTTGTATGCGCGCGGGCGTTGTCCTGCTCGGCGATGCGGAAAGCGATATCGCCCGTGCCGCCCGCCACATCGATATGGCGCCAATCGCGTGCGCGCGAGGGATGGGCCATCGAGACGAAGACATTCTTCCATTCGCGATGCAGCCCGGCCGACATGAGATCGTTCATCAGGTCGTAGCGGTCGGCGACGGCGTGAAAAACGTCGTCCACCATCGCCTGCTTCCGGTCCAGCCGGACGCGGGAATAGCCGAAATCGGTTTCGGTTGACGGGGCGTTGTCGCTGCGGCTCATTGGTGTTGCTTTCTCGAAAGCCGATCATAGCTCTTCCGGGCGCGGCATAGGTAAGAGCCGGCGGGAAAAGAGTCAAAAAGCGTCGAACGGAGTTAACATGCCCGAATTGCCGGAGGTTGAGACCACGCGGCGCGGCCTCATTCCGGCGCTGGAGCGCGCAAGGATCGCGCGCGTCGAATTGCGGCGCAAGGATCTGCGGTTTCCCTTTCAGCCCGACTTTGCGGACCGCCTCGCCGGCCGGCGCGTGGAAAAGCTGGAGCGGCGCGCCAAATATCTCGTTGCGCGCCTCGACTCCGGCGATGCGCTCGTGGCGCATCTGGGCATGAGCGGCTCGTTTCGCATCGAGGGCGGCGCGCCTCTGGCGGGCTTGTATTATGAGACCGCGCGCCTTGCCGCGCATGACCATGTGCTGCTGCATCTCGAAGGCGGCGCATCGGTCATCTACAACGACCCGCGGCGTTTCGGCTTCATGTTTGTCGAGCGGCTGGAACAGCTCGCCGCTCATCCGCGCTTCAGCGGCATCGGGCTTGAGCCGCTCGAACCGCCGCTCACGGGCGCCGCCCTGCGCAAGCGCATCGGCGCCTCGCGCGCGCCATTGAAGGCGGCGTTGCTCGATCAGCGGCTGATCGCGGGCCTCGGCAATATCTATGTCTGCGAGGCGCTGCACCGCGCGCGACTCTCGCCCGATCGGCGCGGCGCCGATCTCGGCAAGGCGGAAGCTGCAACGCTCGCCCGCAGCATCCGCGCGGTTTTGCAGGAGGCGATCGCGGCCGGCGGCTCGACCCTGCGCGATTTTTCCGGCGCTGACGGCAAGCCCGGTTATTTCCAGCACCGTTTCCGCGTCTATGACCGCGAGGGCGCGCCCTGCGCGACGCGCGGCTGCAAGGGCCTCGTGCAACGCGCGACACATGCCGGACGGTCGACGTTTTTTTGTCCCTCGTGTCAGCGCTGAACTGTTAACGCTACGAAATGTTATTCACTAGACTTAAACGGATCGGGTCCGACAATAGGGGTCTGCGAGGATGACGATGGATCGCTATTCATACCAGATGTACGAAATCGCCCATATGGCGCTGGCGCCGGCCCGCGCCGTTTCGGAAGCGACGCGCCGTCTGGCCTCCAATCCCTTCAATCCCTGGTCGCATACGCTGTTTGGCCGCAACATCGCGGCATCGGCGGAATTGTTCGAGCGCGTCACGCGCCGCTACGGCAAACCCGCATTCGGCCTGCGCTCGACCTCCGTTGGCGGCCGCGAGGTTGCGGTGACCGAGGAAGTCGTCTGGGCGCAGCCCTTCTGCCAGCTTTTGCATTTCAGGCGCGAGCTTCCCGCAGATGCGCCGCGTCAGTCGCGGCTGCTGGTCGTCGCACCCATGTCCGGCCATTATGCAACCTTGCTGCGCGGCACGGTCGAGACGTTCCTGCCGACGCATGACGTCTACATCACCGATTGGGTCGATGCGCGCATGACGCCGCTTTCGGCCGGCAAGTTCGATCTCGACGATTACATCGATTACGTGGTGCAGATGTGCGAAGCGCTGCACGATCCGGAAATTCCGCTGCATCTGGTCGCTGTTTGCCAGCCGTCCGTTCCCGTCCTCGCCGCGATGGCGGCGATGGAAATGCACAACAATCCGCATACGCCCAAAAGCATGACGCTGATGGGAGGCCCCATCGACACGCGTCGCAGCCCCACTGCGGTCAACAAGCTCGCCGAGGATCGCGGCGCCGACTGGTTCCGCCGCAACTGCATCCACATGGCGCCGTTTCCCTATCCCGGCGCCGGGCGGCTGGTTTATCCCGGCTTCCTGCAACTGTCCGGTTTCATGGCGATGAACCTCGACCGCCACGTCAATGCGCATGTCGAAATGTTCAATCATCTCGTGGAAGGCGACGGCGATTCGGCGGAAAAGCACCGCGAATTTTACGACGAATATCTCGCGGTCATGGATCTGACCGCCGAATTCTATCTGCAAACCATCGAACAGGTTTTCGTGCGGCACGCGCTGCCCAAGGGCGAATTCCGCCATCGCGGCGAATTGCTCGATCTCGGCGCCATTCGCCGCGTCGGCCTGATGACGGTGGAAGGCGAGAAGGACGACATCTCAGGCGTCGGCCAGACGCTCGCCGCGCAGGATCTTTGCACCGGCATTCCCGACAACCGCCGCCTGCATCATCTGCAGGCCGATGTCGGTCATTACGGCGTGTTCAACGGCAAGCGGTTTCGCTCCGACATCGCGCCGCGCATCTGCGCGTTCCACCAGAAGATGGAATCGCTGCGCGGCTGAGCAGCCGCGCGTTTCCTACAGGACGAAACGACTGAGATCGACATTGCGGGCTATGTCGCCAATCGACCGGTCGACGAAGGCGCGGTCGATCGTCACGCGCTGGCCGTCCATGTCGGGCGCGTGAAAGCTGACATCTTCCAGAACGCGCTCCATCACGGTCTGCAAGCGTCGCGCGCCGATATTTTCCACGGTCGTGTTGATGCGCGCGGCATAGGAGGCGATGGCCTCCACGCCGTCGGCGGTGAAATCCAGCGTCACGCCTTCGGTGCCCAGCAGCGCCACATACTGGCGCGGCAGACTGGCTTCCGTTTCGTTGAGGATCCGCACGAAATCCGTCTCCGACAGCGAGGCGAGTTCGACGCGGATCGGCAGGCGGCCCTGCAATTCCGGCAGCAGGTCGGAAGGCTTGGCGACATGAAACGCGCCGGACGCGATGAACAGGATGTGATCGGTCTTCACCGCCCCGTGCTTGGTGGCCACCGTTGTGCCTTCGATCAAGGGCAGCAGGTCGCGCTGCACGCCCTCGCGCGAAACCTCCCCGCCGCGTCCCTCGCGCGTGCAGATCTTGTCGATCTCGTCGATAAACACGATCCCGTTGGCTTCGGCGTCGCGTAGCGCGTCCTGCACGATGGCGTCCTGATCCATCAGCCGGTCGGCTTCCTCGGCGAACAGCGGTTCGCGCGCATCGGCCACTTTCAGGCGCTTGCGGCGCGGCTTGGCGCCGCCCTTGAACAGATCGGCGAGATTGATCGCGCCGATGGAGCCGGCGCCCATGTTGGGCAATTCCATGAAGGGATTTTGCGGACCTGTGGGCGCAATCTCGATCTCGATTTCCTTGTCTTCCATTTCGCCGGCGCGCAGCATGCGGCGAAAGGAATCGCGCGTGGCGGGCGCAGCGTTGACGCCAACGAGCGCAGTGACGATGCGCTCCTGCGCGGCCTCTTCGGCCTTGGCGCGCACTTGTGCGCGCTGTTTGTCCTTGTTCAGCGCAATCGCGACTTCGACAAGGTCGCGGATGATCTGCTCGACATCGCGTCCGACATAGCCGACTTCGGTGAATTTCGTGGCCTCCACCTTCAGGAAGGGCGCCTGCGCAAGCTTGGCGAGGCGCCGTGCGATTTCCGTCTTGCCGCAGCCTGTCGGCCCGATCATCAGAATGTTCTTCGGCAAGACCTCTTCGCGCATGGCGCCCTGCAGCTTTGCGCGGCGCCAGCGGTTGCGCAGCGCAATCGCGACGGCGCGCTTGGCCTCGTTCTGGCCGACAATGTAGCGGTCGAGCTCCGAAACGGTCTCGCGCGGGGAAAAATCGCTCATCTCAGCCTCGCGCGTCGATCGTTTCGATCACGATATTGTGGTTGGTGTAGACGCAGATGTCGGCGGCGATTTCGAGCGCGCGCCGCGCTATCGTCTCGGCGTCCTTGTCCGTGTCCAGCATCGCGCGCGCGGCCGCCAGCGCATAATTGCCGCCCGAGCCGATGGCCATCACCGCGCCATGCTCGACCGTTTCCGGCTCGATGACGTCGCCGGTTCCCGAGATCAGCAGCGCCGTTTGCGCGTCCGCCACCAGCAGCATCGCTTCCAGCCGACGCAGATAGCGATCCGTGCGCCAGTCCTTCGCCATTTCGATGGCCGCGCGGGTGAGCTGGCCTGAAAACTGTTCGAGCTTGGCTTCGAGCCGCTCGAACAGCGCGAAAGCATCGGCGGTCGCGCCGGCGAAACCGGCGATCGCCTGTCCCTTGCCGAGGCGGCGGATCTTGCGCGCGTTGCCCTTCATCACCGTCTGGCCGAGCGACACCTGGCCGTCGCCTGCGATCGCTGTCTTGCCGCCCTTGCGGACGAGCACGATGGTGGTGGCGCGCCAACCCTTGCGGCCGCCGTCCGAATTCCTGTTGTCCAAACCAAGTCCCTCAGGCCGCACCCGTCGCGGCGCCTGTCACTTAGGGATCGCAACAGGGTTTCCGCAAGGCCCGGCGCGATGGCTGGCGCGTGTCCGGGCGGCCGGCGCCTTATTCTCGTGCGCGCAAAGGCGCGACGGGCCCGGCGCCAGCTCAGCGCCGCAGCGAACGCAGGGCCATGCGGGCCGCGATTGCGGCGCCCGAACGCAGTTCTGCGATGTCGCGGTCTTCGAGCAGCAGGGGATGGGCAAAGGGCACGACGGACTGCGCAAGGCCCCGCACGATGTCTTGGAGTTCTGTTTCAGTCTCGAATTCGCCGCTCGCCCGCCCCTGCGCGACGATGCCGCGCAAGAGTTCGACCTGCGCGGCGCGGTAGCCGGCGACAGAATCCCAATGTTGCGTGACGGCGTTCAGCACCAGATCGTGCATCTTGCGCTCGTGCAGCAGCAGGTCGCAGCCGCCTTCGAGCACGATTCCGTAGAAACGCTGCAGCTTCTCGCTGGCGCTGATTGGTTCGGCCGCCATCGCGTTCAGCCGCGCGATGATAATGCCGAGCGTCTCCGCGCAGATCGCTTCGCCGATCGCACGCTTGGAGTCGAAGAACCGGTAGACATAGGCGGGCGTAACGCCAATCGCGCCAGCAAGGTCGGCGACGGATGTCTTGCCGAACCCATATTGCCGGAAGTGTTCGTGCGCCGCCTCGAGAATTTGCCGGCGTCGCTCGTGCTCGGCAGGTCCGCGCTCGCCCCGGGTTCGAATGACGGGTTCCTTGCTAGGCATGTGCACGGGTTACGATTTTCGATACTCATTGACAAGTAGTAATGATTAAAGATATTCATTACTAATGAACATGCCGCCCGCCGCTTCGGCCGAAAGTCCCGTATCGCGCTTCGATCGCGAAAGCCGCCTGATCCAGCCTGCGCTCTTGAAGCCGCTCGCGCGCCTTGCTTTGCCGACCGTGGCCGTGATGTTCATGATCACGGCGCTCAACATCACCGAGACCTATTTCGTCAGTTCGCTGGGAACGGAGGCTGTTGCAGCCGCGTCGCTCGTCGTCCCGGTCGCGCTTCTCGTCACCATGGTGTCGAATGGCGGCATCGGCGGCGGCGTCTCATCGGCCATTGCCCGCGCTCGCGGCCGGGGCGACCAGGCGGCGGCCGAAAGCCTGCTCTGGCACGCCATCTTGCTTGGCGTGGCCTTCGGCGCCCTCACGACCGGGCTCGCCTGGAGCTTGGGGCCGCGATTATACCGGGCGCTTGGCGGCGCAGGCGCGGTGCTGAGCGGCGCGATCATTTATTCCAATATCCTGTTCGGCGCCGCCGTCGCGAGCTGGACTCTCGTGTTGGTTCAGGCGGCGCTCAGAGGCGCCGGCAACGTGAAGGCGCCAGCCCTCACGATAGCGGGCAGTGTATGCATTGGCCTTGCGATCTCTCCCGCGCTGATCGCCGGCGCTTTCGGCTGGCCGGGGCTGGGCGTCGCTGGCGCTGGCGTCGCGCAGGCTGTGACCAGCGTCGGCGGCTTGTTTGTCCTGCTCGTCTATCTGCGTCGTCCGGGCGCGACGCTGCGACTTGCCCCGCACCCGCTGTCGCGGGCGAAATTTGCGGAAATTCTGGCGATCGGCCTGCCGTCCAGTCTCAACGCTTTGATGTCCGCGCTGGCGCTGACTGCCGCGACGGCGGCGGCCGGCGCCTATGGCGAGAGCGCAATCGCCGGTTATGGCGTCGCCGCGCGTCTCGACACGCTGCTCGTGCCCATCCTCTTCGGCTTCGGCGCCGCCGCCGTGACGCTGGTGGGCATGTCGATCGGCGCAGGAGACGTGCGTCGCGCCCGCGCCGTCGCGCTGACGAACGCCGTTTTCGTCGCCGCGCCCCTCGGCGCCTTCGGCCTCCTGATCGCCCTGTGGCCAACCCTGTGGCTGTCGATCTTCACACGCGATCCAAATGTGATAGCGGCAGGCTCTGACTATCTCTCGATCGTCGCTCCGACCTATGCGCTGAACGCAATCGCAATGGAGCTCTATTTCGCGGGCCAGGGGGCGCGACGCATCTTCTGGCCAATGATCGCCACCTTTTCTCGCGTGGCGCTCGCGCTTGCTGCGGTCGCGCTCGTGCGCCTGCAAATCGTCGGTCTCTCCGCAAGCTACGGCGTCATTGCAGCCGGCGTCGCCCTTGGCGCGCTCATCACCATCGCAGGTTTCCTGCGCGATCCTTGGCCGAATGCGAGCTCCCGATGAACCCCCAAACCTTTCCTTTTATCCTTGGCGTAATGTTTGGTCTTGTTGTTTGGGGGCTCGTGCTGCGTCGGTATTTCTGGCCGTGGCTTGTCCGGAACGACCTGCAGACGTCCAGCGAACCAGTGCTCTACATGCACGCTTTCCGTTATATCGGCCTTAGCTTCATCGCGCCCGGCGTCACAGGCGCAGGTCTCAACGGGGACTGGGCTGTCTCTGCCGCCTGGGGCGACGTCGCCTCCGCAGTTCTTGCTCTGCTCGCCCTTGCGTTGCGCAACACCTTGTTGTTCCGTCCCGCTCTCTGGCTGTTCAGCGTCGTCGGCGTCTCGGATCTCCTCCACGCATTCGCGACGGGATCGCGCTACGAAGTGCCGCCGCATCTCTCCGGCGCCTTCTTTATACCGATCCTGGTCGTGCCCGCCCTTTTATGGACTCATCTCTATCTCGTAATCCTTCTCCTGCGCCGACGCTCGACAGCGCGCTAAGCGACATCTCAAACGTTGAAACGAAATGACCATTCATACTCCGCGGCAGCTCTCCGCCGCGGAATGCGCCCAGCTTGCGCTTGGCGGCGGCGCTGACGATTGCGGCTTCGTCCCGGTTGCCTGGCCCGCCTCGCTCGCTCTTTTCAATGGAACGTTATTGCGGGCCATCGCGCCGCCATGCGCCGGCGCTTGGCCGGGCGCAACTTGAGACTTGGCGACAAGTTTGCGCGATCATATGGCGGAGGGAGCGGGATTCGAACCCGCGATACGGTTTCCCGTATACACACTTTCCAGGCGTGCGCCTTCAACCACTCGGCCACCCCTCCAGGAGAGCGCGGGATAACGCAGGCGGCCGCTCTGCGCAA
>JAGWTA010000036.1 GCA_028869185.1 Hyphomicrobiales bacterium
GGCCTCACCAACGGCCAATTCTCGTTGATGATGATGCTGAATGCGGTCGCCGCGCCGAAAATGGGTGAAGTCGCAGCCTTTCTCGCGATGGATCGCACGACGCTCACCGCCGCGCTGAAATCTTTGGAGCGGCGCGGTCTCGTTGTGACCGCGCGCGATGAAAAAGACAGACGCGGCAAGCGTCTTTCTCTCACCGACGCTGGCCGCGCGCTGCTGGCGCAAGCGTTGCCAATCTGGACGCGCGAACACGCCACGCTCGAAACAAGTCGACCGCAACTCGACGGCGACCGGCTCCGTGCGCAATTGCGCGCGCTCTTCTGAACTGCACACGGAAAAGGAGAATGTGATGACCGACATGAAACATTTGCCCGAAGGCATGCACACGCTGAACGCCCATCTCGTCTGCAAGGATGAAGCCGCCGCGATCGATTTCTACAAGAAGGCGTTTGGCGCGCAGGAAGTCATGCGCATGCCAGGCCCCGACGGCAAGCTGATGCATGCAGCATTGCGCATAGGCGATTCGACGCTGATGCTGGTCGATGAAAATCCGCAATGGAATGCGCTTGGCCCGCAAAATCTGGCGCGCTCGCCCGTGACCATTCACATGAACGTGCCCGATGTCGACGCAGTTTATGCGCAAGCCGTGCAAGCCGGCGCCAGCGCCGTCATGCCGCCCGCCGACATGTTCTGGGGCGACCGCTACGGCGCGTTGCGCGATCCCTTCGGCCACAGCTGGTCGATTGCAACGCGCATCCGCGTCATGACGCCCGACCAAATGCGCAAGGCGGGCGAAGCGTTCATGAAGACGATGGCCGCGCAGACGCCCGGCTGCAACGCCTGACCCTCGCGCGCGTTACGCGCGCAGGCGGCTCGCGCCGGCGCGCGCGACGGAATTGTTCGGATCAAGGCCAAGCGCGCGCTGGTAGGACTCGACCGCCTTCATGCGGTTGCCCTGCTTTTCATAGGCGACGCCAAGTCCGGCCCAACCGTTGGCGTTGCGATTGTCGACGTTCAGCGCCGCGTTGAAATCCTCGATCGCCTTGTCGTACTTGCCGAGTTGCACCAGGCTTTCGCCGCGCGCCTGATAGGGCGCCGCCGCAAACGGATCGCGGTCGATCGCATTGTCGAAATCGGTGACGGCGCGCTGTTGTTCGCCACGGCGCTGATAGATCAGCCCGCGCGCGTGAAAGGCCTGCGCACTTTCCGGATTAAGCTTGATCGCCTGATCGAGATCGCCGAGCGCCTGGTCGAGATTGCCTTGCGCGCGGAGCAGATTGGCCCGGCCGAGATAGGCCGAGGCGTGGCGCGGATTGACGGAGATTGCGCGGTTGAAATCCTGCAGGGCCGCGTCATTGGCGCCCGTCTGCCGTTCGGCCAGCGCGCGATTGGTGAAAGCTGCGGCGTTGTTGGGGTCGAGTTTGATCGCCGCGCTGAAGTCGCCGATCGCTTCCTGAAAACGTCCGTTGCGCGCATAGGCGTTGCCGCGCGTCAGATAGGCTTCAGCGCTCGGGCTGCGGCGGATGACCTCACTCAGCGAATCGATGTTGGATTTTGCCGCCGCCGGATCGTCTGGATGAACTTCTGCGAATTGCGGGGCGCGGCCGGGCGTCATGCCGGAGCTTTCGCAGCCCGCAAGCGTCAGCGCGGCCAGCGCAAGAGCCGCCAGACGCAGCTTTCCGGTTTCGCCTGAACGCATCATCTCACATCCTCATCAACGCGGGGGCGCGCAAAAATGGGTCATGGCGCGCCATTAAGGCCGTAATCGGCAATTTCGTCGCAAACTGCGGCGTATTGGTCAATAAAGGGTAAAGCGTGGCGCAAAAACAACAACGGCGGCCCGAAGGCCGCCGGATAAAACCGCTGGACCGCTGCTCAGCGTGCAGCGCCGAAAGCCGGACGCGGCTTGGAGGGCAGCAGGCCTTCGCGCTGCATCTTCTTGCGGGCGAGCTTGCGGGCGCGACGCACGGCTTCGGCCTTTTCGCGGGCGCGCTTCTCGGACGGCTTCTCGTAATGGCCGCGCAGCTTCATTTCGCGGAAGATGCCTTCACGCTGCATCTTCTTCTTGAGCGCCTTCAGCGCCTGATCGACATTATTGTCGCGAACGAGAACTTGCACCGGACCTCCTGCGGCGGCGTCATCTGCGCCGGGAATTTGAAAGGAATTTCGCTCGCTGGGACGCGTTCGCCCCATCGACGGCGGGCGGAATACCAGAATCGGCGCCCCTTGTCTATTCGTTCTCCGGGAAAATCCGCGTCACATGCCCCATTTTTCGACCCTTTCGGGCTTCCGCCTTTCCGTAGAGCGTGAGCCGCGCCTCCGGTTCGGCCAGTATGGCGGGCCAGGCCTCGCACTGATCGCCGATCAGATTCCGCATTTCGATCCGCCCGAGCCGGCGCGGCCCGCCGAGCGGCCAGCCCGCTATCGCGCGGACGTGCTGCTCGAATTGCGAAACCTGCGCTCCGCCCAGCGTCCAGTGGCCCGAATTGTGGACGCGCGGGGCGATTTCATTGACGACGAGCCGCTCGCCGCCCTCCTCGACCAGAAACATTTCGACGGCGATGACGCCGACGTAATCGAGCGCATCGGCGATCTTGCGCGTCAGCGCGAGCGCGGCGGCAGCCGTCTGCGCGCCGATGCGCGCGGGAACGCGGGTCAGGCTGAGGATGTGGTGTTCGTGCTCGTTCTCGCACACGTCATAGGCGACGAAAGAGCCATCGAGACCGCGCGCGCCCACCACTGAAATTTCCTTCGTAAAGGGCACGAAGCCCTCCAAAATGCACGCCGCCCCGCCGAGGGCGCGAAAGGCCTGCGCAGCGTCCTCGCCCGCGCGCAGCAAGATCTGGCCCTTCCCGTCATAGCCAAAACGCCGCGTCTTCAGAATCGCCGGCAAACCAAGCCGGCTCGCCGCTTCAAGCGCGCTCGCCTCGTCGCTGACGGCCGCATAGGGGGCTGTCGGCGCGCCGGCGCCGTTCAGAAAATCCTTCTCGACCAATCGGTCCTGCGTCGTCTGCAAGGCGAAGGGCCCCGGCCGGACCGGCCTGCGCGCGGCCAGAAACGCCGCCGTCGCCGCCGGCACGTTCTCGAACTCGTAGGTCACGACATCGACGGCGTCGGCAAATTGCGCCAGCGCCTTTTCGTCCTCGTAGGCCGCGACGGTTCCAGCGGCGCAGACCTGAAACGCCGGCTCGCCGCCGTCGGGTCCGAAAATATGGGTCTTCAGGCCGAACTGCGCCGCCGCCAGCGCCATCATGCGGCCAAGCTGGCCCGCGCCCAGAATGCCGATCGTGTCGCCGGGCTTCAGCGCCTCAGGCTTCATCGGCAGGGTGCTCCGCCACCGCCTCGGTCTGGCGCGCCCGCCAGGCGTCGAGACGTTCGGCCAAAGCGGGATCGTGCAGGGCCAGGACGGCCGCTGCGAGCAAGGCCGCGTTTATGGCGCCCGGTTTGCCGATCGCCAGCGTGCCGACCGGAATCCCGCCCGGCATCTGGACGATCGAGAGCAGGGAGTCCTTGCCCTTCAGCGCCTTCGATTCCACGGGGACGCCGAAAACCGGCAGCGGCGTCATGGCCGCCGTCATGCCCGGCAGATGCGCAGCCCCGCCCGCGCCCGCGATGATCACCTGAACGCCGGCCGCTTTCGCGCCTTTTGCGAAGGACACCAGCCGGTCGGGCGTGCGATGGGCCGAGACGATGCGCTTGTCATAAGCCACGCCCAGCCCATCCAGCGTCTCGGCGGCGTGACGCATGGTCGCCCAGTCGGACTGGCTTCCCATGATGATGGCGACGGCGGGCGGGTTTTTCGACACGAGCGGCTCGGGTGTGAAAAAAAGCAAGCGCGCCGCATAAACGAAGGCCGCGCGCGGCGCAAGCGCCCGTCTGCGGCTTCAGGCGATAATGTCGGGCGTCAGCAGGTCGTCGACGAATTTCATTCGGTCGCGCAGGACGAGCTTGCGCTTCTTGAGCCGTTGCAATTGCAATTGGTCGGGTGCGCCGGCTGCGCCCAGAGCCTCGATGGCGGCGTCGAGATCGCGATGTTCCAGACGGAGCTTCTCCAGCTCCGCCTCGTAAGCGGCGCGTTCAGCCCCGGTCAATTTCTGCGCCATAGGTTTCCGCAACGCACAATAAATGATCGCCTCACGCGGTCGCGCGCGACGCAGAATCGCTCAACGACGATACTATCGCGCTGCAAAAGCGATCCGACAAGTGCGCCGCCGCGTTACCGTTCAGGAAGCATTAAATTTGCGCGCAACGCGACGTTGCGGCCTCTTGCGCGATGTCACATCTGTGTCATGCTCGCTGTGTCGTTTAACAGCCAAGAGGAGCCGCCGCATGTCCATGCAAAGCCATCTCGCCGAGCTCGAACGCCGCCACAAGGCGCTCGAAGTGGAAATCGAGAAGCAAGCACTCCACCCCTCGAGCGACGATGCGCATCTTCACGAACTGAAGAAGAAAAAGCTGCATCTCAAGGACGAAATCGCCAAGCTGCGCGAGTCGCACACGCGTCACTAGGCGCGTCAGGAACAGGCGATTGAGTACAGCGGAGCCTTTGCGCTCCGCTTTTTATTTGTGCGGCCTGTAACATTCGCCGCGCGTCTCCCGAAAAAACGAATGGCGCGTCATCGCGCTGCAACTTCTGGGAGAGTTTCATGAAGATCAACGTCATTTCCGGTTCCTCCATCGCAATCGCCGCGGCGGCGCTGGCTCTCGGCGGTATGACTGCGGCGCCGGCGGCTGCGAAAAAGGCTCACAGCGTGCATTGCGTCGGCATCAATTCCTGCAAGGGCTCGAGCATGTGCAAGTCCGCCAGCAATGCGTGCAAGGGCCAGAATTCGTGCAAGGGCATGGGCTGGCTGCCTGCGAAGTCGAAAAGCGCCTGCGTCGCCAAGGGCGGTCACGTCGGCTGATGATCTGCGAGGCGGGCCCTGCGCCCGCTTCGCCTTCAAAGGAGCGCGCAATGCGTCAGCCCCTCGGCTTCGGCCTTGGTTTGCGGCCCGTCTATTATGCGGACATTCTCGAGCATAAGCCGGACGTCGACTGGTTCGAGATCCTCTCGGAAAATTACATGGTTCCCGGCGGCCGCCCGCTGGCCATGCTCGAATCCATACGCGCCGATTATCCCCTCGTCATGCACGGCGTGTCTCTGTCGCTCGCATCGACCGATCCGCTGGACATGGATTACTTGCGCGCGCTGAAAGCGCTTGCCGATCGCATCGAACCACAATGGATTTCAGACCATTTGTGCTGGACAGGAATTCACGGCGTCAATCTGCACGATCTTTTGCCCGTTCCCTATACGCAGGAAGCGCTCGACCATGTCGTCGAGCGAATTGCGCGCATCCAGGATTTTCTCGGGCGCCGTCTCGTGATCGAGAACGTATCGAGCTATGTGCGTTTTGCCGAGCAGGACATGGACGAATGGACTTTCATCGCCGCAATGGCCGAACGCGCCGATTGCGAATTGCTGCTCGACATCAACAATGTGTTCGTGTCCAGCTTCAATCACGACTTCAACGCGGACGCGTTCATGAACGCCATTCCGCCAGAGCGCGTGCGGCAGTTCCACCTTGCCGGCCATTCGGAGGGCGAAGCGCTGAAGATCGATACGCATGACCATCCGATCTGCGACGAGGTCTGGGCGCTCTACGAAAAGGCCTGCGCACGTTTCGGCCCAATCGCGACCATGATAGAACGCGACGACAATTTTCCGCCCTTCGAAGAACTCGTCGCAGAACTCGATCGCGCGCGCGCCATCGCTTCGCGCGTTTTTTCCGGGAAGGCCGCATGAAACTGGCCGAGATGCAAAGCCGCTTTCAGGCGGCGATCCTGTCGGGCGGCGCAGGCGCGACCCTATTCGCCGCCACCGCAAAGGCGGACGCCGAAAGCCGGCTGGCGATTTACGCGGACGCCTATCGTCTGCGTCTGGCTGAAATCCTCTCCGGCGATTTCCCCGCCTTGCGCGTCGCCATGGGCGACGAGCAATTCGGCGCGTTGATTGAATCCTACATCGAGACCGCGCCCTCGCGCACGCGCAACGCGCGCTGGTATGGCAGCGCCCTCCCCGATTTTCTCGCTGCCGATCCCCGGTGGCGCAACGCGCGTGCGACCGTCGATCTCGCGCGATTCGAGCGCGCGCTCGCCGACGCTTTCGATGCGCCCGACGCCGAGCCGCTGACGCCTGCTGCGCTGGCGCATATAGCGCCGGAAGGCTGGCCCGCGCTCGTCTTTGTCCTGCATCCCTCGGCGCGCCTTGACGATTATGCCGATGGCGTCGAGGCGATGCATGCGGCGGCGCTGGCGGACGAACCCGCGCCGCCTGCGCAAACCGGCGTCTCGCCGCTGCTCATCTGGCGTTTGCACGAGGAGCCGCAATCGCGCCGGATCGACGCCGACGAGGCCGTTGCGCTGCAAGAAATCCTGCGCGGCGAAACTTTTGGCGCCCTTTGTGCGGCGCTTGCGTTTAGACTGGGGCAGGAACGCGCGCTGCCGGTTGCAGCCGGATTGTTGGCGCGGTGGCTGGCCGATGGGCTGATCGTGGCGCTCGTCGGAGCCGATACTTGAAAAGGGGTGCAGGATGAAGCGCATGATCGTGAACCGCTTCGCGCCGCTGCTGTGCGGCGCGCTGCTTGCGCAAGCGGCGCTGGCGCAGGACATGATGATGCGCGGCCTCGACATGAATTCGCCGGCCATGACGCAAGCGGAAATGACGCGCGCCGACGTTGAGACGGCGCTCAAGTCCCGGCCCGCAAATCTCGCCCATAAAAAACTGTCCGGGCTCGATCTGTCCGGGCTCGATCTGACGGGCGCCGACCTCACGGCCGCGCGCCTCAACAACGCCAATCTTTCGCATGCAAAACTCGATGGCGCGAAACTCGATCAGGTCTGGGCGCTGAAGGCCGATTTCACCGGCGCCAGCCTGAAAGGCGCCAGTATTTTCGCTGCGCAATTGCAGGGCGCCAAACTCGACGGCGCCGATCTTTCCGGCGCGCGTCTTGCCGCCGACCTTTCAGGCGCAAGCCTCAAGGGCGCAAATCTTTCAAAGGCCGATTGCAGCGCCGACGAAAAGAACCAATCGATGGGGCTGATGCGGGCAGTGCTGAAATCGGCTGATCTCGGCGACGCCAATCTCGCCGGCGCCAATCTGGCGCGCGCTGATCTGCAGTTTGCGAAATTCGGCGGCGCCGATCTCACAGGCGCGGTCCTGGCGGGCGCCGAAGCAGGCGGCGCGGATTTTCGCGGCGCAAGGCTCGACGGCGTCAATGCGCAGAAGCTCGACATGAACTCGGCGCGTTTCGACAAGAGCGCGCGCGACATTTTCGCTCAGGCGATCAATCTCGACCGCGCCTTCGCGGAGTAATCAGCGTTGCCCAAAGCCGCCGCGGCGCGAGCGGGACCGCGCTTGCGCAGCCGCCGCAAACGGCGAGAGTTCCGCGCTGCGCGCGGCCGGAGCGAAGACATCCGAGCCGGCGCCGCGCTTTTTCACCCGATCAAGCCTGCTGGCGCCAGGCGTCCGAGCAACGTCGTTTTCCCGCGACGCCAGATTGACCGCGAGATAGAAAAACCGACGCCCGACATCGTAAACAATGCAGCCGATGAGCGCGCTGGCGACGCGCACGCCAAGGTTGAGACGCGCCAGAGCAATGATCTCCGGATCGATGGCTGCGTTCATCGCGTGATCGATCGGCCCCTTCAGCAGAAAAATGCCGGCTGCGCCCGCCAGGCAATACATGAGATCGAAGTCTCCGCCGTTCATCAGTTTAGAGATGAACACACCGCCAAGAATTGGCGGAACAACCGTCGCTATAAGTGTAAGAATATCCATGAAACGCCCCCAGCGAAACCTTACGCTGAGGGCGCCAAAAAATCGTTAACGCCTTACAATGCCCGCGCCCGCTCACGCAGAACGAATTTCTGGATCTTTCCGGTCGATGTTTTCGGCAATTCCGTGAAAACAACTGTGCGCGGGCATTTATAACGGGCCAGTAAACCGCGGCACCACTCGATGATTTCTTCCTCGCTCGTCTCCGCGCCGCTTTTCAACTCGACGAAAGCGCAGGGCGTTTCGCCCCATTTTTCGTCGGGCCGCGCCACGACCGCAGCCTGCGCGACGGCGGGATGCTTGAACAAAGCATCCTCGACCTCGATCGAGGAGATATTCTCGCCGCCAGAAATGATGATGTCTTTGGAGCGATCCTTCAACTGGATATAGCCGTCAGGATATTTGACGCCGAGATCGCCCGAATGGAACCAGCCGCCTTCGAACGAGGCCTCGGTCGATTTCCTGTTTTTGAGATAACCCTTCATCACGACATTGCCGCGCATCATCACTTCGCCCAGCGTGGTCCCGTCCGCCGGCACAGGCTGCATCGTCTCGGGATTGAGGACGTCGAGCCCCTCGAGCGCGATGTAGCGCACGCCCTGCCGGGCCTTCAGCTGCGCCTGCTCGTCCGCTGGCAGCGCGTCCCATTCCTCGTGCCATTCGTTGACGACCGCCGGCCCATAGACTTCCGTCAGCCCGTAGACATGCGTCACGTCGAACCCCGCCGCTTTCATCTGGCCGAGCACGGCGGCCGGCGGCGGCGCGCCGGCGGTGATGAACTTGACCTTGGCGGCGAGCGGCTTGCGCTCCTTTTCGCTGGCGCCGAGCATGGTCGACATGACGATCGGCGCGCCGCACATATGCGTGACGCCATGCTTGTTCATGAGCTCGTACATCAGGCCGGCGCGCACAGCGCGCAGACACACGTGCACGCCAGCCACCGCGCTCAGCGTCCAGGGAAAACACCAGCCGTTGCAATGAAACATCGGCAAGGTCCAGAGATAGACGGGATGGGCGTCGAGATGGGCCGAAAGAACATTGCCGACGCCGAGCAGATAGGCGCCGCGATGATGGTAGACAACGCCTTTGGGGTCGCCCGTCGTGCCGGATGTGTAGTTGAGCGAGATGGCGTCCCACTCATCGATGGGGCGCGGCCAGTCGAAATCGGGGTCGCCTTCCTTGAGGAAATCCTCGTATTCGATCGCTCCCAGCCGTTCGCCCGCGCCATCATAGGCTGGATCGTCGTAATCGATCACGAACGGCTTGACCTTAGCGAGCGCGAGCGCCTCTTTCATCACGCCGGAAAATTCGCGATCGACGATGAGAACTTTCGTTTGCGCATGATCGAGCGTGAAGGCGATGATCGCGGCGTCGAGGCGCGTATTGAGCGCATTGAGCACACCGCGGCTCATCGGAACGCCGTAGTGGCATTCGACCATTCCGGGCGTGTTGGCCATCATGACGGAAATCGTATCGCCACGCTGCACGCCGCGTTTGACGAGCGCATGCGCCAGACGGCGCGAGCGCGCGTAAAGCTCGCTGTAGGAGCGGCGCAGATCGCCGTGAACAACGGCCAGATGTTTCGGGAAGACCGTCGCCGCGCGTTCCAGAAAGCCGAGCGGCGTCAACGGCTGATAATTGGCAGGATTGCGGTCGAGGTCGATATCGTAAGCCGTCTTGGTCATGGGGAACGCGTCGCCTCCGGAAAAATGTGGCCGCGACAATAGCGCTGCTCTTACGCGCTGTCGCTTGCGATTTTAGGCGGATGAAACGGTCCGGGGCTGCATTTCAAGCCGGCGCAAACCGGGCTATCATTGCAGTTGCGGCCTGGTCCGCGAAATATCCGGAGGGGATTTGTATGCGTTTTGCCTATACAGCTTCGGTCGCGCTGGCGGCCCTCGTCGCCGCGACAGCCGCGCGCGCCGACGACAAGAACGTCAAGATCGGCGTCATGAACGACATGTCGGGGCTTTATTCCGACATCGGCGGCCCCAATTCGATTGTCGCCGCAAAGCTCGCGGTGGAAGATTCCGGGCTTGAGGCAAAGGGCTGGAAAATCGATGTGATCGGCGGCGATCATCAGAACAAGCCCGATGTCGGCGTGAACCTCGCGCGGCAATGGATCGATGTCGAAAAGGTCGACATGATCACCGACACGCCGAATTCCGGCGTCGCGCTCGCCGTCTCCAACGTGGTGAAGGAAAAGAACGCGATCCTCATCAATTCGGGCGGCGCCAGCGCCGACCTGACGGGCAAGGCCTGCACGCCCAACACGCTCTCTGCGACGTACGACACCTATATGCTCGCCAACGGCACCGGCAAGGCGCTGACCAAGGCGGGCGGCGACAGCTGGTTTTTCCTCACCGCCGACTACGCCTTCGGCGCGGCGCTGGAACGCGACACTTCGGCGGTGGTCAAGGCCAATGGCGGCCAGGTGCTGGGCGGCGTCAAACATCCGCTTTCCACGGCCGACTTCTCGTCCTTCCTGCTGCAGGCGCAATCCTCGAAGGCGAAGGTCATCGGCCTCGCCAATGCAGGCGGCGACACGACCAATGCAATCAAGCAGGCCTCAGAATTCGGCATCGTTCAGGGCGGCCAGAAGCTCGCGGCGCTTCTGCTGTTCATCAACGACGTGCATGCGCTCGGCCTGAAAGTGGCGCAGGGGCTGACCTTCACGGAATCCTATTATTGGGATTTGAACGATGGTACGCGCGCTTTCGCGAAGCGTTTCGCGGCCAAGGCCGCCAAGGGCTCCATGCCCTCGATGGGCCAGGCGGGCGTTTACGCGGGCACGTTGCATTACCTCAAGACGCTGGAAGCGCTGGGCGGCAACCCGCATGACGGCGCCAAAGTGGTGGCGAAAATGAAGGAACTGCCCGCCAAGGACGACGCCTTCGGCGAAGCCAACTTCCGCATCGACGGCCGGCGCATGGTGAACGCCTATCTGTTCGAAGTGAAAAAACCCGAGGAATCGAAAGGCCCTTGGGACTATTACAAGAAGATCGCGGAAATCCCCGCCGCGGAAGCCGCCCGCCCGCTCTCGGAGAGCGAATGCCCGCTGGTGAAAAAGTAAACCCGGGACATTTTGTCCTATAGCCGAAAAGCTTAGGCGGCGGGCGTTGCCAAGGGCGCGCCCGCCGCCCAAAAATCCTTCCGAATTTTTTGGGAGGCGCTCATGACGAGCCATTACAAAGAGGTCTATGCGCACTGGCGGCGGGACCCGGACTCATTCTGGCGCGAGGCCGCGCGCGAAATCGACTGGATCAAGCCGCCCCAGCAGATTTTTGACCCCAAGGCCGGCGTTTACGGCCGCTGGTTCCCCGACGCGACCTGCAACACCTGCTACAACGCCATCGACCGCCACGTGAAAGCCGGGCGCGGCGACCAGCGCGCCGTCGTCTATGACAGCCCCGTCACCAATACGATCCGCGAATACACCTACACGCAATTGCAGCGCGAGGTGGAAACCCTGGCCGCCGTCATTCGCGATCTCGGCGTGCAGAAAGGCGACCGCGTCATCGTCTATATGCCGATGATTCCGGAAGCGCTGTTTGCGATGCTGGCCTGCGCGCGCATCGGCGCCATTCATTCCGTGGTGTTCGGCGGTTTCGCCGCCAAGGAACTGGCGACGCGCATCGAGGACGCCAAGCCCAAGCTCATCATGGCCGCTTCATGCGGCATCGAGCCGGGGCGCGTCGTCGCCTACAAGCCGCTGCTCGATCAGGCGATCGACCTTTCGGCTTCCAAGCCCGCGCATGTGCTGATGCTGCAGCGCCCGATGGGCGAGGCGACGATGCAGGCGCCGCGCGACGTCGACTGGGCGCAGGCTGTCGAGGCCGCCGCAAAGGCCGGCAAGAAAGCCGATTGCGTCGAACTCGCCGCGACCGACCCGCTCTACATCCTCTATACATCCGGCACGACCGGCATTCCCAAAGGCGTCGTGCGCGACAATGGCGGCCATATGGTCGCGTTGAAATGGACCATGTCCAATCTCTACGGGATCAAGCCGGGCGAAGCTTTCTGGGCGGCATCCGACGTTGGCTGGGTCGTCGGCCATTCCTACATCGTCTATGCGCCGCTGCTGCACGGCGGCACGACCATCGTTTACGAAGGCAAGCCGATCGGCACGCCGGACGCCGGCGCATTCTGGCGCGTGATCTCGCAGCACAAGATCGCCGCGCTTTTCACCGCGCCGACCGCGCTGCGCGCGATCAAGAAAGAAGATTCCAGGGCCGAACATCTCAAGCGCTACGACATTTCATGCATGCGCACATTGTTCCTGGCTGGCGAGCGCGCCGATCCCGACACTGTGCATTGGGCCGAAAACATTCTGAACAAGCCGGTCGTCGACCATTGGTGGCAGACAGAAACCGGCTGGGCCATTGTCGGCAATCCGGTGGGCCTTGGCCTGCTGCCGGTAAAACACGGCTCGCCCACCGTTCCGATGCCGGGATACGACGTGCAGATCGTCGATGAAGGCGCCAAACCCGTTCCCACCGGCCAGATGGGTTCGATTGTCGTGAAGCTGCCGCTGCCGCCCGGCTGCCTGCCAACGCTTTGGCAGAACGACAAACGCATGCAGGAAAGCTATCTCGACGACTTCCCGGGATACTACAAAACGGCCGATGCCGGTTTCGTCGATGAGGACGGTTATCTCTACATCATGGGCCGCACCGACGACATCATCAACGTCGCCGGCCATCGCCTGTCGACCGGCGGCATGGAGGAGGTTCTGGCCTCCCATCCCGACGTCGCCGAATGCGCGGTCATCGGCATCAAGGATGCGCTGAAAGGCGAGCAACCCTGCGGCTTCGTCGTTCTGAAAGCAGGCGTCACAAAACCGCATGCGCAGATCGAGAAGGAAATCGTCGCGCTGGTGCGTGAAAAGATCGGCCCTGTGGCAGCCTTCAAGATCGCCGTTTGCGTCGACCGGCTGCCCAAGACGCGCTCGGGCAAGATCCTGCGTGCGACGATGAAGAAAATCGCCGATCACGATCCCTGGACCATGCCTGCGACCATCGACGATCCCGCGATCCTCGACGAAATCGCCGGCGCGCTGAAAGAGCACGGGGTTTAAGCGCGCCTTCGCGCAAGCGCGCACCGTTGAGATCGAGGGTTGGCGAAAAAGGTCACCCCTCGGTTTCGCTTTGACCGCCGCTGTTTGGCGTCAAGCCTGTTGTATTTGCAGAACCGCAGCGCGTTGCGCGTCATCCAGCAGCCGCCACGCGCCGGGCGCCAGATCGTCCGGCAGCGCCAATCCGCCGACCGCCACGCGATGCAGCGCGACGACATGATTGCCGACGGCGGCGAACATGCGGCGCACCTGATGATACCGGCCTTCCGTGATCGTCAGCGCCGCCTGCTGCGCGCCAAGCGGCTCCAGCGCCGCCGGCGCCAGCGGCTTGTCCTCGCCGTTCAGCATCAACGCCCCCGATGCAAACGTCGCCGCCTCATCCCCGCGCAACGGCCGGTCGAGCGTTGCGATATAGCGCTTGGGCACATGCCGGCGCGGCGAAATCGCCTGATGCAGAAACGCGCCGTCGTCCGTGAGCAGCAGCAGGCCGGACGTATCCTTGTCGAGTCGCCCCACGCTCGAAATCGCCGGTTCGCGCCGCCGCCAGCGCTCCGGCAGCAGCGCGTAGACGAGCGGTCCTGCTTCCTTGTGCGAGCACGTCACGCCGACAGGTTTGTGCAACACCGCCACAAGGCCGGGAAGCGGATCGAGCGGCATATCGTCGATGGTGAGGCGCGCGGCGAAATCGTCATGCACGGCGAAGCGTTTTTCGACATCGCGCAAGATTTGCCCATCGAGCGCAATGCGTCCGTTCCGCGCCAGCGCCTGAATCTCGCGCCGCGAACCATAACCGAGATTGGCGAGCAATCGGTCGAGCCGGATATTGAGGCGCGCATTCATGCCTGCGCCCGAAAAATTTTGTAGCCGCCTTCGCTCGCAACTGTTTCTGTGCGGCCAAACGCGGCCTGCAACACAGCTTCGTAGGGAAGGTGGCGGTTGGCGACGAGCCAAAGGGCGCCGCCCTTGCGCAAGGCGCGCGCCGCGCTCTGGATAAACGATTGGCCGAGCTGCCGGTCTTCGACGCCCGCCTCGTGAAACGGCGGATTGCTCACGATGAAATCGAGCCCCGCAAGATCGGTGCGGCGCGCATCGGCCCACAGGAATTGCGCGCGCGGATCGACGACGTTGCGCGCCGCCATCGCGACGGCGCGCCGGTCGGCGTCGACGAAGGCGAGCGTCGCGACCTGCGGCGCGGCAAGCGCGGCTTTGCCCAGCGCGCCAAGGCCGCAGCCGAAATCGGCGCCGCGTCCGGCGAAGCGAGGCAGATGCGCGAGCAGCAATGCGCTGCCGGGATCAACGCGGTTCCAGCTGAAGACGCCGGGCTGCGACCAAAGGCCGACGGCTTCGACAAAACGCGGTGCGCCCGCTTCGATTGCAGCCGCGATAGCGCTCGGCTCGGCAGGCCCGTGCGCGCGGCATATGCGGTGATGGCGCCGCGCTTCTTCGGTGAAAGCGCAACCGAATTCTGATAGTTCTTTCGCAAGACGCGCGCCGCCCTTGTCCTTGGGCGCTAGAACGGTGAGCTGTGCGTCCGGCGCAAGCGCGCGCAAGGCGAGCGCCAGCGCATAACGCCGCTCGATCGCGCCCGCCGGCGCCAGCATGGCGAGCGACCCGAGCGAGCCCGGCGCGACATCCTCCAGCGCTTGCGCGCCGGGCGCGAGCGGAGAAAACTGGACCGCATCGGCGCTGACGCCGACAAGCTCCGCCAGCGGCGCGCCAAAGACGTTCTCGCAAACCTTCGCAGTTTCGCTCATGGCAACAGCGCCGGTTGGCCCGCCGGAGCGGGGCAGGCGCGCCGGCGCGCCCGGCGCTGCGTCACTTTTTGCCGAAAACGCTCTCGACGTCGATTTCGTCTTCTTCGTCCTTCGGCGCGGCAGGCTTGGCCGCGCCGAACACGTCCTCGGTGGAGCGCGGCTCGCGCGCCGTCGTCTGTTCGGCCGGCAGCAGCGTCTGGCTCGGCTCCTCGGCGCGCGCCGGGGCATCCTTGGCCGCGCGGTTCACCTCGAGGTCGAGATCGATCTGCGAGCACAGACCGAGCGTGACGGGGTCCATCGGCTGCAGCGTCGCCGAATTCCAGTGCGTGCGGTCGCGGATCGCCTGGATCGTCGCCTTGGTCGTGCCGACAAGGCGCGAGATCGCCGCATCCTTCAGTTCGGGATGGTTGCGCACGAGCCAGAGAATGGCGTTCGGCCGATCCTGACGGCGCGACAGCGGCGTGTAACGCGGGCCTTTGCGTTTGACCTCCGGCAGGATCACTTTCGACTGCTCCAGCTTGAGCTGTCGGCTGGGGTCTTTCTCCGCCTTGGCGATTTCCTCGCGCGTGAGCTGGCCCGAGGTGATCGGGTCATGGCCGCGAATGCCGGCGCCCACTTCGCCATCGGCGATGCCTTTGACTTCCAGCGGGTGCAATTTGCAGAAGTGGGCGATCTGATCGAAGGTCAGCGCGGTATTCTCCACCAGCCAGATTGCGGTGGCTTTGGGCATGAGCGGGGCGTTGCTCATCGGAATTCTCCTCAAGGAGGCAAGCTGCGGCGCCTGCCGGTTTCGGGCCGGCCGAGGCTTGAGCCTCGATTCAAGTCAAAATTGACGGGAATGGCTGCTATATAGGCGCAACCCGCCTGCAAGGCAATCGACCGACGACGCGAGACTGCGATGGCCGCCGAAGATGATCCTTTCGCCCCGCCGAAAAAAAAGCCGGCCCATGAAATCGGCCAGAACCTGGACGCGCTGTCCGAACATGAGCTCGACGAGATCATCGCGCTGCTGCGCGGCGAAATCGAACGGCTGCAGCAGGCCCGCGCTGCGAAAGCCGATTCCCGTCGCGCCGCCGACGCTTTTTTCAAGCGCTGAAAGCGCAACGTTAACGGCCTGTTAACCTTGTGAGCGCGCAATCGTCTTGCTCGTGAGCGAGAGCACTCTTTGGACGCCTCCCTGTTCAACTCAAAAAAGCCGCCTTCGGGCGGCTCTTTTTTCGCCGCATCAGTTAAGGTTAACTAAAGCTGAACAGAGCGCGCCCGCGCGCGCCGCTGTATAGTGCCATGGCTGTCGGGGACGCGTTGTTTTGCGCCCTGCGGCCGCAGCGAGGCGTAAGAGTATGGTTCAGTTGGTTGGTCTTACAGACGGCGCTCCCGTCTCCTTTGTCGAGAAACTCGCCGGCTCGGAAGCCTTCCGCGCCCTGTTCAAGGAAGGCATGACGCTGGTCGAGGAATCGGCCGCTTATCTGGATGGCGCAGGCCGCGCCGAATCCAAGACCCTGCCGCGCCTCGACGCTGTCGCTTACGCTTCGGAAAGCATGCGCCTGACGACCCGGCTTATGCAGCTCGCCTCCTGGCTCCTTCTGCAACGCGCCGTCAATGAAGGCGAGATGACCACGCAGCAGGCGATGAGCGAAAAACACAAGGTCAAGCTGTCCGCGCAGGAACCGGCGACCGCCGAAGAGCAATTCCACCGTCTGCCCGCCAAGTTGCGCGATCTCGTCGCCGCTTCGTTGCGCCTGCAGGCGCGCATCATGCATCTCGACCAGTTGCTCTACACCCGCCCCGAGGCGCTCCTGCCGACCTTGCCCGTGGCGAGCCCGGTGGCCCAGCAGATCGAAAAGTTGCGTCAGGCGTTCGGCCCACGCTGAGCGGGGACGCGGCCAATAAAAAAGCCCCGGCGCGCCGGGGCTTTTTTTATGCCTTTTTGATAAACGCGACGGGCTCAGGCGCGTGCGATCAGTTCTTCTTCAGGCCCAGATTGCCGAAGCGCGAATTGAAGCGCGACAGACGGCCGCCGCGATCCAGCAATTGCTGGGAGCCGCCGGTCCAGGCCGGATGGGTCTTGGGGTCGATATCGAGGTTCAGCGTGTCGCCTTCCTTGCCGTAGGTCGAGCGAACCTGAAATTCCGAGCCGTCCGTCATGACGACCTTGATCATGTGATAATCGGGATGCGTATCGCTTTTCATCGGTCTCGTTCCTGCGGCGCGGCTGCAAAAAAGGCTCGAAAGCGGCCCATTGCGCAGCGCGAAAAAGGGAAGGCGCTCCCATATCGCATGGGGGCCGCGCTTGCAAGATGCATCGGCGGCCGGGGACGCTATAATAGAACCATGAAGTCGCTGTTCGCCTTTCTTGCCCTCATGGCTGCGCTTTGCGGCGCCGTTCCGGCGCGCGCGCAGGACACCGCCAATTCCGGCGCAAACTTCTGGTTGCAGGAACGCGCCGCCGGCCGCGGCGGGCCCCAGATCATCAACATCCGGCCTTTCGGGCGCGAGCGCGCAGCACAAGCCCCGGCGACCCCGCGCAACGCCGAAACCAAGGTGCGCCGCCTCGTGCCCAACCGACGCCTCGCCAAGCCCACCAACTGGCGCGAGGAACATGTGCGCCCGCACGAAGAGCGCCGCCCTGCCGAACAGAAGCCCGCAGCCGCCACAGACAAGCCTGCCGATGCGCCGCAACCCACCGCGCCGGCCTCCGGCGCGCCCGCCGCCGAACCGGCGCAGACCGCTGCGCCCGCCCCGCCGCCCGTGGCTGCGCCCGAGCAGAAGCAGATCGTCACCGTCGTCGGCGACAATCTCGCCTTCATGCTGGCCAACGGCCTGACCGCAAGCGCGGCCGAGACGGGGCGATACGAAATCACGCGCAAGGCCCGCGAAAGCTCCGGCCTTGTGCGCGATGATTTCTACGATTGGCAGAAGGCCATTCGCGAGATTGCCGCCGACCCCGCCAAGGCGGGCGTCGTCGCCATCATGATCGGGTCCAACGACCGGCAGGAACTGCGCGACAGCGCCGGCCGCTACGAGCCGCTCTCGCCGCGCTGGCGCGAACTCTATGTTCAGCGCGTCGACGCTTTGCTGGCGCCGCTGCGCGAGAAGAAAATTCCTTTCGTGTGGGTGGGAACGCCGGTCATGAAATCGTCCGGCGCCTCGGCCGATCTCAGCCAGATCAACGAAATTTTCCGCGCCGAAACCGAAAAGGCCGGCGGGCGATATGTCGATATCTGGAATGGCTTCGCCGACGAAAAGGGGCGCTACGACGCCTTTGGTCCTGACGTGAATGGACAGATCGTCAAGCTGCGAACAGTGGACGGCGTGCATTTCACACAGGCCGGCGCGCGCAAGCTCGCCTTTTTCACCGAACAGGCGCTGCGTCCGCTGATCGACAAGCCCAAGCCCGCCCCTCTCGCGCCGCCCGATGTGCATGAGGCGACCCCCAAAGCGGATGCGCCCCACGAAGCAGCCGATCCGCAAAAACCGGAGGCGCCGCCGCGGCCGATCGCCGGCCCGGTCGCAACCCTCACAACAGCCCCACGCGCCGAGGGCGGCCGACTTTTGGGCGGTGAGCTGGCCCAGCCCCCGGGCGCGCCCCCCGCAGCCCAACCGCCCCCGCCAGCGAGTGCTCCGTCGCAGCCCCAACGGGCGGACGATTTCGCCTGGCCGCGAACAAAAGCGAACTGAGCGGGAACCTGCAGCGGCGCCACGGCGTTTTAGGGGCAAAGCTGCAAACAGGGGACCGACATGTTCGCCAGGAGCCTTCTCGCCAGCGTCTTCGGCTTGACGCTCATCGCTTCGCCCGCCCTCGCTTTCGACCGCTATTACGGCGGCTCCGATCCGCAAATGGAGGCCATGTACAACGACCCGCAGGGCGAGCCCGATCTCGACCCGCAACTGCGTCTTGGCCGGCAGGCGCCGCTCGTGACGCGCATCCGCGTCGCCGATCCGACAGGAGAGGCGCCGGGCACCATCACTGTCGACACGCAGAACCGCTACCTCTACCTCTCGCAGGATGATGGCAGCGCCATCCGCTACGATGTTGGCGTCGGGCGTGAAGGCTTTGCATGGCAGGGCCGCGCGCGTATCGGCCGCAAGGCGGAATGGCCCGGCTGGACGCCGCCCAAGGACATGCTCAAGCGCCGCCCCGACCTGCCGCGCCACATGGAAGGCGGCATCGACAATCCGCTCGGGGCGCGCGCCATGTATCTCTACAACGGCAAGCGCGACACCATGTTTCGCATCCACGGATCGAACGAGCCCTGGACGATCGGACAGGCTGTCTCGTCAGGATGCATCCGTATGACGAACGACGATGTCGAAGATCTGTATCGCCGCGTGCGCGTCGGCACGAAAGTCGTCGTGCTTTGAGAGCAGCCCAAGCGGCTTCCCAAATGCGAAAAAGCCCGCCGTCTCCGGCGGGCTTTTTTATGCGACGGCGGAAGGATCGATCGCGTCAGCGCGGCAGATCCGTTTTTCCCATGAGGAACAGATCGACCGAACACGCCGCCTGACGGCCTTCGCGGATCGCCCAGACCACCAGCGATTGGCCACGGCGCATGTCTCCGCAAGCGAAGACCTTGTTCGCTGAAGACTGGTAAGCGACCGTATCGGCGCCGACATTGCCGCGCCCGTCGAGCGTGAGGCCAAGTTCCTGCAACATGCCTTCATGCACCGGCGAGACGAAGCCCATCGCCAGCAGCACGAGATCGGCCGGCAGTTCGAACGCGCTGCCCGCGATCGGCTGCATCTTCTCGTCGACGCGCACGCATTCGATGCCGCGCACAACGCCCGCTTCCGTCACGAAGGAGCGCGTCATGACCGCAAAATCGCGCGCGGCGCCTTCTTCATGCGAGGAAGAAGTGCGCAGCTTCAACGGCCAGTCCGGCCACGTCGTCAGTTTGGGCTCCTTGACCGGCGGCTGCGGCATGATTTCGAGCTGCGTCACCGAAAGGGCGCCCTGCCGGACCGACGTGCCGATGCAGTCCGAGCCGGTGTCGCCGCCGCCGATGACGACAACGCGTTTGCCATGCGCAAGGATCGGCTGCGCCGCGACCGGCTCGCCGCCGACGCGACGATTCTGCTGCGGCAAAAACTCCATGGCGAAATGCACGCCCGCCGCATCGCGGCCGGGGATGGGCAGATCGCGCGGCTTTTCGGCGCCGCCCGCAAGGATCACCGCGTCATAGGCGGCGACCAGATCTTTCGCCGGCCGGTCGACGCCGACATGCACGCCATAATGGAACGTGACGCCTTCGGCCTCCATCTGCGTGACGCGACGGTCGATAATGTCCTTTTCCATTTTGAAATCGGGAATGCCGTAGCGCAAAAGCCCGCCAGCCTTGCGCGCCTTCTCGAACACATGCACGTCATGGCCGGCGCGCGCCAATTGTTGGGCGGCGGCAAGACCGGCCGGCCCGGAGCCGACAACGGCGACGCGTTTTCCCGTCTTGTGCTTTGGCGCCTCGGGCTTCACCCAGCCCTCGCGCCAGGCGCGGTCGACAATCGAACATTCGATCGTCTTGATCGTCACCGGCGCATCGTTGAGATTGAGCGTGCAGGACGCCTCGCATGGCGCAGGACACACGCGGCCGGTGAATTCGGGAAAATTATTCGTCGAATGCAGGTTGCGCGAAGCCTCGAGCCAGTCGCCCTGATAGACGAGATCGTTCCAGTCCGGGATCTGGTTGTTCACCGGGCAGCCCGTGTGACAATAGGGAATGCCGCAATCCATGCAGCGCGCAGCCTGATCGCGCGTCGCCTCTTCCGAAAGCGGAATGACGAATTCCTTGTAATGCCGCACGCGGTCCGCCGCCGGCTTGTACTTGCGGTCCTGACGGTCGATTTCGAGAAAGCCTGTAACCTTGCCCATGAATTTTACTCCGCCGCCTGTTGCGCGCTGGCGTGCAATTGCTCGAGCGCGCGGCGATATTCGACCGGCATCACCTTGCGGAACTTGCCCTTGTAGGCGTCCCAGTTTTCGAGAATGCGCTTGGCCCGCGTCGAACCCGTGTAACGCGCGTGATTGGCGATGAGCTGCTTCAGACGCTCGGCGTCGAAGCGCGTCATGTCGCTCATCACATCGACGCGGCCGTGGCCTTCGAGGTCGCCGCCCTGATTGTAGACGACCTGCATCGCTTCTTCCTCGGCGCCGACCGGTTCGAGATCGACCATCGCCATATTGCACCGCGTGTCGAACGAACCGTCCTCATCGAGCACATAGGCGATGCCGCCCGACATGCCCGCCGCGAAATTGCGGCCCGTCGCGCCAAGCACGACGACAACGCCGCCGGTCATGTATTCGCAGCCGTGATCGCCCGTGCCTTCGACGACCGCGATGGCGCCGGAGTTGCGAACCGCGAAACGCTCGCCCGCAACGCCGCGGAAGTAGCATTCGCCCGAGATCGCGCCGTAGAGCACGGTGTTGCCGACGATGATCGACTTTTCCGGCTCGATCTTGGTCGCCGTCTTCGGCGGGTAAACGATGATGCGCCCGCCCGACAGGCCCTTGCCGACATAATCGTTGGCCTCGCCTTCGAGTTCGAGCGTGACGCCATGCGCAAGCCAGCCGCCGAAGCTCTGGCCAGCCGTGCCCGTCGCCTTGATGTGGATCGCGCCGTCCGGCAGGCCCTTGTGCCCGTGCTTGACAGCGACTTCGCCCGACAGCGTCGCGCCGGTCGTGCGGTCGACGTTGCGGATTTCCGTCTCGATGCGCGCAGGACCCGCGCCATCGATGGCGCCCCGCGCCGCCGCGATCAGCTTCTGGTCGAGAATCTTCTCGATGCCATGATCCTGACGTTGCGAGCGATAGATTTCAGCCCCGCCGGCTGCCGGCTTGTGGAACAGCTTCTCGAAATCGAGCCCAGCCGCCTTCCAGTGATCGAGCGCGCGCTTCTTGTCGAGCATCTGCATCTGCCCGATCATCTCGTTGAAAGTGCGATAGCCCATCGCCGCCATCAGCTCGCGCACTTCTTCAGCGACGAAGAAGAAGAAGTTGATGACATGTTCGGGCTGACCGACAAAGCGCTTGCGCAACACCGGATCCTGCGTGGCGACGCCAACCGGACAGGTGTTGAGATGGCACTTGCGCATCATGATGCAGCCCGCCGCAATCAGCGGCGCCGTGGCGAAGCCGAATTCGTCCGCGCCGAGCAGCGCCCCGACGACCACGTCGCGACCTGTGCGCAAACCACCGTCGACCTGCACTGCGATGCGCGAGCGCAGCTTGTTCAGCACCAGCGTCTGATGCGTTTCAGCAAGGCCGATTTCCCACGGGCTGCCCGCATGCTTGATCGACGTCAGCGGCGAAGCGCCGGTGCCGCCTTCAAAACCCGAGATCGTGACATGGTCTGCGCGCGCCTTGGAAACGCCCGCAGCCACCGTGCCGACGCCGACTTCGGAGACCAGCTTGACGGAAATGTCGGCTTTCGGATTGACGTTCTTCAAATCGAAAATCAGCTGCGCCAGATCTTCGATCGAATAGATGTCGTGATGCGGCGGCGGTGAAATCAGGCCGACGCCCTGCGTCGAATGGCGCACCTTGGCGATCACCGCGTCCACCTTGTGACCCGGCAACTGGCCGCCTTCGCCGGGCTTTGCGCCCTGCGCCATCTTGATCTGGATCATGTCCGAATTGACAAGATATTCCGCCGTCACGCCGAAGCGGCCGGAAGCAACCTGCTTGATGGCCGAGCGCATGGAATCGCCGTTGGCCATCGGCTTGAAACGGTCGGCTTCCTCGCCGCCTTCGCCCGTATTCGACTTGCCGCCGATGCGGTTCATCGCAATGGCGAGCGTCGTATGCGCTTCGCGCGAGATCGAGCCGAAGGACATGGCGCCGGTGGCGAAACGCTTGACGATTTCGCTCGCCGGTTCAACCTCGGCCAGCGGAACGGGCGCGCGCCCGTCTTCCTGCGCATCCTTGATGCGGAACAGGCCGCGGATGGTCAGAAGGCGTTCGTCCTGATCGTTCAGGATTTTCGCATAGGCGCGATACTTGTCCTGCGAATTGCCGCGCACGGAATGCTGGAGCAGCGCGACCGTTTGCGCGGTCCAGGCATGCGCCTCGCCGCGCACGCGGAAGGCGTATTCGCCGCCGACATCGAGCGTGTTGCGATAGACCGGCGCATCGCCGAAAGCGTCGCGATGGCGCGCAACCGTTTCCGCCGCGACGGCGTCGAGACCGACGCCCTCGATGCGCGTGGCGGTGCCGGCGAAAAATTCGTCGACAAACGGCCGCGCAAGGCCGACCGCATCGAAAATCTGCGCGCCGCAATAGGACTGATATGTCGAGATGCCCATCTTCGACATCACCTTGAGCAGGCCCTTGTCGATCGACTTGATGTAGCGCTTGACCGCTTCATAGCCATCGACTTCCGCCGGGAAATCGTCAGCCATCGCATTCAGCGTCTCGAAAGCGAGATAGGGATTGATCGCTTCGGCTCCATAGCCGGCAAGACACGCGAAATGATGCACCTCGCGCGCTTCGCCCGTCTCGACGACGAGACCGACAGACGTGCGCTTGCCCTTGCGGATGAGGTGGTGGTGCACGGAGGCGGTCGCCAGCAGCGCAGGAATCGGAATGCGGTCGGGTCCAACCTGACGGTCCGACAGGATGATGATGTTGTATCCGCCCGCAACCGCCTGTTCGGCGCGCTCGTTCAGCTTCGTCAACGCTTCGCGCATGCCCGGCGCGCCCTTTTCGGCCGCGTAGGTGATGTCGAGCGTCTTGGTGTCGAAGGAATCCTCGTAATGACCGATCGAGCGGATCTTTTCGAGATCGGCGTTGGTGAGGATCGGCTGGCGCACTTCGAGCCGCTTGCGCTTGGACAGACCCTCGTGATCGAGAATGTTCGGGCGCGGGCCGATGAACGACACCAGGCTCATCACCAGCTCTTCGCGGATCGGATCGATCGGCGGATTGGTGACCTGGGCGAAGTTCTGCTTGAAGTAGTTGTAGAGCAGTTTGGACTTGCGGCTCAGCACGGCGATCGGCGTGTCGGTGCCCATCGAGCCGACCGGATCGTCGCCCTCGCTGCTCATCGGCTCGAGGAAGAACTGGATGTCCTCCTGCGTGTAGCCGAA
>JAGWTA010000011.1 GCA_028869185.1 Hyphomicrobiales bacterium
GTGACGATCTCGCCCTGGAATTCGTTGCCGACCTTCTTGAAGGAACCGATGGTAGCCATGTCGCTTCTCCTTGACTGCTTCGAGCCCGCGACCACCGCGGCCTCGATGGCGATCGACAGGCCGAAGGCGATCGACGCCGCACCCACAGGGCCGCAGCGCAGCAAAGGATGGCGACAGGCGACCCCCGCCATCGCGGGGGCTTGCTTTCTTGCCTCGCGAGGAATGGGCGTGACGGGGCCCCGCGCGAATTCGCGCGGGGTGGCATGTCCAGGGGAAGAAAGTCGGTCGACGCCATTGCGGTTCAGGCGATCGAGGCGCAGCCGGCCTTCGGTCAGATCAAGCCAATCAGAGGCGAGGTGTTCGCAGGGTGATCAGTGTCTGAGGAGTAGCTTGGGCAACCACGCGTTCGAGGTCGAGGTAATGAATTGATGCGCGAGAAAAACGTCTGCCGCAGGACGAGTGTGCTCATTTCCCTGACCACGCGTCATGATGCCCCTCGTGATCTGGAACCAGCCGATTCGTGCTGAAATCGCAGACCGATGATCAGCGCTCGTGAGGACGGCGCAGCCTCGGACGAAATGATCGCCCTGATCTGCAAACGCATTGCAGCCAAGCAATTGAGAAACGACGGTGAGCGGCTCGTCAGCCGTCATTCGGCGTCGCGGCAGACGCAAAAAGGGTGTTCGCAGTAGTCGGCGGGTTCGCGGCTCGAGTTGCCGCGACGTTCAAACGAAGGAGCGCAACGCAACCGATGACGAATGACCCAACCAATGCCAGCGTCTGACGTCCCGGCTCCGACGACACGGTGATACGGGCAACACCAAGCGTCGCGTGATAACCAGCAAATACCGCGGGCGCTGTGACCAGAAGCGCGACTGCTGCGCGTGCAAGCGACGATCTCGTCGTAATGTAAAGGAATCGCGCAATTCCCACCGCCAATGCCGCGGCGACCAGCCCAATCGCGATCGCGAGTACGGTGTCCGCGCCGCCTTGAAAGACGAGAGTGGCCGCAATTGTGCCGACGAAGAGCGGCAGCGCTTGGACGGCGAGCGCGAACAGAAGCCAGCAGAGCAAGGCAATGCCGAGGACGCAGAGTATGACGCCGGTGATGATCATGGCGGCGATCTCCGTGAGATGCGTATCTGACGGTCGCGCCTCCACCACCACCGCGGCGCAAGGCGCAGTATACATGAATTCCTCGTTCCGCTGCAGTCGAATTTTCAGGGTCAGGCGAATGCGGCTGCAATGTCGAAATCCGGAAAGGCGGCAATGCGCCTTCCCGGTTTCGCTGATTCCTGCAAAGAGAAAGATGTGCGATTTCACGAGCCGATTGAGATGAACTTCCAGACGGGAATGCCGAATTTCCTGGCTTTGTCGGCGAGGTTCTCCTGGATGCCCGTACCCGGGAAGACCAGGACGCCGATCGGCAAGGTTTCCAGCATCGCGTCGTTCCGCTTGAACGGAGCCGCCTTTGCGTGCTTGGTCCAGTCAGGCCTGAAGGCGATCTGAGCGACTTTCCGATGATCGGCCCAGCGAGCGGCGATACGCTCGGTGCCCTTGAGCGATCCGCCGTGCAACAGCACCATGTCCGGATGTTTGGCGTGGACTTTGTCGAGGCGATCCCAGATCGCGCGATGATCATTGAATTCGGCGCCGCCGGTCACGCCGATCTTCGGCCCGGCTGGCAGCAAGGTCTCGTTGTCGGCGCGCTTCTTTGCGGCGATAAAATCGCGACTGTCGATCATGGCCGCTGTCAGCGCACGATGATTGACCATCGAACTCGCGCGAGGTCGCCAAGCTGAACCCGTGTGAGTTTCGAAGCGCTCGGCGGCGAGATCGCGGAAGAATTCCATGGCATTGCGGCGTTCGATCAGCGTCTGGCCTTCGGCGATCAGGCGCTCGAGTTCGACCGAGCGGATTTCGGAGCCGTCCTGTTCTCTCTGGCTGCGCCGTTGCGCCTGCTCGTTGTCGTCGAGGTCGCGTTCGATGCGCCCGACGGAGCGGTGGAACAGATTGACGGTCGACCACAGCAGGTTTTCGAGATCCGGTTCGAGGCGCGTATCGGAAAACGCGACGACGAGGGCGTCGAATATGTCAGAGACCGCGCCGACGATCTGACCTTCCTGCGGCAGTGGTCGCGGGTCTGGCTCGTCCTGGAAGGGGCGATAGCCATAGAGTTGGAGTTCGTCGAGCGCATGTGCGGTCGGGGATGAGCGGGTCGGTCCGCAATAGGCCGTTTCGTCGTACTCGCCAGTCATCGGTTTCTCCTTCGCCGGATGAGACCGCGCCATCGCGGCCTTTCTGGCGAGAACAAGCCGTCGGGCGGGCCGGACCTGCACCCGCAGCGACCGGCGTGATTTCCGAAATCGCCTGGGCCTTGATCTTTGGTCACGCCAGAAAGGGAGCGGAGGGCCGAAGCGCAGCGGAGGATGACGGAGGCCGGCTATTTTGTTTCGCGATGTAAAGGCGGGCGCCCGCGCCCGCCGACGGAAAATAGTCGGCCGCAGGCATTGCCGGTCCGGCCCGCCTGACGGCCTCTCGCCCTCTCAGAAAGGCCGTGGCGCAGTTCTGTCCCGCAAAGGACAATGAGCGACGCAGCGTCCGCAACGGTCGATGGGGCGCCTACTTTCCTCGGCAAGCCGGTCTATGCGTCGCATTCCACGAACCGCGCGACGTCCTGCGGCGCCATCTGTACGCGGACCGCCGCCCGAAGAGCATCGAGCCCGAGGCTGCGCAGATCTTCGTTGAAATCGCCCAAGGCGGGCGACAAAACAATCGCCTCGATCCCCGCTCCCGCCGCGCGGTCGATCAATGTCGCCGCTGCTGCGTCGCCGGCTTCATCGTCGTCACGAGCGATATAGAGACGACGCAGAGGCTTCGGAAATTGTATCGCCGCCAAATGCGCCGCCGAAAGCGCCGCGACCGTCGGCAACCCGGGCAACACGCATCTGAGCGACAGCATGGTTTCGATGCCTTCGCCGGCCGCCATGACATCGTCGTTCACACCAAAGCGCACGGCATGACCGAGAAGATCACCCATCGCCCGGCGCGGCGTCTCGATCGGCGCCTTGCCCAATCGGCTGATGTCGAAGTCGTCGGGATCGAGCCATGTCCGCTGAACGCCGACGATCCTGCCGTCGTGATCGGAGACGGCAGCAATCAATGCAGGCCAGATTTCGGTCTCGCAGATTTCGTCCGGCCGATAGTAACAACGGGGATGGAAGCGTAACGAGTCTGTTCCCCGCAAATCCGTAATGCCGCGGTTGCGCAAATGCGTTTCTGCATGCGTTCCGGAGATCGGCTGCGATATCGCGAACAATCTTCGCGCCGCCTCGGATGATCCCCTTGGCGCGGAGGGAGCCTGTCGTCTCGTCGGCTCGTAGTGTGAGACGGGCGATTGCAAGAACGCGCGCGCCTCGGCGACCACGTCCTTGAACGCCGTAAAGCCGTTGGCCTCGCGGATGACGTCCAAAAGGTCGCCATGCTCGCCCGTCGCCGCATCGCTCCATTTGCCCGCGATGCCCTTCGCGGACGCCGTCAGCCGAACGAACATCGATCGACCCGGCGTATTGCGGACGTCGCCGACGAGCCAGAAGCGCCCGGCGCGGCGACCGTTCGAGAGATAACGGCGGCAAACCGCTTCTGCCTGGCTCGCGAGGCGACGCGCCAGATCATGCGGCGTCCCCGGCATGATACGGCTCCACATGAAAAGGCCCGCCGTTTCGAACGGCGGGCCAAGGCGCCCTCGGGGCCGTTATTCCGCCGCGAGCGTGCGGGGGGCGTCATCGGTGCCGCCATTGTCGGCGACGCCGTCCTCTTCGCCGATAGCCGTTTCGCCGTCGCTCTCCGCCGATTCTTCGACGACAGGTTCCGCCGCCGCTTCTTCGACTTGCGACGCCGGACGCCCTGGCGTGCGCAGCGGCTCGGGGAGCCAGCCGGCGTCGGCGAGCAGCGTCTCGGCTTCGGTCGCCATCTCGCCCTTCTTCAGATGCTCGATGCGATCGGCGGCGCGTTGACCCCGTCCTTCCGCGACGGCTCCGAGAATACGAGCCTTGGTGACGCGCCCGAGATAATTGTCGACCGTCGGCTTCCAGCCGGCCGCCGTCATATCGAGATCGACCGCCTGAGCGAGCTTGTCGGCGTGGGCGAGCGCGCGCGGCCGTTTGTTCCAGGCCTCATGCACCGCATTGACCGACAGGCTGACGACGTGGGCGAAGAGCAAGGCCTGGCTGTCGCCGTCCCAATCCTGAAGCGCCGCCCAGAGGTCGGTGGACTCCTTGGGCAGAGCCTTGGCCCAGCCCTCATGCCTTGCGCGGATCGCTTTCGCCGAGGCGCAATCGTTCAGTCCCGGCGCCTGGGCGCCGAAACTGACACTCTTCAGATCGAGTTCCAGGCAGCTATCCGACCCGTAGTGATAGAAGACTTTTAGGGTCAGGGCGTGCAACGCAGCGTGGAAGGCGATCTGCGGCTGCTCGCCGAGGGCGTGTCGCAGACCGAGCGTCCGGTGCGCTGTCAGTTCAGTCATCAGCCGGTCGGAGATCGGCGACAGCCCCTCGTCCTCCTCCTCGGACTCGGAGCTGGTTTCGTCGTCTGCGCCATCCGTCGCGTCGTCATTGTCGTCGGTGGATGTCACATCGTCGGATTCGCCGTCCGCACTCGTGTCGTCTTCCGGATCGACGGCGATCTCGTCCTCCGGCCGGATATAGCCGCGTTCGATGCGCAAGCCGCCATCGTGCGTAATGCTCACGAAAGCGCCGGCGCGCTCGACTTCGACCGGATCGAACGCAAGCGGGCGCGTTTCGAACGCTTCGAGCGCGGTTTCCAGCTCGCCGAGCCGGGCGTCGACCTCGTCAGGCAGCTCGTCGGCGTCCGCATGCTCCTCCGAGAGCCGGTCGAATTCAGCCTGCAGAGCTTCGCGCGCTGCGATCTCCTCGTCGGTGAGCGAGGCCGCCTCGCCACGAAGCTGACGCAGGCCGAACGTGTGCCCGTAAACGAAGTCGGGCGCCACTTCGATCCACTTCCAGCCTTCGGCCCGAATTTCTGCCGCTTCGCGCTCCAGCCTGTCGGCGACCATCCGATCGATCAGCGCCACATCCCGCAGCCAGCCGCCATCGTCGCCCTGAAACAGGTCGCGCATGATCGGCCCACCGGCCTCGACATAAGCATCGACCCCAATGAATTGCGCCCGCTTGTCGGAGGCGCGCACCGCGCCTTCGGTCAGCATCCGACGGATCATGTAGGGCTGCTTGTCGTGGGAGACCTTCAGCTTCTCGAACACCTGCTCCTGGCGCTCGTGATCGCCCGACACTGTGAAGGCCATGAGCTGATCGAGCGTCATGCCGTCCTCAGCATAGACATCGAGCAAGGTCGGCGAGACCGAGGCGAGCTTCAGCCGCTGCTTCACGACATTGACCGCGACGAAGAAGGCGGCGGCGATCTCCTCCTCGGATTGCCCTTTCTCGCGCAGCGAAAGAAAGGCGCGAAACTGGTCGAGCGGATGCAGAGGCGCCCGCTGGACATTCTCGGCGAGTGAATCTTCTTCCGCGATGCCGCCCTCGCGGACGACACAGGGCACCGGCGCGGTTTTGGCGAGACGCTTCTGCTTCACCAGGAGTTCGAGCGCGCGATAGCGTCGGCCGCCGGCGGGGATTTCGAATATGCCGGTTTCCTCGCCAGCTTCGTCCAGGACCGCGCGGACGCTGAGGCCCTGAAGCAGGCCGCGCCGGACGATGTCTTCGGCGAGTTCCTCGATCGATACGCCAGCCTTCACACGCCGGACATTCGACTGGGACAACACGAGCTTGTTGAAGGGAATGTCGCGCGAGGGCGACAAGGTGATCTTCTTCGCTGCTGTAGCCATTGCGATTTACTCCGCGACGGGCGCCGACAGCCTTTCTCTCGGACCTGACCCGTCACGAAGCGCAGCGCCGCTCTCTACCTCTGGAGGGCGACGCCGCAGAACCGACATTCAGGATGTACGAATCCGGAAGGAACCGGAGATACGGAAACCCGCATCTCCGGCTCTGCGGAATTCAGGCCGCGCGATCGAACAGCTTCTTGGCCTTCGCCTCCATGTCGAGGCGGGCGTCCTGGTGCGTCTTGTCGCGCGCAACTGCCGTGATGCCCTGCACGAAATCGAAGATGCTCGCCGGGGGATGACCTTCCTCGGCCAGAACCGTCTCGATGATCTTCGTCGTCTCGGCCCTGGAGAATCCGCGCTTGCGCAGGAACTCCGAGCGGTCGTCGTCCGTGCGCGCGACGATCTTTTCACGCGCCGCCCTGACGCCATTGACGAAGGGCGTCGGCGAAGAATTGGCGAACCGGGTCAACGCCGGCGCCGCCTCGTGCGCAAAACGTGAAGCGGCGTATTTGGAATGGCGGATCGTGATCTCCTCGAAATCCTCCACGCCCCAGAGATTGCGGTTCTGGCAGACCGCGCGGAGATAGAAGCTCGCGATGCCCAGCGTTTTCGCGCCGACTTCGGAATTCCAGCAATAGAACCCCCGGAAATAGAGATCGGGCGAACCGTCGGGCAGCCTTCCGGCCTCGATCGGGTTCAGGTCGTCGACCAGGAACAGAAATACGTCGCGATCGGACGCATAGAGCGTCGTCGTATCCTTGGTGATGTCGACGCGCGGATTGTAGATTCCGGTCGACCAGTCAAGCACACCCGGTACCTTCCAGCGCGTGTCGCCGGAGCCGTTGCCCGCGATGCGCTGCACGGCCTCTACCAGCTCGTAATCGTAGATGCGGCCATAATCCGGGCCAGTTACAGCGCGCAGCTCTAGGTGACCGTTCTCGGTTTCCAGGGTCCTCACCTGCTCGACGCGGTGGGAGGTTAGGCCGTATTGAAGATTGATGCCGGCGAGCGGTGCCGGGAGCTGGCGCAGGTAGGCCGCCGGCGCGCCAACCAGGCTCGCGAGCTGGCCGAAGCTCCAATGGGTCGGGGCGGCCGGCGTATCCACGCCGGGCAGGATCAGCGATAGCCGCTCCGGACTCGCACGGTCTGCCTCGACACAGATCAGCGTGGTTTCGACCACGCGCGTCCGGCTGCGCGCGGCCCGGTCACGCACGGTCCGCGCGAGCTCGCCGAGCGAGAGGAAGCGCTCGTCATCCGGCCGTGAGAACCATTCGGACGACACGCGGCCGACGCGATCGCCCCGGCCGACGTCCACCTTGTAGCCGCCGCTCTGGTCACGACGGGCGTCCAGCACTTGTATATTCATGGGATCGATCTCCATGACGGGCGCCGAAAGCCTCTCTCTCGGTCTCAACCCGTCACGAAAGTCCGGTCCACGCTCTCACTCTATCGGGGCGTTGCGGGGTCTCCCCGCAGAAGGGGTGGGCCGAGACCTCGGGCTCGGCCGCAGGGACAAATTTCCGCTCTTGGCAGCGAGATTGCGGTCAATGAGTCTTCGGGTAAGCGAGGCTGTCCGCATCGTCCTAGACTTGATGCAAATCCTCAGTATTTGCATCGCTACGCCAGACCAGCCCATCAGTGCCAAGCGTTCTGCAACTATCGAAGACGACCGGCCACACTTTCGGTCGGGTATTAATGCGCTTGAAGTTGCAGCGGATCGAATGGAACTGAACCGCGCGCGATACGAACGCCACCTCTTCCGCTTATGCGGCAATAATTCGGGCGTGTGGACGCATATAAACCCCGAGGGTTAATGCCTCGCCCGGGATAGAGCCCTTGTAGCGGATGAAAAAGGTTTCGAAGGCAAATTCGTGTTCGTCTCCGTTGTCGTCTTTGAGAATCAAAAGCGATTGTCCCAGAGGCCCGCCCATCTTTGGAGCGCAATAGGATGCAATGGCGGCAAACAGTTCCTGTTCAGACAAGCGACAGAATCGGGCGGCAAACGCGTGTGACTGAATGCAATGGCGGGCTGGCGCGAGAGGATTGAAATCGACGGGTCGCCGACTCACGTGCGGATGGCACGTGATCATGCCGACGACGGGCCGTGTAATACCGGTAGTTTCGACGAAACGCCAAAGCGTACTCGACAGCGTGTTTCCGAAGTCTTTTTTGAGAGATTGCACGGAAGCGATCGAGATCGGCAAATCCATCGCTTCGCCGGTGAACCGATCCCGCAAAAACAGGAGCCGACCCGCGCCGTAATTTGCTTCCGCTTCAACCTCTACGTGGCAGGCGGTGGTAAGAGTATGGTTGTTATCGCCATGCATCAGCTCTTCGTGCCACGGAACCACACTGTGGATGACTTCGTGCGCTTCACTCCATCTGTGTTTCAACAGCGGTAGATTCTCGTCGAGAAGGATACGACGACGGTCCGGAATATAGAGAGCTTGAAGCGACATTTTCTTGATAGCTTCGAGCAAGAGCATAGGGCGTTGAAAGACCTGGATTGTCGCTACGCGAATACGCGACACTGTCTCCCGCAAGAGACCCGGGTCATCGGCTTTGTAGAATTGCCGATCGAGCTTCAAGAGCTCGCGGACGTCTTCAAGACGCAGCGGGGGCTCGGGGTTGCCGAGCCCCTTCAGAATTCTTTCGACGCGTGCGTCGATATCCTGCTGGGTCTTGGGACGGAGCAAATGGTTTTTGCTCAATTCCAGCTCCTGTTGCTATTTTGCGAGGACACGGACAAAAGCCTCCAGCACGCGACGCTCATCTGGAGTCAATGCGACCGTTGGCTCAGAACGCGCAGCAAATCGCACTGCTTCGTCGGTAAGCTGAGTATCGCGTGCAATCGTGAGGCCCGCCACCTGCAAAAGCTTAGTTTTTTGCACGTTGAAGAAGCCCGCAAGCTGATAAACCGTTCGCAACTCCGGCTTGTAGTGTACGTCCTCTTCGATGCTCAAAAGCTCCGCAATATCGAGATCAGCATCTTCTGCAAGTTTTTCAACAGTCAGGCCGCGATTGCGCCGCATCAGACGAACGAAGCGTCCGAAGACGAGAGGCGCAGAATCTGACTCGCCTTGCGAAACTTGGCCGCTAAAAGCCGGATCGTCGGCAAGCGGCCCCGCCCCGACTTCCGCATCGCCCTCAAGCTGCGCCATGCGGAGACACCACTCCTTCGAGATTTCGATTCTCATGTTCTGTCTCCTTTCTTGCAAAAGGCCTCCGCTTGCTCCGGGGTCATCTCGAAGTAGCGAAGTCCGTGATACGTTTCGTCGGGGCCCATATCAGTCATGCCGCAGGTGTTTGCGTAAAAGTCATTCGCCTGAGGCAAGGAATGCAGGCCAATCCGGCCTTTGAACTCCTCGTGCCGACTTAGTTCGATAGCTGCACGAATAAGAATGCTGCCAACCCCCCTATATTTTGGGGGGTCGAAGAGCAATTCCGCTCGATTCCACGGTGCGTTCTCGACAAAATCGACATAGACAAAAGGTCGCCCTTTTTGCCTTTGGATCTGACATTGTCTGCCCACGAGATCCGTGTACATCATGCCTTGAGTAACGCCGTTGCAAACAATGCTAAATCCGGGCCTCCCAAGCATTCCCTGAAATGCGGCGACCTTGCGCCGCCAATCCCAATGACGACTTTGCGGCCAACGCGCATAAGCGACGTTGGCTCGGTTCAGTCGCTGCAGCGCGGTTTGAAGCGCTGGCACCCATTCGGCCTCATAATCCGCAAGCTGTTTGTCAGTGATCGCATCCAGCAGTTCTGCCGCAACCGCGGCCCCGGCTTCGACATCAAAGAGAAAAATTGGCGAGACAGTCACGCTCATAGGATCATAACCTCTGCTTTTTCTTTGGTTTTTTTATCTTCGACGAACAGCTTTCCACCTTGCTCAAGTCGGCGGTCAATCACTTGGTAGAGACGCAGCGCCTGACGAAGTAGGGCTGTCTTGCTCAGTTCCTTTTTCGCGCACAACGCGTCCAAAACGTCCATTTCGGCGTCCGTGAGATTGAGCGTCATGGTCTTTTTGTTTGCCGACATGTCACGAACTCCGTCCTCTCAGTTTGCGCAGGATACGGGGAGAGGCGGGCAAAGTCAATAAAAAATGGCTATTGACTAGCTATTTTTTGGCTACTATATAGCTATCAACCTGACGCACAGGTGGGTAGCCATAGGGGCGTGAGATGCACAACGAAATCGATCGTGGCCGGGAAGACCCCGGCGTTGAAGAGATCATCGACGAAACCATTGATCTCGAAGAGTATGCGAAGCTCGGCAAGCGCCCGCCGCTCGCCAAGGGCTATCGCATCCGCGTCAACGGCGAGTCGTTCGTCGTCGCGGAGCCGAACCCGACCGGCCGCGCAATTCTGACACTCGCGGGGCTGCTGCCAGCGCAGGATTACACCTTGCGGGTCAAGCTCGCCGGGGAACGGCCGCGCAAGGTGGAACTCGACGAAAGGGTCGACCTCCGCCACCACGGTATCGAAAAGTTCAAGGCGCTGCCGCGCGACCAGACGGAGGGTTAGGATATGACCCTCCGCCGCCAATTCGATCTTTTGCCTGCGGACCGGCAATTTCTCGATGATTACGGCTTGCCGTGGGAAGCGATCCTGGACGGCGCCCAGCAATGGGTGCTGATCCATGAATTCCCGACACATGAGGGGTACAACCACCAACGCGTCACCGCGGCAATCCGTATGGAGACGGGCTACCCGAACACCGCGCTCGATATGGTCTACTTCCTCCCGGCCCTTGCGCGGACAGACAGTCGAACGATCGGCGCAGCCAACGCGATTCAAGCTCTCGACGGCAAGAGCTACCAACGGTGGTCACGGCACCGGACGCTTCAGCATCCCTGGAAAATCGGGCACGACAATATCGGAACGCACGTCTTTCTGATCGAAGACTGGCTTGCGCGGGAGTTCGAGAAATGCCCCCTCGCGTAACGCTCGCTCTGTCCGGAGATCAGCACGAACACCTCCGGACATTCCTGTTTCCAGGGGACGGCAAGGAAGCTGTGGCGATCCTCCTGTGTGGTCGTCGCGACGGCGAGCGCCGTCATCGGCTAGTGGTCCGCGAAATCCACGATATCCCGTATGACCAATGCACAAAGAGAACGACCGCTCTCGTTACCTGGTCCCCAGATTACATCGTAGACATCCTTGATCGGGCGACGGCCGAAGAATTGACCGTCGTCAAGATTCACAGTCACCCGAACGGCTTCGCGAAGTTTTCGCAAACCGATGACGACGGAGATGCGCGCCTGCTCCCCATGATACGCGGATGGGTTGAAGCGGACCTTCTTCACGGTAGCGTCGTCATGCTGCCGGACGGTGCAATGTTCGGTCGCGTTTGGCGCGACGGCGGATTCGAGTCCATCGAGTGCATCAGCGTTGTGGGCGATGATCTGCATTTCTGGTACGCGAGCGAAGACAATTCCGAACTCCCAAGTTTTGTCGCGGCACACGCGCAGGCCTTCGACGACGGAACGATCGAACGTCTCCGTCGATTGTCGATCGCCGTAATCGGCGCGTCGGGTACAGGGAGCCCGGTGATCGAACAGCTGGTCCGTCTCGGCGTCGGCGAAATTGTGGTGGTCGACGATGACGCGGTCGAGGAGCGTAACGTCAATCGCATTTTGAACTCGACCATGGCGGACGCAGCAAACGAGCGGCCCAAGGTCGACGTTTTAGCTGAGGCGATGAGGCGCATCGGCCTTGGGACAAACATTATCCCGCTGAATAAGAACCTGTGGGACCAGCAGGTGGTACGCGCCGTCTCACAATGCGATGTCGTGTTTGGCTGCATGGATACTGTCGACGGCCGTTACCTGCTCAACACGCTCGCGACCTATTACATTCTGCCATATTTCGACATCGGCATTCGCCTCGATGCCGTGCGAGACGGCGCAGAGAAGGGACGTATCCGCGAGGTCTGCGGCACGGTCAATTACATCCGGCCCGGTCGGTCCAGCCTGATGAGCCGCGGTTTGTTCACGATGCAACAGGTCGCCGCAGAAGGACTCCGACGCAATGATCCAGACGCGCATGCCCGCCAGATGAAGGACGGCTACATCGCCGGGGTGCAAGGGCATCGGCCTGCGGTTATCAGCGTCAACATGTTCGGGGCGGCGCTCGCAGTCGATGAGTTCTTGGCCCGACTTCATCCCTTCCGCGAGGAATCGAACAACAATTACGCGTCGGTCACCTTCAGCCTTGCCAGCATGGAACTCCTTTTTGATCCCGAGGAAAGAATTTGTGCAATTCTCGGCGGAAGGGTTGGGGTCGGGGATACGCAGCCCCTCCTGGGGCTTCTGGAACTGGCGGAGAGGCGGTTAGTGTGAAACGACGCATCCTCAATCTTATTAATGCTACAGCACGGCGCATATCGAGCACATGGGCGTCGGTCCAGGGCTGGTTCGCTCCCCGCTATCGGACGCAGATCGTCGAGGAACGACTGCCCCAAATGCTGCGCAAACGGACTCTGTACGTCGTTCAAGAAGATGGATTCGAAGAACAGGCAGCATTGCTATGTCCATGCGGCTGCGGGCGGACGCTGCACATGAATCTCATTCCCGACGAACGCCCATGCTGGACGCGCACGCAACACAATGACGGGACGTCGACCTTGCATCCATCTGTCTGGCGGCAGAAGGACTGCGGATCGCATTTTTGGTTTCGACGCGGTCGTGTCGTGTGGTGCCCTTGACGATGGGCGTTTCCGATGCGAGCCAAAAATTGGCGGAGCAAGAGATGAGTAATCCAACACCATCGAAAAAGCGTCTTGCCCTGTTCCTCGACGGCACGTGGAACGATACTGACGACAACACGAGCGTTTGGAGGCTCCGCTCTCTCTGTGCGCCGACAGGAAGAGACGGCATTCCCCAAGCTATCTACTACGATTCCGGCGTGGGGACGCAGGTGGGCGAGCGCGTCCTCGGGGGCATGTTTGGTATCGGCATCGATCAAAACGTTCGCAAGGCCTACGAATGGCTCGTCGAAAATTATGAAGATGGCGACGGCATCTTCATCTTCGGGTTCAGCCGCGGAGCTTTCACGGCGCGAAGCTTGGCGGGCATGTTGTCTATCTGCGGTTTAGCGAAGCCGGGTGCGCCGCTCGGTGTCGGGCAGATATATACCCGCTACCGTCACATCGACCGCAACCATAAATCGATCCGGGCAATCGCGGAGGCCGCTAAAGCGGGCACGCCACCGCAATCTCTCGAAGAGAAATGGGTGCTGCGCTTTTCGCGGCCAGTAGACATCACGATGATTGGTGTCTGGGACACAGTCGCCGCGCTCGACATGCCTGGTATCGGAATTCACGAATTTCTCGATCCTAATCTGCGGCAAGATACGCTGAACGCCTTCCACGCTTTGGCGATCGACGAGAACCGTCACAAGTTCGCACCGACGCCTTGGACGCAGTCGCGTCCGGTCGCGAACGGCCAACCAGAAATTCGACGCGATTTCTCGTCGGTCGAGCAGCGCTGGTTTGTGGGCGCCCACGCGAATGTAGGAGGCGGATATCCAAGCGATGATTTGCCTCAGATTCCGCTACAATGGCTGGCCGGCAAAGCGGAAGCTCTTGGGTTGACGTTGCGCGACACGATCGAGGTCGACTCAGGTGCGGAGCTGGCTCCTATCGCGGACTCATATGCATCTTTCCTTGCGGGCTCCTATCGGCTGGCTTCACCCCGCTATCATCGACCGATTGGTAGACCACCGGTTGAGTTGGAGGGGTACTGGGTCGCCACTATCAACGAGACGATTGACGCGAGCGTCTTCAAGCGCTGGCAATCGGATCCCCAGTATCGGCCAGAGGGGCTCAAGACCTGGGCTTCACGATTCGGATTTAATCTCGATACGGCTTGCAACGCCGTTCGCGCGGATGACCCAAGCTTGGCATTGAAACGGTAAGAAGCTCGGGAAGGTCTATTGGCAGCGGGATGAACGTACGGCAAATTTTCGTCGAGATCGACCGTCAAGTACGGAAGGCAACTCAGGCGGCTATGGCGGTCCCCTCTTCCATTTTCCTGCTCCCTTCGCCGACAGCCTTGTTCAAGAAACGATCGAGCGCCGCTCTTCGGGAGCCGCGGTCTAATGCGTAAGCCGTCTGCTTGAACTCGATCCCGTCGAGCAGTCCTTGAACATACCCGGCGATGGTGTCAGCGGCCATAATAAGCGCTGTATCGAGCGTGTGGATGTATTTGCTCGTTACCGAGCCCTTGGAATGACCGACCAGCGCAGCGATCGTGACCTCAGTGAATCCGAGATCGTTCGCGATACTGGCGAAGCTGTGGCGAAGGACATGCGGCGTTACGCCGGCAAGGGGTGAGCCGCTGAAGATCCCTTCCCAATGGTTGGGAAAGCTGCCGAACGCATTGTCGTCGCCAAGGCCGGGGAACACATAAGACCCGTCGCGCTCCTTAGCGCGCGCTTCCATGAACTCGACGACGGGCAATCCGACTGGCCGGATCGATTTCCCCTCCTTGCTATCGGCAAGGCGAAGGCAACTCGCCTCGATATCAACCTCGTCCCACTTCAGACCGATAATTTCGCTCCGGCGGCACCCTGTCAGTGCGATCTGACGAATGATCTCGACGGAGGTGAGATATTTCTCGTTCTTGGCCGCCTCGCACAGCATCTCGCCGAGAGTTCGATATTCGGCCTCCGTCAGACGGCGTGTGCGGACTTCGTACCTCGGCTTCCGGATGCCGTGCGAGGGATTGCTTTCTATGATGCCCGCTTCGACGGCGTAAGAAAGGATTCCCCCGAGAAGACCGATGGTTCGAGTCGCGGTGCCGGGACCGCCACGCACGATCGATCTTCCGCGCAGCTTTTTCGTCTTGACGGAAATGCGTGTCTTGCCGGCGATGATGTCCTTCATCACCCTGTTGATCTCTGCTTTGGAGAGATCTTTGACGCGGCGTGTGCCGAGAAGGGGAATGATGTGCCGCTGAATGCGGCCGGTGTCAGTAACGATCGTGGTTGCCTTCTTGGGGCGCCCCCCTTTGCCAAGGATGAGCCCGGCCTCCAGATCCTTTAAGTAGAGTTCGCACAGCTCCTTGACGGTCATCGCCTTGTGGTCGAGTTGCCGCTCCTCGGCCGGGTTGTCTCCTTGCGCGATGCGGCCCAACTGCACCTTGGCCTCCTGCCGAGCCGTTTCCGGAGTCCAAACGCCGTGCAGTCCGATCGTGTAGCGCCTGGTTCGGCCAGCGGCCCGATATTGGATCAGGTAGCTCTTTTTACCCGACGTGAAGACGCGCAGACCGAAGCCGGGCAGGTCGTCGTCCCAGACGAAATAGTCATTCTCGCGGGTGTCGACGGCATCCACGATCCGCTTGGTTAGCCTTGCCATGAGATGTCACCTCCGCCGAGAAACGGCTTCTTCCGCGGAAGCACCACGGAAGCAGTTGGACGGAAATCGGAGCGAATTCCTGGATAGCCACTTCGGCGAAGAATCTGTTATTTGTCCATATATTTCAAATGCATATCGCATTGTAGCGTGTCCTATCGTCAAATCGGATAAGACAGGTTAAAAAGCTCCGAAGGCAGAGGCCAGGGGTTCGAATCCCTTCGGGCGCGCCATTCGATCTTGTTCTGGACAGCGCGTGGGCGTTTTTTGCTGCGGTTGACGCGCCGGGGCGGTTGGGTTTCCATGTTGCTCCTTTGCATCCACGGGAGTGAACCATGACGGGTCGCCTTGCCGCCGCACTCTGCGCCGTAATGTTTGCGCCCGTTTTTGGCCAGGCCGATGAGGCGCGCCCGCGGCCGGATGTCGGCCGGTTGCCGATTTCGGCCAACGCCACCGCTGAAGAGGTTGCGCTCGGCGATCGCATCTTTCATGGCGAAGCGGCCGGCGGCACGTGTTTTCAATGCCACGGATGGGACGCCAAAGGCACGACCAACGGCAATGATCTCACTGTCGGCAGCCTTGGCTGGGGCGAATCCTTTTCGGAGATCAAGGCGACGATCAAACATAACATGGCCGTTGCGCCAGGGCAGGACGGCGACCTGACGCCGGCCGATGTGCATGCCGTGACCGCCTATGTCTGGGGCCTCGTGCATCAAGAGCGCATCGCGCGGCAGGCGCAACGCTGAGAACGCGGGCGCGCGATCGCCAGGCGTCACATGCCGAGATAAGCCGCCGCGACATCGGGGTTCTGCGCGATCTCCTGCGCGGGCCCATGCAATTTGATGCGGCCGTTTTCGATGACATAAGCATAGTCGGCGATTTCGAGCGCCGATTGCGCGTTCTGCTCGACCAACAGAATGGTGCGGCCTTCGCGCTTGAGATCGGCGACGATGCGAAAAATCTCTTCGACGAACAATGGCGCAAGACCCATGGACGGCTCGTCCAGCAGGAGCAGTTTCGGATCGGCCATCAACGCGCGCCCCATGGCCAGCATTTGCTGCTCGCCGCCCGACAGCAGCCCCGCCGATTGCGACAGACGCTCGCCAAGACGCGGGAAGCGGCGCAACACATCGGCGCGGCGCGTTTCGATCGCCGCCGGATCCTGTTCCAGAAACGCGCCGAGACGCAGATTTTCCGCAATGCTCATGCCTGCGAAAACCTGCCGGCCTTCCGGCGCCTGGACAACGCCGAGCCGCGCGATTTTGTGCGCGGCCATGCCGGCGAGTTCGCGTTCGTCAAACCGGATGGAACCGGCGCGCGGCTTGATGAGACCGGACAGTCCACGCAAGGTCGTCGTCTTGCCGGCGCCATTCGCGCCGATGAGCGTGACGACAGCGCCCTGCGGCACATCGAAGTCGACGCCCTTGACCGCGTCCGTGCGATCATAGCCAAGCGTCAAACCGCGCACGGAAAGAAGCGGCGCCGTCATGCGCGCTGCTCCAGACCGCGCGCGACTTTTGCGCCGAGATAGGCCTCGATCACCGTGGGGTCGGCGCGAATTTCGCGCGGCGCGCCTTCCGCGATCTTGGCGCCGAAGTTCAGGACGGTGATGCGGTCGCACAATTTCATGACGAAATGCATGTCATGCTCGACAAGCAGCAACGTCAGGCCGCGCTGGCGCAGTTTGGCGATCAGTTCGAGAAGTTCGGCCGTTTCGGACGGGTTCATGCCGGCCGCCGGTTCGTCGAGCATCAGCAATTTCGGTTCGCTCGCCAGAGCGCGCGCAATTTCGAGCAGCCTCTGATCGCCATAGGGCAAATCGCCGCCCGCGCGCCGTTCCTGGTCGGCAAGACCAACAAAGGCGAGGATTTCACGCGCGCGTTCGACAGCGCGCCTTTCGGCCGCACGAAACGAGGCCGTACGCAGCAAGATGGCGCCGATGCCTTCGGGTGTGCGCAGATGCGCGCCGGCCATGACGTTTTCGAGCACCGTCATTTCCCTGAACATGCGGATATTCTGAAAAGTGCGCGCCATGCCGCGCCTGGTGCGCTCCCATGTCGGCAATCCGTCGAGCTTGTCGCAGTCGAGCGAAACTGTCCCGGATGTTTGCGCGATCATGCCGGATATGAGGTTGAACGCTGTCGTCTTTCCGGCGCCGTTGGGCCCGATCAATCCGTGCACGGCGCCGCGCGCGACTGTGAAGCTGACATCGGACAGCGCCGTCAGTCCGCCGAACTGCACGGTGAGTCCATCGATCCGGAGCAATGGCTCGCTCATACGCGGGCCCCGATGCGGCGGATGCGCCAGCGCAGGACGCCCTCTGGCAGAAAAATCACCACCAGCACGATGATGAGGCCATTGATGACCAGTCTGTAATCATGCAGCGGGCGCAAAATCTCCGGCAGCGCGGTCAGAACAAGCGCGCCGAGCACAGGTCCCAGCGGCGAGCCAATGCCGCCGAGCAGCGCGAATGACAGAATGGTCACCGCAGCGTCGAAGCCATATTCGTTCGGGCCGATGAAAGATGAAACATGTGCGTTGAACGCGCCCGCAACGCCCGCGATCGCGGCGGACGCGACAAGCGCGCCGAGCTTGTAGGCCGGCAGATTGACGCCCATCACGCCGGCGGCGGCTTCATCGGCGCGGATGGCCTCCATCGCGCGGCCGATGCGCGAGCGCGCCACGGCGATGAAAGCGGCAATGGCGACGACGAGCGTTCCGTAAATCCACAGAAAGCCCGCTTCTTCCGGAATGCCGTTGAGCCCGAGCGCGCCGCCCGCATAATCCCAGTTAAGATAGAGGATGCGCAACACTTCCCCCAGACCGATCGTGGCGATGGCCAGATACACGCCCGACAGGCGCAAGGTGGGCGCGCCGATGACATAAGCCAGCGCGGCCGGCGTCAGCGCCGACGCCAGCAATGCAACGGGAAAGGGAACGCCGAACTTTACCGACAGCAGCGCAGAAGCATAAGCGCCAACGCCCATGAAGGCAGCCTGGCCGAGCGACAGCTGGCCGACCGCGAGCACGACATACATCGAGAGAGCCAGCAACGCGTTGACGCCAAGCGCGTAGAGCAGGCTCTGATACGTGAAGAGAAAATTGTCGAGCGCGTGCGCCATCACGCCCTCTTGACGGCTGCGCGGCCAAACAGGCCGCTCGGGCGAAACCAGAGCGTGAGCACCAGCAGCAGGAAGCCGACCGCGTCTTTCATCGAGGAAGCGACATAGCCAGCGGTGAAGGTTTCGAGCAGCCCGAGCAAGAACCCGGCCAGAACCGCGCCACGAATGTCGCCCAGTCCGCCGAGAATGATGACGGCGAACCCCTTCAGCATCATCTTCTCGCCCATGTAAGGTTCGATGGCGTTGTAATTGAGCCCGATCAGAACGCCGGCGGCCGCGCCGAGCGCGCCGGAAATGAACGACACGAGATGCACGACGCCCGAAGCATTGACCCCCATGAGTTGCGCGGCGTCGGGATTTTCGGCGAGCGCGCGGATCGAAAGGCCAAGCCTCGTTTTTTGCAGAAGAAAGGCAAGGCCGCCGACAATCAGCGCAGTTGTCAGCACGATGAGGATTTGCGCCAGCGTGATGCGCAGGCCGAAAACATCATAAGCGGCGCCGCTGAAAACAGCCGGCGGAAAGCGGCGGATTTCCGTGCCGAACCAGGCTGTCATCAGCGAATAAAGCAGCAGCGTTGCGCCCAGCGTGACCATCAGCGAGGACAATTCCGGCGCCTTGGCGCGACGCAGAGGCCCGAGCAGCAATTCGTCCAGGAGAATGGCGCAAAGACCGACGATCAGCGCGGCGAGCGGCAGCGCCGCCCAGATCGGCAGGTGCGCATAATGCGTGGCGAACAGCGCGACGAAGGCGCCGGCGGAAAAATACAGGCCATAGGTGAGATTGATGACGCCCAGCACGCCAAACATGAGCGTGAAGCCGAGCGCGAACAGCGCATAGACCGCGCCAGACAAAACGCCATTCAGAAGTTGCTGGGCGAACATGAAACCAGCTTGCGTTTGTTCGGAACCTGCATGCGTTCAGCGCGACAGGCGATCCGCGCGACAGGCGCGGATCGCTGCTGCGCGAGAGATCAGGGCAGAAGGCCGAACTTGCCGCCCTTCATTTCCAGAACGGCGACGCCGCTCGTGTCAGCGGGGTCGCGGTCGGGCGTGAAGGAGAAGTCGCCAAGAACGCCCTTGTGCTTCACCTTCACCAGCGCGTCCTTGATCTTTTCGGAATCGGGCGCGCCTGCGGCCTTGATGGCTTCAGCGACAATGAACAGCGTATCATAGGCCTGCGCGGCGAACTGATCGGGATCGGATTTATACTTGGCGCGATAATCGGCGACGAATTTCTCGTTGATCGGATCCTTCTTGCCGATGAACCAGGGAGAGCCGACGATCACGCCATCGGCCGCATCGCCGGCGATTTCGCCGAGCTTGGGGGAGTTGAGGCCGTTGCCGCCGATGACGCGCACGCTGGCGGGAACGCCAAGCGCCTTCTTGGCGAGAATGACGCCGGAGGCAGGCTCTACCAGCGCCGAGATGAGAATGGCGTCGGGATTGAGCGCCTTGACCTTCGTCATCTGCGCGGAAAAATCCGTGTCCTTCGTGCCGAAGGTCTCGGTCGTCAGCGTTTGCATGCCGAGCTTCTCGAGCGTCGCCTTCATCACATCGTAGCCGGACTTCGAGAAGGCGTCGTCGTTGGCGTACATGACCGCGACTTTCTTCACGCCAAGCTTGTCGCGCGCCGCCTTGAGCGTGACGGGAATGACGTCGGCTTCCGGCAGGGACGTGCGGAACACATAGGGTCCGATGGCGGTAATGCCATTTGCGGTGGTGGAGGTGCCGACGATCGGAACCTTGCGCTGGTTGGCGACAGGGCCGGCGGCAAACATTTCGTTCGAGATCGTCGGGCCGAGAATGAGCGGCACATTCTTCGAGCCGATCAGATTGCGCACGGCGTTGATCGCCTGATCCTTGTTGCCGGCGGAATCTTCATAAGCGATGGCGAGCGGGCGCCCGAGCACGCCGCCCGCCTTGTTCACCTCGTCCAGCGCGAGGTTGAATCCGTTCTGGATCGCGATGCCATATTTATTGGCCGGACCGGTCAGGATTTCGACGGCGCCAAGCGTGATGGGATCGGCGGCGCGCGCGCCGACAGCAGAAAAAACGACCGCCGCGGCAAGACCCAGCGGCGCGAGCTTGTTGATAATCGACATCGGAACGCTTCCCTCTTTTTTCTTTGCGGCCGCCTCGCAGGCGCGGCCGCGTCTGACGATTTTCATACCATCGGGAGGAAGCGCCCGCCAGCCGAACGGGGACAGCGAATGACGGGCTACCCCGTTCGGCTGTTTTTGCGTCAGCGAAGCGGCTGATCGACGAGGCCGGCCGGGCAGCCCTGCGGCGCGGGCGTTGCGGCGCGAATCAGATCGCCGATCGGCGCGCTGCCGTTGACGTCGCCGGCGATGAAAATATCCAGTTCCGCGATCTTGCGCCCCATGCCGCGCCCCTGGCAATTGACGGTCACGCGCGCGCCGGCGCCCGGCCCGAACGCCTCGTCGAAAGCTGCGCGGATCGCGTCCGACGACAGGCCCTTGCCGATGTTCTGGGCAAACAGCTGCTGCACTTTCGAGGCATTCACCTGTTCGGCGAGCTGGGCGGCGCGATTGAAGTAGACGTCGGCCGGCGCTCCGTAGCATGTGCCGTGCACAACCCATTCATGGCGCTGCAGGCCCGATTGAAAGCCGGGCATGGCGGCGGCGAGGCGCTCGCGCGTTGCCGGCGACAATTGCGGCTCGGGCAGGCTCGCCCAATCATGACGCTTGTCCGCCTGAACGAGCGCGGGATCGACATTGCAGTAGAATTTGCCGCGCGGCTGCGGCCACAAGCCATGCAGGCTGAGATGCGTCGCATCAAAACTCTGCGCCGTTTCGCGCGCGCATTCGGCCTTGTCCATATGCTGCTTGCAGAAAGCGGGCTCCCATCCGAGCGCCAGGACATGCGTCGCCGCAACGCCGCCGGCGCGCGCCATGCCGGCGCCGGCCGCCCCCGCGCCCGTGGACGGGGCCACCGCCGCCGTTCCCGTCTGGCCGCAACCGATGGCGACCCAGCGTTGGGCAGGCTCGGCGCCGTCAATCAGGATCTGATAATGCGTGGCCTCGTCCTTGTTCTTGCCGGTGATCTGATAAGCGCGGCCCGGCTGCAGCATCACGTCGCCGGGGTTGGTCTGTTTGCGAATGGATTGATACGCGGGACAGGCCTGCGTCGCAGTCAGCGAACCCGACATCGCCACCTGCGCGAGCAGCGCGCCCGGCGAGAGCGTCAGCGCCGCTGCGCAGACGGCGCGCACAAGAACTTTCATCATCCGATTTTCTCCTGAAGGAATTTCCGGCCTCAGGCTACAGGGCCGCCATTGCGACGCCCGACCCAGGTTTCCGGCGGCGCCGTCGACCCCGGCCCCAGCGAGCGCTGCACCATGACGACATCTGTCCATGCGCCAAACTTGTACCCGACCGCCGGCAGAAAACCGACGCGCTGGAAATGGCAGAGGTCATGCAATTTGAGCGAGGCGACATTGGCCGCGTCGATGTAGCCGATCATCTGGCGAAACCCGCTCGCCGCGCAAGCGTCGATCAGCGCCGGCAGCAACGCCTTGCCGATGCCGGAGCGCTGATGATCCTGATGCACATAGACCGAATGCTTGACCGTGAAGCGATAGGCCGGCCGTTTTCGGAATGGCACGACATAGGCGTAAGCGACGACGGAGCCGGCCTTCTCGACGACGAGATGGGGAAGTTTCTTGTTGTGAAAATTCTTGCGCCGTCGTTTGATTTCGTCGGGATCGACCGGCTCTCCGTCGTGAATGGCGTTCACGTCGACGCCGCGCGCGATGTGATGACGATAGATCGTCAACATCGCATCGACATCGGCGTCGGTTGTCGGTCTGATCCTGTAGCCGTCCTGCATCGAGCCTACTCGCGAACGACATAAGTATAGAGGCGCATTTGCCCGTTGTCGTCGAATTCGCGGTAGAGACCCTGAATTTCAAGCTCGAAACCGGGAAAAAGATTGGCCTGACGCTCGAAAACCTTGAGATAGTCGATGGCCGAGCGCGAACGCGCGGTCAGGCGTTCACCCGGAACGACCGTCGCGATGCCCGGCGGATAGACAACGAAAAGCGTCGTCGCGATACGGCCTTCCAGTTCGTCGAGCGGCACGTAATCGACCGTGTTGCGCGTCAGGTGCGACATGGCTTCGCGCGGCGTCATCACCGGCTCTGGCAGGCATTCGCGCGTGAACTGCGCTTTCTGCAAGGCGCTGACATTCGACTGCCGGAAAAAATTGTGCATGTCCCGACACAGATCGCGCAGGCGCACGCCACGATAGCGGTTCGGCCGCTTGGCGACGAATTCGGGGATCGCGTCTTCGAGCCGCGCATTGTCGTCGTGCAGGCGCTTGAAGGCGACGAGGGCGGAGATCAGCGTGCCCGCTTTCGACGATTCCACGCCCGGCGTCAAAAGGAACAGCATCGAATTGAGGTCGTTCTTTTCCGGCACGACACGATTTTCGCGCAGATATTGCGCGACGATGGGCGCAGGAACGCCATGCTCGACATAGGCGCCGGTCTTGCGGTCGAAGCCCGGCGTCAGCAGCGTCAGCTTGTTTGGATCGGTGATCGCGTAATTGGCGACGACGTTGTCGAAGCCGTGCCAATGCGCGCCCGGCTCGAACTCCCAGAACTTGTCGGAGCTGGCGAGCGCGTCCGTCGCGATCGTCTCCCACGGCACTTCGTGAAAGCCGCCCTCGCGCGCTGCATCCACGATCTTGACGCGGTCCGGCACGAAGGGATCGAAGAACCAACGGCGGGCCGGGTCGATTTCCTTCTCGTCGAACTCACGGCGAACGGCGCGCAGCTTCTTGCGAATTTCGACGCCGAGACGAACCGTGTCGTCCCACAGAACTTCGCCTGAACGCCCCTTCATCATCTGTGCGCCGACATCCAGCGAGGCGAACAGGGGATAGAATGGCGAGGTCGAGGCGTGCTGCATAAAGCTTTCGTTGAAGCGGCGATGCTCCACCCGCCGGGGCTGCCCCTTGATGTGGCGATCCTTCACGTGGATCTGCGAGGCCTGCGAGAAACTGGCGAGTTGCTTGTGCGTCGATTGCGTCGCGATGATGCCCGGCGAGTCCGGGCCCAGATTGCGCAAGCCCATCGCAAACTTGTTGGCGTAGATCGGATGGAACTTCATGAAACCCGCCCAGGCCTCGTCGAACAGAATATATTCGCAAAGATGGCCGATGGTTTCGAGAATGCGCTGCGCATTGTAGATCGTGCCGTCGTAGGTGCATTGTTCGATGACGGCGACGCGGAAGGGCCGCGGCTTGTCGGCGAGCGATTTGTCCTTGACCAGCGGGTTGGCGCGGATGGCGTCGCGGATCGCCTTTTCGTCGAAGGCCTGCGGCACGATCGGACCGATCAGCCCATAGGAATTGCGGTCCGTCGGCAGGTAGATCGCGACGCCGCCGGCCAGCAACAGCGCGCCGTGATGGGCGGCCTTGTGATTGTTGCGGTCGAAGAGAACGAGATCGCCTTCGGCCACGAGCGCGCCGAGCGAAATCTTGTTCGAGGCGGACGTGCCGTTCAGCACGAAATAGGTTTTTTCCGCGCCAAAGATTTCCGCCGCCGCCTTCTGCGCTTTCAGCGCGGGGCCTTCGTGCACGAGCAGATCGCCGAGTTCGAGTACGGAATTGTCGAGATCGTCTCGGAAAACCGCTTCCCCCAGATGTTCCATGAAGATGCGCCCGATGGGGCTGCGGCTGTAGAAAATGCCGCCGTTGTGGCCCGGGCATGTCCAGAGCTGGTTGCCTTCCTGGGCATAATCGACAAGGGCGCCGAAAAACGGCGTCTTCAACGTTTCAGCATATTGCTTCAGGCGCGAAACGAGATTCTTGGCGATGAATTCGGGCGTTTCCTCCGCGAGGAAAATATAGCCGTCGATGAAATCCAGAACTTCGACGGGAATATCCTCGAAGCGGCGGCGGCGCACGAGCAGCACGATCGGCATTTCAAGGCCGCGGCGACGCATGAGATTGATGAGCGAGGCGGCCTTGCCGTCGAGGCCCTTCTTGCCCCAGTCGACGACCATGCAACCGATGGCCGCGTCGGTCTGGACGACGATCTCGGCGTCTTCCGTCTTGCGCGCGCGCACCACCTCGAAGCCCAGCCGCTCGATGGCGGCGATGATCTGGTTGACGCGCAAGCCCTCGAGATCATCGGGATCGAAGGGGGGAGCGGCGAAAAGGAAGGTGAAGCGCTGAAAGAATTCCATCGTGCGTCGGGCGTCCCTTGCGAAAACAGCAACCGAAATAGGGCGCAGCCGATGACGAGAGCATGTCGGCGGCGCGCCCTTATACGCGGTTCGCACGGGCGTGAATACAGCGCTCTGCGCCTAAACCGTTTCGGCGCGCAAAATGGCGATGGCGGCGGCCGGCGCGTTGTCGGCGGCGGCGGCCGCCGCTTGCGGCAGAGCCGGCGCGAGCGTGGCGAAGTCGACGCAAGGGCGGTCAAGCGCGGCGGCGACGCGCGCCAGCACGGAACGGCCGACGCCAGCGGCCACCAGCGGGCCTGCCCGTTCCTGAGCAGCCGCCGAAAACACCAACCGCGCCGCGTCCTCGATCGCGCGGCGCTGTGCGGCGGCCAGAAAGGCCGCCAGCTCCGCCAGCGCGCCCGGCGCGCAATCCCGCGCCTCCGCGCCGACCAGCCGGGCGAGACGCGCCTGCGAGGCGGCGAGGCTTTTGTCGCGCCCGTCCCATGTGGGATGCGCATCGGCGCCTTCGGGCAGCTGGCCGAGAATGCGATGGACATCGGCCATATTGGCGAAAAGATCGGCCATCAGGCCGGTCCAGCGGCCGCCGAAAGGCGCCAGCGCGACGCCGGCGAACGGAAGGGAGCGGACCATGCCGGTATAGACAAGTTCGCCGCAGGCCAGGCGCCCGGCATCCGTCTCGCCGCGCGGACGCGGCGTTCCCAGCGCGAAGGGGATCAGGTCGGTCGTCGTCGAGCCCATGTCGGCAAACAGACCGTGCGTCTGCATGCGCGCGGCAAGCGCGGCCGGCGCAAGCCAATTGGCGGAGGCCACGCGCATCCAGCGGGCGGGAGCCGCCTCGGGCGCCACGAAGCCGTCGAGCGAATAGATCGTCAGCGGCGCCGGGGACAGGCGCGCCGCCGCGACAGCCGCCAGTTGTGCGACGCCTTCGGCGCGCGTCGCAAAAGCGTCGCATAATTCGCCGGTCATGGCTGCGGCATGGGCGTCGGCCTGACCCAGAAAACCCAGCGCTTCCGCAAAGGCGCTATCGAGGCGCAGCAGGCCCTCCCACAGCGGACAAGCGATCTGGACCGCTGCGACGATCACGCCATCTTCGACGCGCGCGGCTTTCAGATGTGCGCCGCCAATATCCCAGCCTATGATGGAAGCCATGCGTGTGTCCGATTCTTGCGGCGCAGAATGCATGAGGCGGGCGTGGAAGTCATTCCGGTGATCGATCTGATGGGCGGCTGCGTCGTGCGCGCGCGGGCGGGCGAGCGCGCCTCCTATCGCGCGATCGAAACGCCGCTTGCGGCGGGCGCGGCGCCGCGCGACATCGTGAAGGGACTGCTGACGCTGCACGATTTTCGCACGCTGTATGTCGCCGATCTCGACGCCATCGAGCGGCGCGGCGATCATCGGCGCGTCATCTGCGGCCTGCGCGATGCGTTTTCTTCTCTCACGATCTGGGTGGACGACGGCGCCGGCGACGCGGCCGCCATCGCGCGCTGGCGCGGCCAAGCGCGCATCGTTCCGGTTCTGGGCAGCGAAAGTCTGCCGGCGCCCGATGTGGTGCGCACTGCGGGCGAAACGGCGATCCTGTCGCTCGATTTTCGCGGCGACGATTTTCTCGGCGCTCCGGCGCTGCTCGACGCAGCGTTCTGGCCGCAGCGCGTCATCGTCATGACGCTCGCCCGGGTCGGCTCGCACGCGGGGCCCGATCTTGCGCGACTGACCGCGATCAGGGCGCAGGCGCGCGGGCGCAGCGTCTATGCGGCCGGCGGCGTGCGCGATGCGCGCGATCTCGAAACGCTGAAACAAGCGGGCGTCGCGGGCGCCCTGGTTTCGAGCGCGTTGCACAGCGGCTCGCTCGACGCCGCCGCCCTCGCGCGCCTTTCCTGAGCGGCGCTGGCGCAAAAAAAAGGGGGCCGAACGGCCCCCTTTCGGATTTGTCCCGCCCTGCGCCGATTACGACGGCGAGAAGGGGTGCTTGGCGGTGTTGCGCTGGGCGACGACATCAGCGGCGCGCGGCTCGCCCTTGACGGCGCGGGCGATTGCTTCCTTCGTGGCGCGATAGTTGAAATCGTGGATTTTCTTGTCGTCGTTGGCTTCCCAATGGATGAACACGCCGACGCAAATGAAAAGGTCGTCCGCTTCGGCGGCCGGGATCACGCCTTCGGCGACCGAATCGGCGACGGCCATCGCGACGGCGTGCTGCGCCGGTCCGAACATCTGCACAGCCTGCTTGGCGTCCTTGATCGTGACCTTGTTGAACATCACGGTCGCCGGCTTGCACAGCAGGTTCGGCGCGACGACGGCGAGCAGCGAGGTGAAGCCGTCCTTGTTGTTGGTGAGGCTGTTGGCGAAAGCGATTTCCGCCGCAGAGCCGCGCGGTCCGAGGATCAGGTCGATGTGAGCGACTTCGTTGCCGTCGCCGACGAGCGATTCGCCGACGCAGAGTTTGTTGATCGTGGCCATTGATTTTCTCCCTGGAGAACTTTTTGCAGACAAACGACGCCGTCGAAGGCCTTCGGCGGCGACGCTAGAAACTATCTTTGTTTGCAGCGCCCGGTGAACCGGGCCGGTTGGCCAGATAGGGCGAGAAACCCCCGCGCTCCAAAGTCAATCATCATTGCCGCGCGCCTGCAAGAGCGCCATAAGGCGGCTTGCGAAAAGAATGGCGACCGTCGCATCGGCCGACGTGCCGGGGTTGAGGCCCCGCGCTTTCAACGCCTCATCCCACAACAGCAGTGGCTCAAACGCCTCGGCGCGATTGGCGCTCGCCATGAAACCCGCGCGCAAGGCTGCAGCCTGACGCTGGACGGAAAGCGCGACGTCGCGCCCGAATTTTCGCTGGATGTGACTGTCGGAAATTTCGCTCAGAAACGCCAGATAGACGGCCAGCGTCGTCATCTCTTCGTCACGCCAGCGCACAGCCGCGTCCGCAAGCGCAGGCAATCCGATGGCGAAAAGATCCGTGAAGCCCCTGTCATATTGCGCTGCAATAAAATCACGGTCGGCCGCTGCATGCATCGCTTCGCGCAATGTCACGGCGGCGCGCTCGCGCACATCGTGCCGCGGCGCCTCGCCCAGGCCGCCGGGGGCTGCGCGGCGGATCGCGGCAAAGACATTCTCGGCGTCCTCGATCGTGGTTGCCTCGAGAAGGCGCGCCGTCGCAGCGCGCAGATCGCCGCCCTGCTCTGCTGCGGCCGCGAGCGGGGCACACAAAAGACAAATGCCGAGATTTGTGTTTTTCGCCACAGCGCGCCAGGTCGCCTCGACCGCAGCGCGCACGCGGGCGCCGATGGGCTGACCGGCCGCAGCAAGGCCGGGCGCAGCGGCGCGCGCGCTTGCGCGAAAATCCTCGACGCTCATGGCGTGGCCGCCGGCGTAAACATGCACGTTGCCCGGCTTGGGCGCGGCGATCTCGCGCTCACAAGCGGCGATAAACGCCTGCGCGACGGAAAAAGTCCCGATCACGCCGCGCTCCGCGCCTGTGCAAGCGCGGCGAGGGCATCGTCGGCGATCAGGCCCGACAGATTGACGGCGGTGACGCTTTGCAGGCCGCGCCAGCCCGGCATCGAGTTGACTTCGAGAATTTGCGGCGCCCCCGTTTCGTCGAGAATCATATCGACGCCCGCGAAATCGGCGTCCACGCATGCCGCAGCGCGCAGGGCGAGCGCGACCAATGCCGGCTCCGGCGCGAACGCTTCCGGCGCGCCGCCGAGTTTCACATTGGTGATCCAGTTTTGCGATCGCCGCAGCATGGCGCCGAGCAAGCGGCCGCGCGACACGAACAGACGCATGTCGACGAAGGGCCCTGAAACAGGGCCAACAAAACGCTGCAGATAGAACACGCCGTTGATCTCGCTTTCCTCGGGCAGATCGTCCGTTGAGCGCAGCAGCTTGAGGCCGCGCCCCTGTGCGCCAAACAGCGGCTTCAGCACGAGCGTTCCCCCTTCGCGCGCGAAAATCGCGCGCGCGGCCTCGCGCGTCTGCACCGCGAACGTCGCGGGCGTCGGCAACCCTGCATGCGCAAGCAGGAAACTCGTCGCCGCCTTGTCGACGCATCGTTCGATCGCGCGCGCATGGTTGAGAACCGGCACGCCACAACTTTGCAGGGCATGCAGCAAACCGAGCCGCAAGGTCACGCTTTCAAACGCGCCGGCGCCGACGGCGCGCACAACGGCAAGATCGGGCAACGCCTCCTCGAAGCCGGGTATTGCGAGCCCGCCCGGCCGGGACGAGTCGAACCCGCAATCGGCAAGCCGGACGCGCCGGCACAAGACGCCGCGCGCTGCGAAAGCCGATTCCAGCTCGCGCACGTGGAATTCGACATGATCGGCGAACAGGGCGACGCGCGGCTGCATGTTCAGGCGAAAGACTTGTTCAACAGCGCCGCGTCGAGCGCCCCGGCGCGGAATGTTTCGCCTGTCTCCAGCGCCGTCACGAGCGCCAGCGCAGGCGAAAACAACATCGGATCGATCTTGTAGAAATCGCCGTCGAAGGATTTGAAAATCTCCGCGAAGGGTTTGCCGAAATCCTTCGAGGCGCTGGAGGGCAGCTTTTCGGCCAGCGCTCGCGCTTCGGCCGCCGGGCCCGTGACAAAGAGATGCGCCCGGCCGCCGTAGATGATCGCGTCGTTGGTTCGCCCCATCGCCTGAATGAAATCAGGATGCGGCGGCGCCAGCGGCGCGCTCGCGATGCCGTCGACAATATGGGCGAGCGGGAAATGCAATTCATGCGCCTTGTGCAACGCGACTTCGAGAACGCGCGCGACGACCTGCGTCGAGCCTGCGAGGCTTTGCGTCGGCGCATAGATGAACGTCAGATTTTGCGGCTTGACCTGACAATCGCGCGCGACCTGGTCGACAATTTCGGCAGGCGGCGGGCTAGCGCTTTCGAGCACCAGCGTCGCCGCATCGGCGTGATCGCGATAGCCGATATCGGCGTAGATCTCCTCCTTTGCATAAAGCGCGCGGCCAGGACCAGAGCCGAGCGCGAAAAAATCGCCATGCGCGAGGCTCCAGCCCGCATATTGCGAGCCGAGGCAGGCGATGACGGGATCATGCGAACGCACGAATAGCGAAAATGGCCATTGGCCGTCGCTCTCGCCCGGCGCGAGCGAGACCGAGCCCAGACCGCCGAGGCATATTTCGGCGATGCGCAAGCCGGCTTCAACGCCGCCGCGCGCCGCTTGCCCGGCGTCAATGAGCAATTCGCCGCGCGTTCCCCGCGCAACCGCAAGACGCAGCGCCGCCGCATCGGCGACAAGCGCCTCCACCAAACGCGCCGCGCGCGCGTTGACGCTGACAGGATCGCTCATAACGCCACCGCCTCCCCCTTCATCAGCGCTTCATCCAGCGCGCGCAAACGTTCCTGCAAGACGAGAATCGCCGCATCTGCGCTTGCCGCATCCGCGCGCACGGTGCAGACAGGCTGCCCCGCCCCTATCACGCCCGCTTGCGGCACGTCCGAAAAGCCGTCTTTCTCGCTTAAGTCGGGCGCTGCGGTCGCGCAAGGCGCATAATAAACGGCAGCGGCCTCGGCGCCGCAAAAGGACAAGGGGTTTGGCGGCGCGCGCCCTGCGCAGGCCGCCACATGCGCGGCGAACAGCGCGCCGTCCGTCTGCGTGAAAACGTCGAGACTTGCGCCAGGCCGCGGATTGATTTCAATCAGATGAAACGACGTCTCGGTCACGCGATAGTCGAACGACACGAGGCCGCGCAGGTCGCAGGCCCTCGTCGCAGCATGCGCAAAGGCGCGCGCGGCGTCGGCGAAGGATTGTTGCGGCGCATAAGGCCGCAATGCGCCGCCGTAGCGCAGGGGCGCGCCGGGCGCCGGGGCGGCCCATTGGCTTGTAAAACCGACCACATGCGCGCTCTGACCATCGCATAAAGCGAGCAGGCTCGCCGCCTCGCCGGGAGCGCGCGCCTGCGCATATTCATCGTCGCCATGCGTGACGGGCGCCGCGCTGGCGAGGCGAATATGTGCGCCGCCGGAAGCGCCGCGACGCTTGACCAGCCAGTCGCTGCGCAGCGGCGCTTGCGCAACGGCCGGGTGTGGCATGCCGACCTGCGCGCAAAATTGCGCGAGCCAGAAGGGATCCTTGACGCGCGCGACGGCTGCGCGGCCACATCCCAGAACGCGCCATTCGACGGCCAGTTCATCGAGCAGGTCCGGACAATGTTCGAAACCAGCGCCATAAACGAGGCCGATGGGCGCGCTGTCGCGGGCAAGGCCGCGCAAGGCGTCTATGAGAGATTGCTGGTCGAACCCCTGCCCGCGCGGCGCAACGCGCGATGCCGCGCGCGCCAGGCGCTGCGTATCCCGGTCGCAATAAAGATCGGCGACGAGCGGCTCGTAGCCGGAAGCGCGCGCATGCTGGGCGAGCGCGCGGCCCGACAGCGCGGCGATGAGCACCGCGCCTTTCATCTCAGGCGAGCGTGCGTGCGAGGGCGAAAGCGTCGCGGAAATCGAGACAAAGCGGCGCGCCGCCACTCGCCATGCGCTGAAACAGCCCCGATTCCGTGCGGTATTTGACGTTGCCGATCGCCAGCGCGCCGACGCCCAGAGCCTTCGCGCCATCGATCGGCGCGCCATTGGCGAAAAGATCGACCCCTTCGACGCCGAGTGGGGGCACCGCATTGACGTCAGCGGCGATCTTGAGATTGCTCGCAGCGGCGACATCGGCGCGCGAGAGAATCTGCACGCCCGCCTTTGCGCAACACAGCGCAATGTCGGCGTCGGCCAGCAGCGTGCGGATTTTCGCATTGTCGCCGCCGTCAGCCGCTTTCGTGTCGACCTTGAAGCGCTTTTTGATTTCATCGGCGATCTTCTGCACGCGCGCCGCGCCATCGTGCCCGGCCAGCTGCACCTGCGCGCCCTCAAGCGCAGAAATGACGCCGGTGCAAAAACCGACGACGCCCGTTGCGCCGAAAACAACGACCCGCGCGCCCTTCAACGATTTCTGAAACTTGTCCTGCAAAACCTTCTCGACGCAGGCGACCATCGCCGCGGCTGTCGTGAAGGAGCCCGCAGGATCGGCAAAAATCGAAAGCTCGAACGGCTTGAGCAACGCTGCGCGCGCCGCATTCAGCATGTCGAGCGCGAGAATGACGTCGCGTCCGCCGATGAATACGCCGGTGCGCACTGCATCGTGCGGCGGGCGCGAGAACATCGCGTCCTGCACAAGGCCGGTCACTTCATCCAGTGTGACGTTGACATAAGGGGTGACCGAATCGAAGCCGGCGTCCAGCGCCATGTTCACGTCGAACGGGCTCATATGCTTGAGCGGGCTCAGCATGTGCAGAATGGCCTTGGCGGTCATCGTTTCGTCCCCTCAGCCGGTCGCGTCCGGCGTTATTGCAATTGTCGCGCCGCGATTGAGCGGCCTGACGATGGCGATCGTCGGGCCAGCGGCGGCGCAGCCCGCTCGCGCGGCCAGTTCCCGCGCCTGCGCTTCGTCTTCCGCAAAAGCAAAGCCCGTGGGGCCCCACGACGTCTGGCCGCAACCATAGGCGCCAGCCGCCGCGAGACGCTCCACAATCGCGGCGACTTTCGCCGATGTAAAGCGCGAGCCGCCCTGCGCCGGCGCGAAATGATCGCCGACAATCTGCTGAATGCGTGCGATCGCCGCGCCAAAACCGGCGATATCGCGTTCGTAAAGCGCGGGCAAAGCCTGCATGAGCGCGAGGCGACAGGTTTCGCCCGCCGCGCTTTCGGGAAAATTCGGCAAGGCTGCGAAAGCGGCGCGCTCGGCCTCGCCATGCACGCCCTGCACGCGCGAATCCTGCACGAGAAGAATCCGCCACTCCTCTGGAACCGCGCAATGGGCGACGACAGGCGGGGTTTTCGTGTGCGGACCGCGCCCGGCGTCTACGACAAACCCGCCGCGCGTGAAGAGTCCCGCCCCGATGCCCGAGCGAGCGCCGCGCTCCGTCAGCATCGCATCGGCCTGTGTATCGCGCGGCGCACCCGTCAAGGCGCGCACGGCGGCTGAAACCGCCAGCGCCATCTGGGTGCCAGAACCAAGACCTGCATGCGGGGGAATAGTGCGCAGAACCGTCAATGCGAATGCGCGATCGGGCGCGAGCGTCGGCGCGATCGCGCGCAGATAACGCTCCGCGCGATCGGACTGTTCACCCGTTGCGGAAAAAGCGGCGGCGGGGCGCAGCTCGATTTCCGTCGCAGGCTCCGCCAACGCCATGCCCAGCGAGCCGAACATGCGGCCGAGCGAGCCGTTCATGTCGAGAAAGCCCAGATGCAGACGCGCGCTGGCCGCAACATGCGCCGCGGCGCGGCGCGCGCCCTGCGCCGCGCCAGCCCGTTCGGCTGTGGCGTGATTTGTTGCGGCGCACATGCGCCTCTCTCCGTTCCGGCTCGTCAAATCGTTTTTGCAAACGGTCTTGCATCAGCCGTCGCTGTCAATAAACTGATGGAAAATCTCCGGCTTGCCAAGCACGTTTCCGATTGCGCGGCGCCGGCTTCGATTTTCGCCTGCAGACAGTTCGCCGCAAGCCGGCGTCCATCATCACGGGGCGAGTTGTTCTGCGGAGGACCTCCCGTGACAGGGGCTTCGAAAAAGACCGAGACGGTTTATTCGGCCGAGGAAATCGAAAAGCGTCTGCCGCGCCATTGGCGTTATGAGGACGGCTGGATCAAACGCACCTATCGCACGCATTCCTGGAAAGGCACGATGCTGATGGTTGGAACCATCGGCCATCTTGCGGAAGCGGCGTGGCACCATCCAGACATCACTCTTTCTTACGCCTGGCTCGAGGTTCGTCTGCAAACGCACAGCGCAAAGGGCGTGACGGACAAGGATTTCGCGCTTGCGCGCAAGATCGAGGAAACGCTGAGCTGGCGCCCCGGGCGCGAGGGCGCGGGCCTCGAAGGAACGCCTCAAAACGACGCGCGATTTTCCTACATCAAATACGACGATTGACGATGCCGCGAAAAGCAAAATCCAGCGCGAGAAAATCCGCCGCCGCGCCAAAGGCGGCTGCGCCGATCGATATTGACGCGGCATGCAAGCTGGCGGCGACATTGCTTTCGGCTGCGCGTTTGCCGGTGATCGCGGGCATGGGCGCTGATGTGGCGGGGGCGCGCGCCGCAATCCGTCTCGCACGCGCGACGCACGGCGTTTACGACCATCTGGCGAGCGCGGAGATCATGGCCGAGCTCGAGCCGCTGCGCCGCGCGCGGCGTTTTGCGACTACGCCGGATGAAGCGCGTGTGCGCGCCGATTGCCTGCTGTTCGTCGGCGCGGGCCTTGTGCAGCGCTGGCCTGAGATCGGCGCGCGCCTTGCCGTTGGCGCGCCGCCTGCGCTGCAGCGAGGACGGGCGCGCAAGATCGTCTGGCTTGGAGGCGATCGCGCCGACGTGAAAGGGCTCGGCGCAGAGGTGGATGCGCTGGCGGCCGCGCGACGCGACATGGGCCCGCTGATCGGCATGATTCGCGCGCGCGCAATGGGTCGCCCGATCAAAGCAGAGAAATCGGCATTGCGCAGGATCGATTCGCTTGCCGAAACCTTCAAGGCTGCGCATTTCGGCGTCGCAATCTCCAGCGCAGCGGCGCTCGATCCGCTTGCGCTCGAACAGCTCGCCGGTCTCGTCGAGGATCTGAACGCGACGACGCGATTTTCTTCGCTGCTTCTTGGCCCGCGCGCCAATGGCGCAGGCGTTACACAGGCCGGCGCCTGGGTGGCGGGCTTTCCGCCGCGCACCGGCTTTTGTTCGGGCGAAGCCGAACATGACCCCTGGCGGTTCGACGCGCGCCGCCTGATCGAATCGGGCGAGGCGGACGCTGCTCTGTGGATCGACGCTTACGGCGACGAGCCGCCGCCATGGACGCGAAAGGTTCCACTCGTCACGCTTACATGCGGCGACTTCGGCGGCGGCCTCGTCCATGTGCGCGCCGGACGGCCGGGCGTCGATCACGATTGCGTCGAGATGGCGATCGAGACGGGCGTGCTGACGCCGCGCGCTGCTAGCGCGCCGAGCGCTGCGCCGCGCGTCGATGCGATAATCGAGCGCATCATGGCGCATCTTCCGGGGAGCTGCGCATGATCGTCAGAATTTCCGGCGGCCATGTCGTCGATCCGCTCTCAGGCCGCAACGAAACCGGCGACGTGTGGATCGAGGACGGCAAGATCGTTGCGCCGCCGCAGGGGCAAAGCGCGGACGCAGAGTATGACGCGCGCAATTGCCTTGTGATGGCGGGCGCGATCGATATTCATTCGCATATCGCCGGCGCCAATGTCGCAACCGCGCGCCTGATGCTGCCGGAAGCCCATGCCGCCTACATGGCGCGCCCTGCGCAAACCCAACTCGCCGCCGCCGGCTGGACGGCCGAAGAAACAGGCCGGCGCTATGCGCGCATGGGGTTCACCACTGTTGTGGAGCCGGCCGTTTCGCCGCATCTGGCGCTGCACGCCCATCTCGAGCTTTCCGATATTCCGATCATCGACAAGGCCGTGCTCGCTGTGCTCGGCAATGACGACTACCTTCTTTCCGCGCTGCGCAAGGGCGAGGGCGCGACCGCCGTTGCCGATTATGTAGCGCTCACGCTGCAAGCGACGCGCGCGCTGGGCGTCAAATGCATCAATGCCGGCGGCGCGATGGCCTTCAAGGAGAATGTGCGCGCATTTTCGCTCGACGATGTCGTGCCGCAATACGGGCTGACGTCGCGCCAGATCATGGAAGCGTTGCAGGATGCGGCGGTCAAACTGAAGCTCGCTCATCCGCTCCATCTTCACATGAACAATCTCGGACTGCCGGGCAATGTAGAAACGGCGATCGCCACGATCGATGCGGCGCGCGGTCTGCCGCTGCATCTGGCGCATCTGCAATTCTACGCCTATGGCAAGGAGGGCGGACGCGCCTTTTCCTCGGCAGCCGCACAGCTTGCGGAGAAGGTGAACGCCTCCCCGCATGTCACCGTCGACATCGGCCAGGTGATGTTCTCCGATACGGTGACGATTTCGCTCGACGTGCTGCGCCAGTTCACGGGTCTCAAAACGGCGCGCCCGCGCAAGGGATTCATCTACGACGGCGACATCAACAGCGCCGGCGTCGTCCCCTATTCGTACAAGCGCAGCGATTTTTTCAACGCCGTGCAATGGGCCTGCGGCCTCGAGCTTTTCTTGCTGATCGATGATCCCTGGCGCGTGTTCTTCACGACCGATCACCCCAATGGCGCGCCCTTCACCGTCTATCCGGAAATTTTCGCCTTGCTGACGAGCCGCGACAGGCGCGCGGAATGGCTGGCGAGCCTGCCCAAGGGCGTTGCCGAGACAACGACGCTTGGCTCGATCCGGCGCGAATATACATTCGAGGAACTGGCGATCATGACACGCGCTGCGCCCGCCAAGCTGCTCGGCATGCGCGATCGCGGGTCACTGGCGGCGGGCGCAACGGCCGATGTCGCGGTTTATGGACTGCACAAGGATCGCGCGAAAATGTTCGCCGCCGCGCGGTATCTCTTCAAGGACGGCGCGCTTGTCGTGCGCAACGGCGAAATCGTGCATGCGCCCTACGGCCGCACATTCCGCGCGACGCCCGGATTCGACCGGGCCATCGAACGACGGCTCGACCGCTATTACACCTCCCTTTACGGCCTGAAGCGCGACCTGTTTTCCGTGCCCGATTTTGCGCTGCCGCGGCCACAAGCATTTGGCGAAGTCCCATGTCTGGCCTGAAATCCTTCACACGCAACGGCGTGCGCATCGACGAGACATTTGCCGAAGCCTTTCCGATGAGCGGAACGGGCCTTCTGATAACAGGGCCGACGCGGCGCTGGGCCAATCAGGCGGCGACGACCATGACGGGTTTCGCCACATCCGTCATCGGCTGCGGCGCGGAAGCTGGAATCGATCGCGAAATTGCTGCCAACAAGACGCCGGACGGGCGGCCGGGCGTGCGCGTTCTGCTGTTCGCCATGTCGGAAGCCGATTGCGAAAAGCAGCTCGTCAACCGACTTGGCCAATGCGTGTTGACTTGCCCCGGCAGCGCCGTTTTCGCCGGCGTCGAGGGAGAAAAACAGATCAAGACCGGCGATGCGATCCGCTATTTCGGCGATGGATGGCAGATTTCCAAACGGCTCGACGGAAAGCGCTACTGGCGCGTGCCGACGATGGACGGCGAATTTCTGTGCGAGGGCACGACGGGCCTGACGAGCCAATCGGTCGGCGGCGGCAATCTCCTCATCATGGGCGCGGATTTCGCCTCGACCATGCGCGCGACGGAAGCAGCTGTCGACGCAATCGCCAGGGTCGACGGCGCGATAACGCCATTCCCCGGCGGGATCGTGCGTTCTGGCTCCAAGGTCGGCTCGAAATACAAGGCGTTGTTCGCCTCGACCAACGACGCCTATTGCCCGACGTTGCGCGGTGTGACCGCGAGCGCGCTCGACCCCGAAATCGGCTGCGTGCTGGAAATCGTGATCGACGGATTGACCTATGACGCCGTCGCGCAGGCCATGCGCGCGGGACTCGCCGCCATTGTGAAAATGGGCGCCAAGCGCGGCGCGCGCCGCGTCGGCGCCGGCAATTACGGCGGCAAGCTCGGGCCACACCACTTTCACCTGAAGGATCTCGCGCCGTGAAGCCGCTTGTTTTCACCCTGCGCAGCGAACCGGTCGAACGGCTCGATCTTTCCGCGCTGACGCCAGCGCGCCTGTCCGATCTTTCCAGCGCCGCGATCGAAAAGCTCGCGATCGGCACCACGCAGCGTCCGTTGCGCGTTGGCGATGTGTTCAGGCTGCGCGACGGGGATCGTTCCGTTATTCGCTTTTCCGGCGGATCGTCGCGGTTCGACCGCATCGCCATGGCGATGGAGAGCGGCGTCATCGAAGTCGATGGCATGGTGGGCCGCGAAGCTGGCTGCGGCATGCGCGGCGGCGCGCTGACGATCAGCGGCGCGGCGGGCGATTACGCCGCCAGCGGCGCACGCGGCGGCGCGATCGAGATCGGCGGCGATTGTGGCGATTTCCTGGGCGCTCCGCTCGTGGGCGAAATGGAGGGAATCAATGGCGGCGTCGTCATTGTGCGGGGGCGCGCCGGGCATCGCGCCTGCGATCGCATGCGGCGCGGTCTCGTGGCGGTCGAGAAAGGGGCCGGCGAATATGCGGGCTCGCGGATGATCGCGGGCACGCTGGTCGTCGCCGGTCCGGTCGGGGGATTTCCGGGGACGATGATGCGCCGCGGGACCATCATCATGCCCGCGCTGCCGGAAATCGCGCCGACGTTTCTGGATTGCGGCGCCACGCCGCTCGGCTTCACGGCGCTTTATGCGACGAGCCTTGCCGCACGCAGCCCCCGCGCCGCGCGGCTGTTGCGGCGCGCGCTGCGCCGTTTTGGCGGCGACACCGCGACGCTGGGCAAGGGAGAGTTGCTGGTTCCGGCATGAGCGCGCCGCCTGACTTTTGCGGTCGCCAGCCTATATAATGCGTTTTTGGCGACGTCATCGGAGGTCGGCATGGAATTCGTCCAATTGATCTTCACGGTCTGCTCGCTTGCAAACCCATCGGTTTGCGAGGAACAGCATCTGGAATTTTCCAGTCACGGATCGCTGCGCCATTGCATGGCCGAGGCGCCGCCTCAGCTGGCGCAATGGATCGAGCAGCATCCCGGCAAAGTCATCCGCAAATTTCACTGCGCCTGGCCTGGCGCAGAAGGACAGAAGATTTGACGACTATGGAACTGGCTGCGCTTGCCGTTCGGCGCGATGCGTTTCTCGAGCGTGTGGCAAGCCGGCGGCGCACGCTCATGGGCATATTGAACGTGACGCCTGATTCCTTTTCGGACGGCGGCATGTTCCAGTCTTTCGACGCCGCCGTCGCGCAGGCGCGGCGCATGGTCGAGGATGGCGCCGATATTATCGATGTCGGCGCCGAATCGACGCGTCCTGGCCATACGCCGATTTCGGCCCAGGACGAACGCAAGCGTCTCGAACCGCTGCTGGCGCGACTGTTGCAGGACGTGGACGCGCCCTTTTCGATCGACACTTACAAGGCTTCGACCGCACGTTGGGCGGCGGGCCGCGGCGTTTGCGTCGTCAACGACATCTGGGGCCTGCAAAAGGACGCCGGCATGGCGGACGCCGTCGCCGAGACGGGCGCGGCCGTCGTCGTCATGCACAACCGTGCAGCAGTCGATGCGAAAATCGATATCGTGTCCGACATGCGCCGGTTTTTCGACGTCTCGCTGAAGCGCGCGGAAGCTGCGGGCGTTCCACGCGCCCATGTGATGCTCGATCCCGGAATTGGTTTCGGCAAGACCAAGGAGCAAAATCTCGCCGCGCTGAAAGCGACGGACCTATTCGTTCGCGAATACAAGCTGCCGATCCTGATCGGCGTCTCGCGCAAATCGATTTTCGGCCTGCTGCTTGGCGCGGCGGTCGATGGGCGCCTGGTCGGCACCCTGGCGGCCAATCTCATTACGGCGACGGCTGGCGCGCGCATTTTTCGCGTACACGACGTCGCCGAACATCACGCCGCTTTCACAGTCATGGACGCAATCGAAAACGCATGAACGCGGCGATCGACATCGGCCTTGGGCTTGGCGGCAATGTCGGAGACGTGGCGCGCCACATGCGCGAGGCGCTGTCGCTGATGGAAACGCGCGACGTTGCGCGCATCGAGAAAGTCTCGTCGCTCTGGCGCACGCCGCCGTGGGGCAATGTGGATCAACCGCCGTTTCTCAACGCTTGCGCGCTGGCGAAAACGACATTGCAGCCCTATGCGCTGCTCGCCGCCCTCAAGCAGATCGAGGCCGATCTTGGCCGCCAGCCGACAATGCGCTGGGGGCCGCGCGTGATCGATCTCGATATTCTCTTTTACGGCGAGACAGCGATTGACGATCCGAAGCTGACCTTGCCGCACAAGGAAATGCTGCGCCGCGCTTTTGTTCTGGCGCCGCTGGCGGAAATTGCGCCCGATCGCATGATCGCGGGCGAAAGCGTTGCGGCTGCATTGCGCCATCTCGACATGCGCGATCTTTCCATCGCTGCGCCGGGCGAGACCTGGCGGCGTCAGGATTCGGCGTCGAAATCCTGAGGGTAATCGGCAGAGTCAGTCTCTTCGGCGACGCCGAGTTGCTGCAGAATGTTGAAAATGTCGGAGATCGAGTAAGCGGCCGCGCGTAATTCGCGCGCCACGCCCGTCGTGTCGGTGATGAGCTTGGTGCGGATGCCTTCCTCACGCAGCCCCCAGACGAGCGGCGCATAATCGCCATCAGCGGCGACCAGCACGAGGAAATCCGGTTTGAGGCGCATACAGGTCAGCGCCAGTCGGATCATCAGGCGCTGATCGTCGGAATGTTTCAGGAAAGTTCCCGACCATTTGGCGGGCGCCTCAATGACGTTGACGCCCTGCAGTTCAAGCGCGGCGCGATAATTGTAGAACTTCTCGTTGTCGCTGTGAACGGGATCGCCGGGGTTGCGCGGTTGCGCAGGCAAGCGAATGGCAGGCGCAAAAATTTCGAGAACCTCGTTATTTTTCTCTTCGAGGAAATCGACGAATTCGCGGTAAGGGACGCGCGGTTCCGCGCCGCGCTTTTTCAGGACTGCGCGCACGAATTGCGCATCGACGCCGACAATCAGACGAGAATTGCTCATGATGGATCGCACCAAAATCGTTTATGCAAAAACCAACACGGGTTTGAGCGATGTTGGCGCACCTGTCAAATTCACGGATTAAAATTCATTGACGGGTCGTTCATCGAGCGCGACGGATTTTATTAAACAGTCGACCTGTTTTCCCGGCGCCAGATCGAGTTCTGCGATAGCGCTGCGCGTCACCGACGCCACGAGCCTGTCGCCGCCCGCAAGCACGACATGAACAAAAGCCAGCGCGCCGGCGTCGGCGTGAATAGACTCGACGGCGCCGGCGAGACGGGTGCGGATCGAAAGACCGGTCTGCGGGCCCGTCGCGAGCGCAATGTCTGTCGCGCGCACGAGAATGCGCACAGGCTTGCCGCTGGGGCCAACGCGCCCGACCAGCGCGCCCTGGCCAGATGGATGGATGAATTGCGTCAGATCGTAGGCAGGATCATAGGCCCCAAGCGCGCAATCGAGCGCAGAGGCGAGATGGAACCGCTCGCGCGCCATCACGCCGCGCGCCCGCATCAACGCCGTCGCGGGCGCGCCCTGCGCTGCGACCTGGCCCTTGTCGAGAACGACGACGTCCTGCGCAAGGCGGACAACTTCCTCGACGGCGTGCGACACATAAAGGATCGGCGTCGAAAATTCTGCGCGCAACCGTTCGATCAGCGCCATGATTTCGATCTTCCGCTCGTCGTCGAGCGCAGCCAGCGGTTCGTCCATCAGCAAAAGGCGAGGACTGGCGAGCAAGGCGCGCGCCAGTCCGACGCGCTGGCGTTCGCCGCCGGACAAAGTTGCAGGCCGCCGATCGAGCATGTGGCCAACGCCTAGCGCAGCGACGACAAGCTCCTGCGGAATGGCCGGCGCATCTTTCGGCGCGAAAAATCGACCGAATGCGATATTGCGTCGGACGTTCAGATGCGGAAACAGCAACGCGTCCTGAAACACGACTGCGATGCGGCGCTTGTGCGCGGGAACGAAAACGCCACGCGCGGTGTCGAGCAACACATTGCCGTCGAGGGCTATGCGGCCGCGCTGCGGGCGCTCAAGTCCCGCGATGAGATTGAGGATCGTGCTCTTGCCCGAGCCCGAAGGACCAAACAGGGCGCTGACGCCGGCATTGAGCGCAAAATCGACGTCGAGCGTAAAATCGCGCCGCTGATCGAAAGCTTGAAATTCGATCATTGCGCGCTCCGGCGCGCTGCACGCCGCGCGAGCATTTCCGAGGCTGCGAGCGCGCAGACGGCGATCCCCGCCGCAATGAGCGACAGGCGCAGCGCCGCCGCTTCCCCGCCTGGCGACTGCAGTTGCGTCCAGATTTCCGATGCGATGGTGCGCGTCTCGCCCGGAATGTTGGAGACGAAGGTGATCGTCGCGCCAAACTCGCCGAGCGCTTTGGCAAATCCCAGAATGACGCCCACGGCTACGCCTGGCGCGGCGAGCGGCAGCGTGACGACCGCAAAACGCCAGAGCGGCGGCGCGCCGAGCGAACCGGCGGCGCGCTCAAGCCGCGGATCGACAGCCTCGAAGGCCTGGCGGATCGGCCGCACCATCAGTGGAAAGCCCATCACAGCGGCGGCCAACGCTGCGCCCGTCCAGCGAAAGGCGAATGATATTCCAAACAACCGTTCGAGCGGCGCGCCGATGAAACCATGCCGACCAAAGGCGACGAGCAGCGCAAATCCCGTGACGACGGGCGGCAGAACGAGCGGCAGATGAATGATGGCGTCAAAAATCGTCTTGCCGGGAAAGTCGCGCCGCGCCAGCAGCCATGCGACGGCGACTGCGAAGGGCAGGCTGCACGCCGTCGCAACCAGCGCGATCTTCAGCGACAGCGCAATCGCCATCCATTCTTCGCCCGAAAGGGCCATTCAGGCGCTCCGGTCGGCCATCGCTTCGCGCTCCATGTCGCCACCGCGCCCTGTTGCGACGAGATCGGGATAACAAGCCTGCATCTCGCGCACGAGGAAGCGTGCGGGAACATCGAAAAATGCGCCGTGATCATTCTGATAAACCATGAAGGCGCGCCCCTCGCTGTCGAAGGGATGCAGCAACGCATCATGGCGGCCGTCGAAATCGAGCGGGAGCACGCCAAGCTTTTCACACAGCGAGGCGTTGAAGGTCGGCGTGGCCTTGCGCCACTCGCCATCGATGAAAACTTGCGTGAAGCCGTGCCAGTAAAATGTATCGGCCCCGCCCATGCGCTCGCGCAGCTTTTGCGTCGTCAGATGATTGCGCACATCGGCGAAACCGGCGCGCGCGGGAATGGCGAGCGCACGCAGCGCGGCGGCATAGAGAGCCGCCTTGCCGACGCAATAGCCCTCGCCCCTGGCCAGCACATCGGATGCGCGAAACACGGCGAGCGAGCCCATGTCGACATAAGGATTGTAGCGGATCTCGTCGCGCACCGCCTTGTAGAGCACGGACGCACGCGCACGCTCGTTCGGCAGATGGGCCGCGCGCGCTTGCGCGAAGGCGACGATCGCCGGATGATCGCTGTCGATATATTCCGCAGGGGCGGTGTAGAGCCGTCTTTCGCTTTCGGTCAGGTCGTCCATGGCGTGTGTGCTGGATCATCTCGTTGTCGTTGCGCCCACTCTAGAACATGGGGCGGCGCATGTCGCGCGGCAAACGGGTTTTGTGATGCGCGCGGGCGGGCGCCATCCTCAGATGGGCACCCACAATCTTCTGCTGCGGCTTGGCGAGAGCGTTTTTCTTGAAGTGATCGCGCTCGACCGCGCAGCGCGCCGGCCGGAAAATGCCCGGTGGTTCGGGCTCGACGGGCAGACGCGCGTGCGGGCCGATTGGGCCGCCGGGCGGCGGCTGCGCGGCTTCGTCGCGCGCACGAGCATGCTTGGCCCGCTGCTGGGGCGCGAAGGTGCGGCGTTGGGGCAGCAGCGCCGCGTATCGCGCGGGGATCGCGCCTGGGACTTTGCGGTGCGCGCAGACGGGAGCTGGCCGCTCGATGGCGCGGCGCCCTGCCTGATCGACTGGGGCGCGCGCGGGCCGGCCGCCCTCGACATGCCGATTTCCGGCGCGCGCCTGCAACGCGTTCTGATCGAATGTCCCGATCCGGAGGCCGCAGCCGGGTGCTATCAGGCTATCGGCCTTGCCGATCCGCCGGCCTTGCGCCGCGGCCCGCATACGCGCCTGCTCGCGGTCATCGAAACGCCGCAGGGCGAACGCATCCTCAGCTAGTGTGCGCGGCGGCTAGACGTCGAGATTGGCGACGTTCAGCGCATTGTCCTGAATGAATTCGCGACGCGGTTCGACAATATCGCCCATCAGCTTGACGAAAATATCGTCGGCCTCGTCGCCTTCTTTCACCTTCACCTGCAACAGCGAGCGCGCGTTGCGGTCGAGCGTCGTCTCCCACAATTGCTCGTGGTTCATCTCGCCAAGGCCCTTGTAGCGCTGGATGGTGAGCCCTTTGCGGCCTTGCTCGTAGGTCGCGTCATAGAGCGGAATCGGTCCGGCGATGGGATATTCCTCGCCCTTGCGCAACAGCGTCGCAGGCCGGGTGAAAATATCGCGCAGGGCGCTTGCGCGCTCATCGAGCTTGCGCGCTTCGCTCGAAGCGAGCAACGCTGCGTCAAGGCCATGCGCCTGCGCGACGCCGCGCAGGGTGCGACGGAAAACATAACCGCCGGCTTCAACGGAACCCTGCCAGCCGCGCTCTGTTTCATCGGCGATTGAATCGAGCCGGGCGGCGACCGCGTCGGCGATCGCCTGCGCTGCGGGCGCATCGTCCGGAACTGGGCGCAAGGCGCCGGCCATCGCCGCCTGTTCCACCGTCGCGCGATCGTAGCGCGAGTGCAGGCCCATCACGAAACGACGGAAAGCGCGCGCGTCTTCCAGAACGGCGCGCAGATCGGCGCCTGCGCGAATTTCGCCAGCGCCTGTGCGCAGGCTTGCGCCATCGAGCACGGAATCGATGAGATAATCCTCAAGCGCGCGCTCGTCCTTAAGATATTGCGAGCTCTTGCCCTTGGTCACCTTATAGAGCGGCGCCTGAGCAATATAGAGATGGCCACGCTCGATCAGCTCCGGCATCTGCCGATAGAAGAAGGTCAGGATCAGCGTACGGATATGCGCGCCGTCGACGTCAGCATCGGTCATGATGATGATCTTGTGATAGCGCAGCTTGTCGGGATTGAACTCGTCCCGTCCGATGCCGGTGCCGAGCGCCGTGATGAGCGTGCCGATCTGTTCGGAGGACAGCATCTTGTCGAAACGCGCGCGCTCGACGTTGAGGATCTTGCCGCGCAACGGCAGCACCGCCTGGAATTCGCGGTTGCGCCCCTGCTTCGCCGTGCCGCCCGCAGAATCGCCTTCGACGATGAAGATTTCCGCCTTGGCGGGATCGCGTTCCTGACAGTCTGCAAGCTTGCCCGGAAGATTGGCGACGTCGAGCGCGCCCTTGCGCCGCGTGAGTTCGCGCGCCTTGCGCGCGGCCTCGCGCGCGGCGGCCGCCTCCACAACCTTGCCGACAAGCGTCTTGGCTTCGGATGGGTTTTCCTCGAGCCATTGCCCAAGCCCTTCGTTGACGACGCCCTCGACCACCGGGCGCACTTCGCTCGAAACGAGCTTGTCTTTCGTCTGCGAGGAGAATTTGGGATCGGGCACTTTCACCGACAGGACGCAGGTGAGACCCTCGCGACAATCATCGCCCGTCAGATCGACCTTCTCGCGCTTGGTCAAACCCGATGAATCGGCGTAACCCGTCACCTGTCGCGTCAACGCGGCGCGGAAACCCGCAAGATGCGTGCCGCCGTCGCGTTGGGGAATGTTGTTGGTGAAGGCGAGCACATTCTCGTGATAGCTGTCGTTCCACCACAGCGCGACTTCGACGGTGATGCCGTCGCGTTCGCCGCGCATGAGAATGGGTTTTTGAATGAGCGGATGTTTCGCGCGATCGAGATAACGCACGAAAGCTTCGAGGCCGCCCTCGTAATAAAGTTCCTCGCGCCTGGGTTCGGCCGAACGCGCATCCGTCAGCACGATGCGCACGCCCGAATTCAGGAAGGCCAGTTCGCGCAGGCGATGTTCGATCGTGGCATAATCGAACTCGACCATCGAAAAGGTTTGCGGGCTCGGCAGAAACGTCACTTCCGTGCCGCGTTTCGGCTTGCCGTCGACGAGAGGAGCGGCGCCCACGACTTTCAAAGGCGCGACCGCATCCCCATGGGCGAATTCGATCAGATGTTCCTTGCCGTCGCGCCAGATGCGCAGCTTCAGCCAGATCGACAATGCGTTGACGACCGACACGCCGACGCCGTGTAGACCGCCGGAGACCTTGTAGGCGTTCTGATCGAATTTTCCGCCCGCATGCAATTGCGTCATGATGACTTCGGCGGCGGAAACCTTTTCTTCTGAGTGTTCGTCGGTCGGGATGCCGCGGCCATTGTCGGTGACGGAGCAGGAACCATCGGCGTTGAGCGTCACCGTCACAAGAGTCGCATGGCCCGCGAGCGCCTCGTCGATGGCGTTGTCGACCACCTCATAGACCATGTGATGCAGGCCCGAACCGTCGTCAGTGTCGCCGATATACATGCCCGGGCGCTTGCGCACGGCGTCGAGCCCGCGCAACACCTTGATGGAATCGGCGCCATATTCGGCGGCCGCGTCGCGCGGCGTCTGTTCGGCGTTGTTTTCTGTCATTTCGAGGCTGTTCCGGCTGCGGCGCGGGCGCGTGATTCGTCGAGGCAAATTCTATCGCAAACCCACAGAAATATGCAGGAAAATAGTGGCCTGACGATGGCTTTCCCGCGCTATCGGGACGCCTCTTCCAGCGCCTCCAGAAAGGCCTCGCCATAGGCGGCGAGCTTGCGCTCGCCAACGCCGTGAACGGCGCGCAACTGCGAGAGGCTGGCTGGCCTTTTTTCGGCGATTTCGATCAGGGTGCGGTCGGGGAAAATCATGAAGGCGGCGACGCCCTCGGCGCGCGCCAGAGCCAGACGGCGGCGTTTGAGCGCGACAAGGACTGCGGCGTCCGCCTCGTCGAGCCCCGCATCGGTTGCAGCGGCGACGCGGCGGCCGGAGGCTGGCCTGCGCTCGGCGCGCGGGGCGAGTTGCTCGGCGCGCAGCTGGATCGGCTCGCGCCCCAAAAGGATCGCCTCGCCCTTTTCTGTGAGGGCGAAACCGCCATGTTCGTTGCTGGCGCTGGCGAGCGCGCCAGCGGCGAAAAGCTGGCGAATGACCCCCGTCCAGACCTGCTTCGTCTCGCCGGCGCCAGCGCCGAACGTCTTGATGCGATCATGGCCGTTGCGGCGGATGGAATCGTTCGCCGCGCCGGTGAGCACATCGGCCAGATAATGCGCGCCAAAGCGCTGGCCGGTGCGCCAGACCGCCGAAAGCGCCTTTTGCGCATGGACGGAGCCGTCATAGGTCGCCACCTGCCCACGGCAGATGTCGCACCGGCCGCAGGGTGCGCTCTGCTCCTCGAAATAGGCGAGCAGCGTCTGGCGACGGCACGCAGGCGTCTCGCAAAGCATGGCGAGCGCGGAAAAGCGGGCGTGTTCGACGCGGCGCTGTTCGGGCGCGATGTCCTTTGCGTCTATGCGCTGGCGCCAGAACGCCATGTCCTCCAGCCCGTAGAGCGTCAGCGTATCGGCAGGCAGGCCGTCGCGGCCCGCGCGGCCGATCTCCTGATAATAACTTTCGATGGAGGACGGCATGTCGGCATGGGCGACGAAGCGCACATCCGGCTTGTTGACGCCCATGCCGAAGGCGATGGTGGCGACAGCGACGACGCCATCTTCCTGCAGGAAGCGATCCTGCGCCCTTGCGCGGGCGCGCTGATCGAGCCCGGCATGATAGGCGACGGCCTCGTGGCCCTGCTCGGCGAAAAAGGCGGCCAGCTTTTCGGTGCGTTCGCGCGCGCCGCAATAAACCACGCCGCTGGCGCCGCGATGACGCTCGAGAAAGCGCGACAATTGCCGGCGCGGCTGATCCTTGGCTGCAAAATTGAGCTCGATGTTGGGCCGGTCGAACGAATGCAGGAAAGTCTGCGGCGGGGCGGCGAAGAGCTTTTCGACGATGTCGGCGCGCGTCTGGCGGTCGGCCGTCGCGGTAAACCCGACGACCTGCAGGCCGCCGAGCGCTTCGGCGACCGCGCCGATCTGCCGATATTCCGGGCGAAAATCATGGCCCCATTGCGAAATGCAATGCGCCTCGTCGACGGCTAGCCGCTGCGGGCCGGCGCGGCGCAGCGTTGCGACGAGACCGTCCATCATCAGCCGTTCGGGCGAGACGAAAAGCAGGCGCAGCGCGCCCTCGCGCAAGGCGCGGAAGGCTGCGTCGTTTTCGGCAGAGTCGTTGGCGGAATTGAGCGTGGCCGCCGGCACGCCGAGCGCGCGCATCTGTCCGACCTGGTCGCGCATCAGCGCGATGAGCGGCGAGACGACGACGGTCAACTTTTCCTCGATCAGCGCGGGCAGCTGATAACACATGGATTTGCCCGAGCCGGTCGGCATGATCGCCAGAACCGGGCCGCCATCGAGCACGGCGCCGATGATTTCGGCCTGACCGGGCCGAAAATCCTCGTATCCAAAAACCGATTGCAGCAGCGCGCGGGCCCGGTGCGAATGATTCATGGCGCGGGCTTAGCATGCGCGCGCGGGCTCGTCGCCTCCTGCGGCCTGCTGCTTCAGACGCCTTTCAGCGCTTGCAGGATCGCTTCGGGAATCGGCGCGCTTTTGAGGCGGTTGGCGTCTTCGGGATGGCGCGTCGTCCAGACGCGCGTCTCGAAGGCCTCAACGGCCAGTTCGCCTGCATTGAACAACTGGTGGCGGATGTCGAAACTCGAGCGGCGCAAATCCGTGGTCTGCGTTTCGATCGTGACGGTTTCGCCGAAACGGGACGGCCTGAGAAAACGCGAACGCGATTCCACGAGCGGAAATCCGGCAAAATCCGTCTCGCTGTAAAGGCGCGCCTTGTTCCAGCCGATGGCGTCGAACAGACCCGCCGTGCAGGCGTCGAACCACTCGAAATAGCGCGGGTTGAAAACGATTTTTGCGGGGTCGCAATCGCCCCATTCGATGTAACGCTGACGCCGGGAGAGAAACATGCGCGCTCCTAGCGATTGACGTTTTCAATGAGCAGCGCAATGCCCTGACCGCCGCCGATGCAAGCCGAAGAAATGCCATAGCGCTTGCCCGTGCGCTGCAATTGCCGCGCCAGCGTCATGGTCAGGCGCACGCCCGTAGCGCCGAGCGGATGGCCGATGGCGATCGCGCCGCCATTGGGATTGAGCCTGGCTTCGTCGAGGCCAAGTTCGCGCGCGCAGGCAAGGCATTGCGCGCCGAAGGCTTCGTTGATCTCGACAAAATCGATATCGGAAAGCTGCAGGCCCGTCGCAGCGAGCAGGGCGCGGATCGCAGGGGCGGGGCCGATGCCCATATAGGCGGGCTCCACGCCGACGCTGCAGCCGGCGATGATGCGCGCCAGCGGGCCGCCGTGCTTTTTCGCCGTCGCGCCGTTGACCACGAGCGCGGCGGCCGCGCCATCGACAACCGCAGAGGAGTTGCCGCCCGTCTGCACGCCGCCAAACGCCGGGCGGATTTTCGCCAGCGCTTCAAGCGGAGAGGGCCGAATATGCGTGTCGGCGGCGACGGTCTCGTCCTTGCCGCGCAGTTTGATGCCGCGGTCGGCATGGCCATCGAGCGTGAACTTCTCGTTCGAGACCGGCGCGATCTCGCCCGCGAAAAAGCCTTCCTTCTGCGCAGCGACAGCGCGGGCGAAACTTTGTGCGGCGAATGCGTCGACGTCGCCGCGCGAGAGGTTGTAACGCTTGGCGAGATTTTCCGCCGTATGGCCCATGGTGCAGCCGCAGGAAGGATCGAGCAGCGCTTCCCAGAGAAAATCCTTGAAGCCCGGATCGCCCATGCGAAAACCCGTGCGCGTCGTATAGGAGGCGACGGGATTGCGGCTCATTGATTCGGCGCCAGCGACAAGCGCGACATTGACGCGGCCAAGCGACACGGCGTCCGAGCCTTGCATGAGCGCTTCGACGCCCGTACCGCAAACGCGCTGCACCATGTGCGCTGGCACGTGCTGCGGAACGCCGGAATAAAGCGTCGTGTGGCGCGGCAGCATGTAGGCGTCGAACGAGGCCTGCGCCATATTGCCGGTGACAACCATGCCGACTTCGGCGGGATCGACGCCGCTCGTTGCGAAAACCGCGCGCGCGGCCTTGATGGCAAGATCGGTCGGCGAGATCAGCGCAAAGGCGCCCATGTAATCCACGAAGGGCGTGCGCATGCCCGCAAGCAGATAGGCGTCGGCGAATTTTGATACGTAAGCCTGCATGGGTTTGGCTCCCGCGATCCGCAAGCCGCACACTGCGGCCCCGGGTTGAATCAGTTGTGCGTGACTTTCGCCGCGCGTTTTTCGAGGAAATCGATCAGACGCGCGGTTGCGGCCGGATCGGACGAGGCGATGGCCGAGATCATCGCTTCCATCAGGAGGCCAGCGTCGGGATCGGCCTGCGCGATACGCGGCAGCGCCTGCACGATGGCGAAATTCGTCATCGGCGTGTTTTTCGCGGCGCGTTCGGCAAGCGCAATGCCGCGCGCAAGGCCCTCGCCGTTCTCGACCACATAATGCGAAAGCGCGAAGCCAAGACCCTCCTCCGCGCCATAGGTGCGGCCGGTCAGCATCATTTCCTGCATGCGCGAAGCGCCCACGAGACGGGAGATGCGCACCGAACCGCCGCCGCCGACAAAAATACCGCGAATGCCCTCGGGCAATGCGTAGAAAGCCGATTTTTCGGCGACGCGAATGTGCGTCGATGCTGCCAGCTCAAGACCGCCGCCGACGACCGCGCCATGCAAAACGCTGACAACCGGCGTGCGGCCGAACTCGATCTTCTCGAACGCGCGATGCCAGTGCCGCGAGTGATGCATGCTGTCGGACGCGTTGCGCTCGGTCAGTTCCGACAGGTCGAGGCCGGCGGAAAAATGATCGCCCTGGCCATGAATCACCACGGCGCGCACGTCATCGGGCAGGAAGTCGAAGAATTTTTCGATGCCCAACACGACGTCGAGGTTCATCGCGTTGCGCTTTTCCGGGCGCGACAGACGCAGCAGGGCAATCTCGCCGCGCCGCTCGGCGCTGAGGGACGGCGGCAGGTCGCAATGCGGCCAGGCTGGTGCGGTCATGACGTTTCCCCGTTATTTTGTTATGAAGCATAACATTCATAGACCGTGAGTCAATCGGCTAGGGTGGCCGAATGCGTCGCCTCGCCTTCTTCGAAACCGCGATTGGCCGTTGCGCTTTGGCGTGGGGGCCAGCGGGCGTTGCGGCCGTGCGCCTGCCCGGAGCGAGCGATGCGGCGACGCGCGCCGCCCTGCTGCGCGCCGTCCCCGACGCCGTTGCGGCTCCGCTGCGCGACGCCGGCGCCGATGCGGCGCTGGCCATGACGGCGCTGCTTGCCGGAGAGCGCGATGAAACAGGAGCGATCGGGCTCGACATGGACGGCGTTGGCGCATTCGAGAGCGCCGTTTATCGGCAAGCGCGCGCCATACCCGCGGGACAGACGCGCAGCTACGGCGAGATCGCCGCTGCGCTGGGCGATCCGCATCTGGCGCGGGCGGTGGGCGTCGCGCTCGGGCGCAATCCTTTCGTCATCGTCGTGCCGTGCCATCGCGTGCTGGCTGCGGGCAAGCGCACGGGCGGCTTTTCGGCGCCCGGCGGCGTCGCCACCAAATTGCGGATGCTCGAAATCGAGCGCGCGGCGTTCGGACCGCGCGATCTGTTCAGCCCGCCGTGATTGCGCCGCAAACCGCGCGCTAAATTTCGTGGGGCTGAGGTCTGAGGAGACAACTCATGACACAACTCGCCGACACGGGCAGGGAGAAGGCGCTCGTTGAAAAGCCGTTCGAGGTGCGCCTCGGCGCCACGCGGCATGGCTCATTCGTCGATCTGCATGACGCGATCGACGCGGCGCGGATCGTCAAACGCGAAAATCCCGCCGATCTTGTTTGCGTGCGCAACGCCGCAACTGGTCAGGTGACGGAGATCACCAACTGAGCATGCGCCGGCCGCATTATTCGAAGCCGCGAAACGTGGCGAAGTCGCGCGCGCTGGCGCGCGTCGTCTCGAGCGCGTTGACTTTTGCGGACCAGTCCGCACGCCCGAGCGACATGCCGCACACAACGATTTCGGAGGCGTCGAGCGCCAGTTCGGCGCGCACCGTCTTGTGAAAGGCGGCGAAGGCCGCTTGCGAGCAGGTCTCGAGCCCGTTGGCGCGCGCGGCGATGGAAACCGCCTGCAGGAAATACCCGAAATCGAGCCATGAGCCGATTTCGAGTTTGCGGTCGATGGTGAAGATGATTCCGATCGGCGCGCCGAAGAAAAGATAATTTTGCGCGCCTTGCGCCATCATCGCTGCCTTGTCGCCGCGCTCAATCCCCAAAAGACCATACATGTCGAACCCGACCTTGCGGCGACGGGTAAGATAGGGTTCGAAAAATTGATCCGGATAATATTTGTATTCGGCCTCCGCGCGCGCGCCGCCGGTTTCCTTCAATGCGGCAAGAATGGTTGCGCTCAAGCGATCTTTTACGGCGCCTGTGACGACATGCGCGCGCCATGGCTGCATGTTGGTGCCGCTTGGCGCGCGCGCGGCGACATCGAGAATATGCTCGACCGTCTCGCGCGCCACAGGCTCGCCGGAAAACGCGCGCACGGATTTTCGCTCGACGAAAACGCGCTCGATAGCGGCGCGTTCGGCTGGCGTGAATGGTGCGGGCTTTTGCATAACGGCCTTTCAGAGAACTTCGTAGAATTGCAGTTCGACATGCGCGGGATGTCGCGCGCCCTTGCATAGAAACAGCGCGCGCGTCAGCCATTGCAGTTCGGCGGCCGCCGTCTCGAAACGCGGCGCGGCGCGGAAATAGATCAGCGCGGAATCGACGGTCTCGCCGCGCGCCAGCCGCTCCATCGCCTCCGCCGGCCCGTGCCGCAAGCCATGATTGACGACATAGACAAGGCCGAATTGCGTTTCGACGACATAACGGGCTTCAAGCTCCGTCACGTTGTCGCGCCGCAGGATCTGATAATCGGCGCCGCCCGGCAGGACGCGGCCGGCCAGTCGGCCAGTCGCAGCGCCGCCAAGGATCGGAATCAGCCGGCGCGTTCCCTGCGCCGTCTCGCCGACGACGACGGGCGCTGCGACATCGACATGCAATGTCGAGACAAGCGTGAGTTGCGGCGCCGTCATGCGAAATACCGTTCGATGATCGCGCCATAAATCGCCGTCAGCGTTTCGAGATCGGCGAGCGTCGTGTTTTCGTCCGTCGCGTGGATCGTCTTGCCGACGAGACCGAACTCGACGACCGGGCAATAATGCGTGATGAAACGCGCATCCGACGTGCCGCCGCCCGTGGACAGTTCCGGCGAAAGGCCGGTCTTTTCCTTGATCGCGCCGATGACAATGTCGGTAAACGCGGAGCGCTGCGTGCGGAAGGCCAGTGAATTTGTCGGCAGCAGCGACACCTCCGCTTTTGCTTCACCCGCAGCGCGCGCCGCGATGTCGCGTATGCGCGCGCCGAGCGTTTGCGGCGTCCATGCATCATTGAAGCGCACATTGAACAAGGCGCGCGCTGCGCCAGGAATGACATTTCGGGCGCCGTTGCCGACATCGACGGACGTAAAGACAAGGCGCGTCGGCTCGAAAGCGTCAGTTCCCTCGTCCAGCGGCTTTTCGGACAAGGCGGTGACGATGCGCGCGAGCGTCGGTATCGGATTGTCCGCGCGCTGTGGATAAGCCGAATGGCCCTGCCGGCCCGTGACGACGATTTCGCCCGACAGCGAACCGCGACGGCCGATCTTGATCATGTCGCCGAGCGTTTCCGGACAGGTCGGCTCGCCGACAATGGCGTGATCGAATTTTTCGCCGCGCGCCGCCGCCCATTGCAGCAGCTTCACGGTGCCGTTGATCGAGGGGCCTTCCTCGTCGCCCGTGATGAGGAAGGAAATCGAGCCGCGCGGCGCGCCGTTCTCGCGCACATGCGAGAGCGTAGCGGCGGCGAAAGCGGCGATACCGCCCTTCATGTCGCAGGCGCCGCGGCCATATAATTTTCCGTCCGCGACCTCTGCGGCGAAGGGCGGAAAACGCCAGAGCGTTTCGTCGCCCGGCGGCACGACGTCGGTATGGCCGGCGAAGGTCAGGTGCGGCGCGCCCGTTCCGATGCGCGCGTAGAGATTATCGACATCGGGCGTCCCGGCTTCGGAAAAAGTCACGCGATGCGTCGTGAAGCCTGCGTTTTCGAACAGGCTTTGCAGAAAGGAGAGCGCACCGGCTTCGTGCGGCGTAACGGAGGGACAGCGAATGAGCGCGCGGGCGATATCAAGAACGGACGTCATGGGCGGAAGAAGTAAGGCGCGGGGCGACTTTTGCAAATGAAAAAGCCCGGCGGGAGCGCCGGGCTTTTCGCATCAGGTTTGCGGCTGCGGCTCCAGCCCGCCGACGTCGGGCTCGGGGCGTGGACGCGGGCGGCCCGAAGTGGGCACGACGCTCGGGCGCGGCGTAGCCGTCGGCGGCTCGCCCTGATCGCGCACGGGCGGGCGCCCTTCGAGCAAGCCGGCGATTTCCTCGCCCGACAGCGTTTCATATTCGATCAGGCCCTTGGCCAGCGTTTCGAGATCGGCGCGCTTTTCCGTGAGGATGCGACGCGCTTCGCCGAGACCGGCCTCGACCAGGCGACGCACTTCGCCGTCGATCTTCTGCGACGTTTCCTCGGAAATGTTCTGCTGGCGGCCCATCGAATAGCCCAAGAATACTTCCTGTTCGTTGTCGCCATACATCACCGTGCCGAGCTTGTCGGAGAAGCCCCAGCGCGTGACCATGGCGCGCGCGAGTTTCGTCGCCTGCTCGATGTCCGACTGCGCGCCGGATGTCACCTTGTCTTTGCCGAAAATGATTTCTTCCGACACGCGTCCGCCCATCAGCACCGCGAGGCGCGACATCATCTGCTCGTAGCTCATCGAGAGCTTGTCGCGTTCGGGCAATTGCATGACCATGCCGAGCGCACGGCCGCGCGGAATGATTGTCGCCTTGTGCACGGGATCGGTCGCCGGCACGTTGAGCGCGACAATGGCATGGCCGCCTTCGTGATAGGCCGTCAGCAGCTTTTCCTGCTCCGTCATCACCAGCGTGCGGCGCTCTGCGCCCATCATGATCTTGTCCTTGGCGTCCTCGAATTCCGCCATGGTGACGATGCGCTTGCCGCGCCGCGCCGCCATCAGCGCCGCCTCGTTGACGAGATTCATCAAGTCGGCGCCCGAGAAGCCAGGCGTGCCGCGCGCAACGGTCTTGAGGTCGACATCGGGCGCGAGCGGCACCTTGCGCGCATGCACGCGCAGGATCTTCTCGCGGCCGACGACGTCCGGATTGGGAACGACGATCTGCCGGTCGAAACGGCCCGGACGCAGGAGCGCGGGATCGAGCACGTCAGGACGGTTGGTGGCGGCGATCAGGATAATGCCTTCGTTCGCCTCGAAACCGTCCATCTCGACGAGCAGCTGATTGAGCGTCTGCTCGCGCTCGTCGTTGCCGCCGCCAAGGCCGGCGCCGCGATGGCGGCCGACCGCGTCGATTTCGTCGATGAAGATGATGCAAGGCGCATTTTTCTTCGCCTGCTCGAACATGTCGCGCACGCGGCTCGCGCCGACGCCGACGAACATCTCGACGAAGTCAGAGCCCGAAATCGTGAAGAAGGGCACATTGGCTTCGCCCGCAATGGCGCGCGCCAGCAAGGTCTTGCCGGTGCCGGGCGGGCCAACCAGCAGCACGCCGCGCGGAATGCGGCCGCCAAGGCGCTGGAATTTCTGCGGATCTTTCAGGAATTCGACGATCTCCTGCAAATCTTCCTTCGCCTCGTCGACGCCCGCAACGTCCTCGAACGTGACGCGACCGCGCGTTTCGGTCAGCAGCTTGGCCTTGGATTTGCCAAAGCCCATCGCCTTGCCTCCGGCGCCCTGCATCTGGCGCGACAGAAAAATCCACACGCCAAGGAACGCGATCAGCGGCAGGCCATTGACCAGCAGCGCGACGAGCCAGTTGTTGCCTTCGGACGGCGCGCGGGCGGTGATGGCGACGTTCTTCTTGTAGAGCGTCTGCACCAGCGTCGGGTCGTTGGGGGCGTAGGTCGTGAAGGTGCGATTATCGGCGTAATGGCCGGTGATCTCGGGGCCTGCGATGGTCACATCGCGAACCTTGCCCTGGTCGACCTGCGTCAGCAGCTCGGAAAAGGTGATTTCCGAAGCCTGCGTGCGCTGGCCTGGATTCTGGAACAGCATGACCAGCGCCACCACCAGAAAGATGATGATCACCCAGAGGGCGAAATTCCGGAAATTGGGGTTCATGGAGGTCCTTGCTTGGGCGCCGTTTCGCGCAGGCGCGCCGCCGCGCTCGATTGACTCGTGTTCAAAGTGCAATTTAGGCGCGCCAGGGCGCTATGCCAAGGTTTGAACGCGCAAATGATGAATGGATCGACCTGCGCTGGCGGGCGGCTGTTCAGCGCCTGTTTGCGCCTGACAAATCAAGAAGTTCCACCAGGGTCGCGAGCGCAACCGCCGCCACGAGCGTCCAAAAAGGCCATAGCGGAAGATCGGGCGCGACTCGCGGCTGGAGCCACATGGCGGCGCCGGCGACCATCAGAACGAACGGCAGAGCGCCGGCCAGGCCGACCGGGCCGGGGCGCCCGCGGTCGCGAAACCGCTTGGCGGCGAGGTTGACCCAGGAGACGGCCGCCAGCAGGAACACGAAGGTCGCCGCCAGCAACGTCAGATTGGCGAGCAGCGTCGGCGCGTCGAACAATTTGCGCGCGTCGAGCCCGCGATGGGCGAAGGGGCCGAGGACCGCCATCAGACCCGCCACGACGGCGAAAATGGCGATGAGCGGCGCTGCGGCGCGGATGAAGGCGGACCGACCGATGCGCCCGTCCGACTGGCGATAAAGGAAACGGAAATCCACGTCAGTCGCGCAACAGCTCGTTGATGCCGGTTTTCGAACGGGTCTGTTCGTCCACGGTTTTCACGATGACCGCGCAATAGGTGGACGGACCCCAGTTTTCGCCCGGCAGCGGTTTGCCCGGCAGATTGCCCGATACGACCACCGAATAGGGCGGGACGTAACCGACATGAATCTTGCCCGTCGCGCGGTCGACGATCTTGGTCGAGGCGCCGATATAGACGCCCATCGCCAGAACCGCGCCGCGCCCGACGACGACGCCCTCGACGACTTCGGACCGGGCGCCGATGAAACAATCATCCTCGATGATGGTAGGGCCCGCCTGCAGCGGCTCCAGCACGCCGCCGATGCCGACGCCGCCCGAAAGATGCACATTCTTGCCGATCTGCGCGCAGGAGCCGACCGTCGCCCAGGTGTCGACCATCGCGCCGCTGTCGACCCGCGCGCCCAGATTGACGAAAGAGGGCATCAGCACGACGCCCGGCGCGATATAGGCCGAACGGCGCACGATGGCGCCGGGCACCGAGCGAAAGCCCGCAGCGGCATGTTCGCGCGCGCCCCAGCCTTCGAATTTGGAGGGCACCTTGTCCCACCATGTCGCCCCGCCGGGCCCTCCGGAAATCGGCGTCATGTCATTGAGGCGGAAAGACAGCAGGACCGCTTTCTTCAGCCATTGATTGACCGTCCAGGCCTCGCGGCCCTGCTTTGCCGGATCGCGCACAGCGACGCGGGCCTCGCCCGAATCCAGAAGGGCGAGCGCCTTGTCCACCGCCGCGCGCACGTCGCCCTGCGTCGCCGGGCCGATATTGGCGCGATCCTCGAAAGCCTTTTCGATGATCGCCTGCAAATCCCCGAATTGCGCCATGACGGCCCCGCTCCCTCGAATGTCCCGAAAATTCGCCGCGAGGTTTGCGGCGCGGGCGGCGCGCTGTCAATGGCGGGGCCCGTAGCGAAACCGTCGTGAATGCGCGCCATTTTGGCTCCGCCGCGATTCGCGAGGCCATGACGGGGATGTCGATGACGCAAGCGCGCAAAACCTATGACCGCATCGCTCCACTCTACGACATTCTCGACGGGCCGTACGAAAAGGTCTGGAAAAGCGCCGCGCGGCGCAAGGTTTTCGCCGGTCTGCGCGGGCGCATTCTCGACGCGGGCGCTGGAACGGGTTGCAATTTCTCCGCCTATCCGCCGGGTTGCGAAGCGACGGCCTGCGACGCGAGCGCGGCCATGCTGGCGCGCGCGGACATGCGCGCCAGGCGAATGCGACTCAACGTCGCGCTGCGCCAGACCGACCTGACGGCGCTCGATCTGCCGTCCGCGCATTTCGACGCCTATGTCGCGACCTTTGTTTTCGCCTGTCTCGACGAAGGCCAGCTTTTGCCCGCGTTGCGGGAAGCTGGGCGTGTGACGCGCCGCGCCGGCGAAATCAGGATCGTCGATTATTGCATGAGCCAGCGTCCTCTGACGCGATTTGGCATGCGCGTCATGGCGCCCTGGTTGAAATTCACATTCGCGGCGACCTATCAGCCTGCAACGGAAGATTATTTCGACGCCGCCGGTCTTGAAAAAATAGAGGAACGGCTGATTTTCGGCGACGTGCTGAAGATGACGCGGTTGCGGCCGCGCTCCTGATTTTGCGAATTTGCAACGCAGGTTTAGGCTTCTTCTCTTGGAGGAGGCCCGACATGCTGCGAAAATTTCTCGTTTCCTGCGCTGGGCTGGCGATTGCCGCCCCGGCGATCGTTGCGCCCGCCCTCGCCGCGCCACGCTCCAAGGCGCGTGCGCATCCTCCTGCGTCGGTGTCCATCATCAACCAGCGCTCGGTCAGCCTGACGTCCTTCGAAATCGCTGGCGCCGGCGAGGATGGCAAAGTGATCGCCAGGCTGGCAAAGCCGCTCGGCGCGGGCAAGAAGGCGAGCCTGCCGCTGCGCGGCGCCAATGGATGCGAATTCGTTGCGCGCTGGCAGTTCGAGGATGCAGGCGACGAAGCCAACATCAATCTGTGCCACGACCCGAAGATTGTCCTGACGGATTGATCGCGCTGCGACAATTGACGTGTTGATCGCATCGGCGTTCGGCGTTAGGCCTTCCCAATGTCGAATTCCATGAAAGCCGTCATCGCACTGCTCGTTCTGTGTTTTGCCGGCGCGGCCATTCTGTTGTTTCGTTCGAGCGCGCAGGATCACGGCGGCGCGCTGGTCGGCGGACCGTTCCAGCTGGTCGATCAAAATGGCCAGACAAGAACCGACAAGGATTTTCTGGGCAAACCGACGCTGGTCTTTTTCGGATACACGCATTGCCCGGATGTCTGCCCGACGACGCTTTCGCAGTTGACGGAAGTTTTCCACGCGCTCGGCCCGGATGCGAAAATCGCCGGGGCTTTCATCACGGTCGATCCCGAGCGCGATACGCCGGCGCTCATGAAGGATTACCTGTCCAGCTTCGATCCGCGCATTGTCGGCCTGTCAGGCCCGCGCCCGGCGATCGACGCTGCGATCCGCGCCTATCGCGTCTATGCGAAAAAGGTTCCGGGGCAGAATGGCGAATATACGATGGACCATACGGCGCTGGTCTATCTGATGGACAAGAACGGACGTTTTGTTTCCGCCTTCAATCTCGATCGTCCGCCTGCCGAAGCGGCGGCGGAACTGCGCAAATATCTCTAGCGCGCACGCAACGTGCGCATGCCCGAGGCCGGCCGTGCGCGCTTTTGCGCATCTGGCGGTCAGAATGGCCCGACGGGGAAATATTTCAGATATAGTTCGGCGTATTTGCCGCTTTGCGTGACGCGCGCCAGCGCATAATCGAGCGCGTGCCGCAACGGGGCGTTGTTCTTGCGCAGCGCGACGCCGACGCCTTCTCCGAAATATGCGGGATCGATGAAGGGGCCGCCGAAAAAAACGCAGCCGGCGCCGGCTGCGTCCGCCAGCCAGCCTGCTGACGCAATCGCATCGCCGAAGAAAAGATCCGTTTCCTTGTTCAACAAGGCGGCGCGCGCAGCCTCCTGCGTATCGAACGGACGAATGTCCGCTTGCGGAAAGCGCGCGCGCAAAAACGCCTCATGCGCGCTTTTGGCGACCACGGCCACTTTTATATGCGCGAGTTTTTCGGGCGTCGCCCCGGACGCCGGCGCGGCTCCGGCGCGCGCAACGAAGCGGGCCGGGGTGAGAAAATAAGGCGCCGAAAAATCGTATTGCGCACGGGTTTGCGGGCTGATCTTGAGCGATGCGATCAGCGCGTCGCCCTTGCCCTCCGCCAATGCGGTCGCAAATGTATCCCAGCGCCGCGCCTGGATCGTGCAGGCCACCTGCAATTCATCGCAAATCGCACGCGCGAGATCGACGTTGAAACCCATCAACGCGCCGTCGGGCCCGGCGAAATTGAAAGGCGGATAATCGTCTTCCGTGATGAACCTGATGGCTTGAACAGCGCCCGGCTCCGGCTTTTGCATCTTGCGATTGGGATCGAAAAACGACGGGATGACGACATCGCTCGCTGCGACGTTCTCCGCATGCGCATGCGCCGTGTTTGCGCACGACCAAAAAAGGACGACGCCTGCAAAAATTTTCGTCGCACGCGCAATCGCCGATGTTTTTCTATGACCGTTCATGAATTCAACCCGATACACGCTGTTTAGCGCGTCACTGTTCTGTCGTGAAGCATTGATGCAAATTTTTTTGACGATTCGGGCCGCATTGTCGACGCATTTGAATGGCCGAAATCGCGCGCTTTTATGCAGCAGGGGTGGGGTTTGTTCCGCGGGGGCGCGGGGGCCGTACAACAGGAGCACGCCTATGCGTATCGTAGCAACTAGTCTGTCGCTCATGACGCTGGCTATCATCGCAACGACGCCAGCCGTGGGCGACGAAAGACGTCGATCCGACGATCGGGAACACGGTCGGTTCGCGCAGATCGAGCACGAACTGGAATCCCTGCGCAAACATGCGCGCCATCCCTGCAAGCACGGCGACTACGACCATGATGGCGACTGGGATCATTTTTGCATGAAGAAGATTTCTCACTAGCGGCAGATTGCCGGAAAACGGTATCGCGCAAAGGCGCCTGCGGCTGCGAGCAGCGCAACCGCAGGCGTTTCTTTATAATGCTTGCCGCAACGTCAGGCGGCGTTCTAACATCGGGCTTCGTTAGCTTCCGGCGTTGTTCCCGTGTTCAGTCCTTCGGCACCAGATCGCGTTGTTGCGCGCATTTTTGCGCCGGAAATTTCCTTTCTTCTTTCGCTTGGCGTCGATCCTCGGCTTCTGGCGCGGGCCGCCGAGGAAGCGCGCCGCACGGGCGTCAGTCCCGAGGCCGCGCTGATCGCCGCGCGCGGCCCTCTCGACGAGGACACGTTTTACAGGGGGCTGGCCGATTTCGCTGGCATGCCGTTCATCGCACGCGCGGCGGCGCTGCCGCCCGATCTCGACTATGGCGCGGCGCAAGCGGCGGGGCTCGCGCCGCTGACTGGCTGCGGCGGGCGGCGCTGGCTGCTGGCGCCCCGCGGGCGCGCTATCGCTGCGCTGCTGCGCGCAGGCGACAATTCCGCTTATGCGCTGACCAGCCCGCGACGTTTTTCCGCGATGTTGCGCGCCGCCGTCGCGCCGCAACTCGTTCATGACGCAACGATGCGGCTTGCGCAGGAGACGCCGCAATTCAGCGCCCGGGTCGGCCTGTCCTTCGCCGAGCGTTGCGCGGCGGCGTTGACGGCCGCGGCCCTGTGCGCATTGGCGGCGACTGCGCCTGGGGTCGCCGCGCCGCTGTTCGAAATCGGCTGCGCGCTTGTGTTCGGGCTTGCGGTTTGTGCGCGGTTGCTTGTCGCAGCGCATGCAGGGCTGGAGCGCCCGCCTGCGCCTGCGCTGCGCGAGGAAGCCTTGCCGGTTTACACAATTCTTGCGCCGGTCTATCGCGAGGCGCAGCTCGCGCGGCGCCTGTTCGATGCGCTGGAGCGGATCGATTATCCGCGCGCCAAGCTCGACATCAAATTCATCGTCGAAGAAAACGACGTCGATACGCTGGCGGCCTTTGCAGCGCTTGCCGCAGGCGCGGCGGAATATGAAGTCATCGTCGCGCCCGCCGGCGCGCCGCAGACAAAGCCGCGCGCGCTCGAAATTGCGCTGCCCTTCGCGCGCGGCGCGCTGCTGACGATCTACGACGCGGAGGATGAACCCCATCCCGATCAGCTGCGGCTGGCGGCGGCGCGATTTGCGCGCGCCGACGAACGCCTCGCCTGTGTGCAGGCGCGGCTTGTCATCGATCATGCGCATGAAAACGCCGTCGCGGGATTTTTTGCGCTCGACTACGCCGGTCTGTTCGAAGCCATCAATCCCGGTCTTGCCGCGCTTGGCCTGCCGATCGCGCTTGGCGGCACGTCCAACCATTTCCGGACCGCGCTTTTGCGTCGCGCGCATGGGTGGGACCCGTACAACGTCACGGAGGATGCGGACCTGGGCTTGCGGCTGGCGCGTCTTGGCTACCGCGTCGAAACAATCCAGTCGCAGACCGGCGAGGAGGCGCCGCTGACCGTGCGCGCGTTTCTGCGCCAGCGCACGCGCTGGACAAAAGGATGGATGCAAACGGCCTATGTGCATTTGCGCCACCCGCGCGCATTGGCGCGCGACCTGCCGCCGCTTTCGCTTGCTGTCGTTCTGGCTGCCTTTGCCGCAGGCGTGCTCAGTCCGTTGCTCTGGCCGTTCTACACGCTGCTGACCGCTATCGACGCGGCCAGCGGCGCCCTGTTCCATCCTGCAGATTGGACTGGCGTCGTGCGGTCCACGCTCGCCTGCTGGCTGGCGCTCGCGGGGCCGGCAGCCTTTATCTGGCCGGCGCTCATCGGCATGGCGCGGCAAAAGCGCCTCAGGCAATGGCCGTTGCTGGCGTTATGGCCGGTATGGTGTCTTGGTCTCAGCGTTGCAGCCTGGCTGGCGCTCTACGAATTGTGGAAAGCGCCGTTCCATTGGGCCAAGACCGACCACGGCATGGCGCGACGACGGCGCGCCATGGCCAAAACGGCTGCAACCGGCTAACGCAAGGCGCATGCCGCGCTACAAGCTGACCATAGAATATGACGGGCGCCCCTTTGTCGGCTGGCAGAGGCAGAGCAATGGGCTGTCCGTGCAGGAGGCGCTCGAAAACGCGCTCGCTGCGCTCAACGAGGGCGCGCGCGCCCCGACGCAGGCCGCCGGGCGCACAGATGCTGGCGTCCATGCGCGCGGACAGGTCGCCCATGTCGATCTCGATCGGATCTGGCGGCCCGATCGTTTGCGCGAGGCGCTCAACGCGCATCTGCGGCTGTTTCCGGTGGCGGTAACGCTCGTCGAAACCGCGACAGAGGCATTCGAGGCGCGTTTTTCGGCGACCAAACGTCATTACCTCTATCGCATCCTCAATCGTCGCGCGCCGCCGACCCATGAGCGCGGCTTTGTGTGGCATGTGGCGCGCGAACTCGATGTCGCGGCGATGCATGAGGCGGCGCAGATCCTCGTCGGGCGGCATGATTTCACCACGTTCCGCGCTGCTGAATGCCAGGCGAATTCGCCCGTGCGCACGCTCGAGCGGCTCGAGGCGACGCGCGAGGGCGACCTCATTCTCGTGCGGGCCAGCGCGCAGAGTTTTCTGCACCGGCAGGTGCGCTCGATGGTCGGCTCGCTGGAGCATGTCGGCTCTGGCCGCTGGCGCGCACACGATTTGCGCGCAGCGCTCGATGCGCGCGACAGGGCGCGCTGCGGAGCGACCGCGCCGGCCTGCGGCCTGTTCCTCACGCGCGTCGATTATTGATGCGACAGGCCAGCGCAGACAAGGCGCACGATCCGCTCGACCTCCGCGTCGAGCAAGGCGATGGGCGCGCCGATGAATTTTTCGTCCAGACCGAGCAGCACGACGCCGTGCACCGCGGCAAAGAAGCTTCTGGCGAACAGAAGGCGTTGCTCGACGTTCATCTGCGGCGTCAATGGTTCAAGCGGCGTGACGACATGGCGAAACAGCGCCAGTTGATCGGCCTTGGCCCACTCGGGCGTTGGTTTTGGCGTGCGATGTTCGAACAGCGCGCGCCACAGATTGAGATTTTGCGACGCGAACAGCCGATAGGCGCGGGCGATGGCGACGAGACGCTCGATCGCCTCGGCGCGCGTTGTGATCGCGCCTGTCGCACTCGCCGCCAGCGCCGCGTCGAAACGGGCCAGCGTGCGCGAGGCGACGCGCAGCGTCAGTTCGTCCAGATCCTCGACGAGATTGTAAATAGCGCCAAGCGCGACGCCGGTCTCGCGGGCCAGATCGCGCGCGCGCAAACCGGCAAGACCGTGCGCCGCAATGGCGCGTTCGGCAGCCTTGATCATCGCCTGACGCTGCATGGCGCGCCTGGCGTCGGTCTTGTTCGTCTCTTCCATTTTGAACATGGTTCATAACACGGCGCTGCGGTGGCGCAACGCCTGTTCTGGCGTCCGCCCGCTTTTTGCTTATGGTGCGGGCATGATGGATTCCCGCACGCTTTTGCAAACCATGTTCCATGCCGCCGTCGACGCTGCGCGGCCGGAATTGTGTCTGCCGCCGCATTTGCCGGCTGCGGACGCGCTCAAGCCAGGCGCGCGCGTTGTCGTGGTCGGCGCCGGCAAAGCCGCCGCTTCCATGGCCGCAGCCCTCGAGGCGCATTGGCCAGGCCCTCTCGATGGGCTCGTCGTCACGCGTTACGGCTATGGCGCGCCGACGCGTCGCATCGAGGTGATCGAGGCCGCCCATCCCGTGCCGGACGCTGCGGGCGCTGCGGCGGCCATACGCATTCTCGAAAAGCTGCGCGGGCTGACATCAGACGATCTCGTCATCGCGCTCGTTTCGGGCGGCGGTTCGTCCCTGCTCGCCGCCCCGGCAGATGGGCTCACGCTGGACGACAAGCAGGCGGTCAACCGCGCGCTGCTGAAAAGCGGTGCGGATATTTTCGAGATGAATACCGTGCGCAAACATCTTTCGGCCGTGAAGGGCGGGCGGCTCGCCGTCGCGGCGGCGCCCGCGCGCATCGTTTCGCTCATCATGTCGGACGTGCCGGGAGACGACCTGTCCGTCGTCGCCTCAGGACCGACAGCGCCCGACGAGACGACGCGCGCGCAGGCGCTGGCCGTTCTGGACAAATATCGCATCGAAGCGCCGGCGGCGCGGCGCCGTCTCGCCGATCCCGCCAGCGAAACGCCGAAACCGGGCGATGCTGCTTTCGCGCGCGTCGAGAATATTCTTATCGCAACGCCGCAGGCCTCGCTGCGCGCGGCGGCCGATGTCGCGCGGCGCGCCGGCGTTCAGCCGATCATCCTGGGCGATGCGATCGAAGGGGAAGCGCGCGAGGTAGCGAAGGCGATGGCGGGCGTCGCGCTGTCGGTCGCCAAGCACGGCGAGCCCGGCAAGGCGCCCTGCGTGCTTTTGTCGGGCGGCGAAACCAACGTCACGGTGCGCGGCAAGGGACGCGGCGGGCGCAATGTCGAATTTCTGCTGGCGCTGGCGCTGGCGCTGAACGGGACGGCGAAAATCCATGCGCTCGCGGGCGATACGGACGGCGTCGACGGTTTCGTCGACAACGCCGGCGCGCAGATTGCGCCCGATACGCTGGCGCGCGCGGCGCGCGCGGGGCTCGACCCCAAGGCTTTTCTCAACGACAACGACGCACATACGTTTTTCGAAAAGCTCGGCGATGCGCTCATCACCGGCCCCACGCTGACCAACGTCAACGATTTCCGGGCTATCCTGATCGAGCGTTAACGCAGCTCGCTAGCGATGCGCAGCAATCCCCTCGCAAATGCGCCTCGCCCCGCTCAACTCGTGCGGGGCTCGGCGCGTCCGACGCCGGTGTAGGAAAAACCGGCGCGCTTCATCTCGTCGGGACGGTAGATGTTGCGCAGATCCACGATCACCGGCGTTTTCATGGCCGATTTCACGCGGTCAAGATCGAGCGCGCGGAACGCGTCCCATTCCGTAACGATGACCAGAGCGTCGGCGCCGTCGACCGCCTCGTAAATATCGTCGTGCAGGCGCACGTTGGGCATGAGCGGGCGCGCCTGCTCCATGCTTTCGGGATCATGGGCGTGAACCTGCGCGCCCTCGTCCTCGAGCGCGGCGACGATTGCAAGCGAAGGCGCATCGCGCATATCGTCCGTATTGGGTTTGAACGCAAGGCCGGCGAGCGCGATCTTTTTGCCGCGCACCGCGCCGTCGAGCGCCGCCTTGATCTTGCGCGCCATCGCGCGTTTGCGCACATCGTTGACGGCGACCACCGTTTCGACAATGCGGATCGGCGCGCCGGCGTCCTGCGCGGTTTTCATTAGCGCAAGCGTATCCTTGGGAAAGCACGAGCCGCCATAACCTGGACCTGCATGCAGAAATTTCGAGCCGATGCGCTTGTCGAGGCCGATGCCGCGCGCGACGTCCTGAACATCGGCGCCGACGGCTTCGCACAGGTCGGCCATTTCGTTGATGAACGTTATCTTGGTCGCCAGAAAGGCGTTAGCGGCGTATTTGATCAGTTCGGACGTACGACGCGTGACGAAAACGAGCGGCGGCTGGTTGAGGCTCAGCGGGCGATAGACAGCAGCCATCACCTCCCGCGCGCGCGAATCCTCGACGCCGACGACGATGCGATCTGGATGTTTGAAATCCTGAATCGCGGCGCCCTCGCGCAAAAATTCCGGGTTTGACGCAACGGCGAAATCGGCGTCCGGCCGGGCGGCGCGAATGATGCGCTCGACCTCGTCGCCCGTCCCGACGGGCACGGTCGACTTGGTGACGACGACTGTGAACCCTTCCATGGCGGCGGCGATGGATTTGGCGGCGCCATAGACGTAGGACAAATCGGCGTGGCCATCGCCGCGGCGCGCGGGCGTGCCGACTGCGATGAAAACCGCATCGGCGCCGCGCACGCCGGCCTGCAGATCCGTCGTGAAGGACAGGCGCCGCGCGCGCACGTTCGAGGCGACGAGATCGTCGAGCCCAGGCTCGTAAATCGGAATTTCGCCCCGGCGCAAGCGCTCGATCTTGGCCTCGTCGAGATCGACGCAAACGACCTGATGGCCGAAATCGGCGAAACAGGCGCCGGAGACAAGCCCCACATAGCCCGAACCGATCATTGCGATCTTCATCAACCTGCTCCTGCGCGGTGCGTCCCGTTTTGCGGAATCGAAGACGCGCTCACATCCATTCTGAACCGCAGAACCTCCGCGCAGAGGCCGGCGACATTTGCGCGATCTGCTCTAGATGACTTTAGCAAAATAATCGATGGTCTTTTGCAGGCCGGCGCGCAGCGGCACGTGCGGCTTCCAGCCAAGCCGCGACGAAGCCAGGCCTATGTCCGGGCGTCGTTGTTTGGGGTCGTCCTGCGGCAGCGGCTCGCGCACGATTTTCGATTTCGAATTGGTCAGTTCGATCACGAGCTGCGCAAGCTCGAGGATCGTAAACTCGCCAGGATTGCCGATGTTGACGGGGCCGGTGAAATCGTCGCCCGTTTCCATGACGGCGATCATGCCCTCGATGAGATCGTCCACGTAACAGAAGGAACGCGTCTGCGAGCCGTCGCCATAGATGGTGATGTCGCGCCCCTGAAGCGCCTGCACGATGAAATTGGAAACGACGCGCCCGTCGTTGGGGTGCATGCGCGGGCCGTAGGTGTTGAAGATGCGGATGACCTTGGTGCGCAGCTTGTGCTGGCGGTGATAATCGAAAAACAGGGTTTCGGCGCAACGCTTGCCTTCGTCGTAACACGAACGCATGCCGATCGGATTGACGTTGCCCCAGTAGGATTCAGGCTGCGGATGCAAGGCCGGGTCGCCATAAACTTCCGATGTCGAGGCTTGCAGGATCTTGATCTTCAGGCGCTTGGCGAGCCCAAGCATGTTGATTGCGCCGATCACCGACGTTTTCGTCGTCTGGACAGGATCGAACTGATAATGAATGGGCGAGGCCGGGCAGGCGAGATTGTAGATTTCGTCCACCTCGACATAGAGCGGGAACGTCACGTCGTGACGCATCACCTCGAAATTCCGGTTGTCGAGCAGGTGGACGATGTTCTGGCGCGAACCGGTGAAAAAATTGTCGACGCACAAAACCTCGTCGCCGCGCGCCAGCAGGCGCTCGCACAGATGCGAGCCGAGAAAGCCCGATCCGCCGGTGACCATGATTCGTTTGAGATCGCGTTTCATTGTTCGCGCCTTACCCTTGATGGTTCGCCTGCGGCGGAAGGTGTCATGCCTTGCGTGCCGGGTTCGACGCGCTCAGCCTGAACCAACGATCTTTGCTATCACCTTTGCGGTGTAATCGACCATCGGAACTATGCGCGCATAGTTAAGGCGTGTCGGGCCGATCACGCCGAGCACGCCGACGACGCGGCTGCGCCCATCCCGAAACGGCGCGGCGATCATCGAGGAGCCCGAAAGCGAGAACAGCTTGTTCTCCGAGCCGATGAAGATGCGCACGCCCTCGCCGCCTTCAGCCCGGCCAAGCAGATCGATGACGTCGGTCTTCGTTTCGAGATCGTCGAACAGCAGGCGGATGCGTTCCAGATCTTCGCGCGCCGTCAGGTCTTCCAGAAGATTGGCCTGCCCGCGCACGATCAACTGGCGCCGACCCGCCCCGCCCGACCAGATCGCCAGCCCGTCGCGCACAAGGCGCGCGGTCAATTCGTCGAGTTCAGCCTCGACAGCCTTTTTGCCGGCCTCCACCTCGGCGCGCACATCGGCGAGCGTGCGGCCGCGCATGCGGGCGTTGAGATAATTGCCCGCTTCCACGAGCGCGGAAGCCGGCAGATCGGCCGGCACGGGCAGGATGCGGTTTTCGACCGAGCCGTCTTCGGCGACGAGCACGGCAAGCGCGCGCTGCGGTTCGAGGCGCACGAATTCGATCTGGCGCAGACGGGCGTCCTCGGTCGAGGCCGCCACCACCGCTGCGCCTCGGGTCAGGCCGGACAGAAGCGAAGAGGCGCCGGCCAGCAGGTTTTCAAGGCCCTGCTCCTGCGCGCCGCCGACGCTGCTCTCGATGCGGGCGCGCTCGTCCTGCGAGAGATCGCCGACCTGGAGCAGCGAATCGACGAAAAAGCGCAGGCCGATTTCGGTCGGCAGGCGACCGGCGCTCGTGTGGGGCGAGAACACCAGACCCAGCGCCTCCAGATCCTGCATGACATTGCGAATCGAGGCGGGCGAGAGCGTGATGGGCAGGATGCGGGACAGGTTGCGCGAGCCGACAGGTTCGCCGGAAGCCAGATAGCTTTCGACGATGCGCCTGAAAATCTCGCGCGAGCGCGCATCAAGCGCAGCCAGGGCGCTGGCCCGGATCGGATCGCTGGCGGAAAAATCGTTCACGGCGGTCAAAATGGCGACGGACTGACCTGGTGGCAAGCGCGCCATATTGACGGCCATGCGGGGCCGCGCCTAGGGTCTAGCATGCTAGACGGGGGTTCCATGACGGGCGAGCGGGCGGCGCGATTGCGGCCGGAGCGGCGGCTTTCCAAGGCCGACCAGGTCTATGCCGAGATCAAGGAATCGATCATGTCCGGCGTTCTCGAGCCGGGCCAGGCGATCGACAAGCTCACGCTTTGCGCCAAGCTGGGCGTGTCGCGTTTTCCCGTGACGACGGCCATCAATCGCCTCGCCTTCGAGCGGCTGGTGTCGATTGAACCGCAGCATGGCTCGTTTGTCGCCAAGATCGCCAAGCGCGACGTCGCCGAATGGCTGATGATCCGCCGGGCGCTTGAAGCCGAAATCGCCAACAACGCCGCCAACACGCTGCCCGATGCGGCGCGGCGCGATCTGGAGCGCAACCTGCGCTATCAGCAGCCGGCGGCCGAGGCGCATGACGTCGCGGGGTTTTACGCGCTGGACCTCGAATTCCATCGCATTCTGGCGCGCGGACTCGATCTTGCGCAGGCGACGGAAATTCTTGACATGCTGCATTCGCATCTCGAGCGGTCGCGCCGCATCCTGCTCGTGCCGCGCAGCAATCTCACGAAAGCCTACGAAGGCCATCAGCGCGTTTACGACGCCATCGTCGAGCGCGACGGCGCCAAGGCGGAACAGGCGATGCGCGGCCATCTCGATGCGACGCGCGCGCATTTCGAGACGCTCGTCAACGAGCATCCCGAATTGTTCATGGCCTGAACAGCCCGCTTATTCCACCGTCACGCTTTTGGCGAGATTGCGCGGCTGGTCGACGTCCTTGCCCATGAAAAGCGCCGCGTGGTAGGCGAGCAATTGCACCGGCACGGCGTAAACCAGCGTCGTGAAATCAGGCGCCATCGGCGCAAGCTCGATCGCGCCGGCCAGATCCACCGCCGCCTCGCGCCGCGCCGCCTCATCGCCGATGAAAACGATGCGTCCGCCGCGCGCGGCGACTTCCTGCACGTTGGACACGGTTTTCTCCAGCCAGCCGTCGCGCGGGCTGACGACGATGACGGGCATGTCCTCGTCGATGAGCGCGATCGGTCCGTGCTTCAATTCGCCCGCCGGATAGCCTTCGGCGTGAATGTAGGAAATTTCCTTGAGCTTCAGCGCGCCTTCCATCGCCAACGGGAAGGATGCGCCGCGCCCCAGATACAGCACGCTTTTGGCGCGCGCGAGCTGATGGGCGATCTGCTCGATGGCCGGCTCCTCGTTAATGGCGCGCGCCATGAGGCCGGGCACGGCGATCAGTTCGCCGACAAGACGGGCCTCTTCCTGCGCATCGATGACGCCGCGCGCCCTGCCAAGCGCAACCGCAAGACAGGCGAGCACGGCGAGCTGGCAGGTGAACGCCTTTGTGGAGGCGACGCCAATTTCAGGACCCGCCAGCGTCGGCGCGACAACGTCGCTTTCACGCGCGATCGTGGATGTCGGCACATTGACGACCGCCAGCGTTTTCTGGCCATGCGTTTTGGCGTAGCGCAGCGAAGCCAGCGTGTCGGCCGTCTCGCCCGATTGCGAAACGACCAGCATCAACCCGTTTTTCTCGAGCGGCGCTTCGCGGTAGCGAAACTCGGATGCGACGTCGATATCGACGGGCAGGCGCGCGTAACGCTCGAACCAGTAGCGCGCCGTCAAACCCGCGTAATAAGCCGTGCCGCAAGCGGAAATCGTGATGCGCGTCAGCGCGGCGGCGTCGAAAGGCAGCGCGAAAGGCAGCGCGACGCGGCCGCCCGACATGTCGAGATAATGGGCGAGCGTGCGGCCGACGACTTCGGGCTGCTCGTGAATTTCCTTCGCCATGAAATGGCGATGCTCGCCCTTGTCGACGAGGAAGGCGGAGGCTTGCGTGCGGATGCGCTTGCGCTGCGCCGGCGCGCCGCTCTCGTCGTAAAATTGCGCGCCATAGCGATGCAGAACGACCCAATCGCCTTCTTCGAGATAGGCGATGTCCTGCGTGAAGGGCGCCAGCGCCAGCGCGTCGGAGCCGACGAACATTTCGCCTTCGCCCCAGCCGACCGCGAGCGGAGAGCCGCGGCGGGCGCCAATCATCAGATCGTCCTGCCCCTCGAACAAAAAGGCGAGCGCGAAGGCGCCGTGCAGTTGCGGCAAGGCGGCGGCGACGGCGGCGACCGGCGATTGGCGCGTCTTCATTTCCTCGGCGACAAGATGGGCGATGACTTCCGAATCGGTCTCGGTGCGGAAAACATGCCCCTTGGCCCTGAGCGCCTCGCGCAACTCGCGGAAATTCTCGATGATGCCGTTATGGACGACCGCCACGCCTTCCCCGGCATGGGGATGGGCGTTGTTCTCGGTCGGCCGCCCATGCGTCGCCCAGCGCGTGTGGCCGATGCCGGAATGGCCGCCCAGCGGCTCCTCGGCCAGCCGGCGCTCCAGATTGCGCAATTTGCCCTCGGCGCGCCGACGGGTGAGCACGCCGCCCTCCAGGGTCGCGACGCCCGCCGAATCATAGCCGCGATATTCGAGACGCTTCAGCGCCTCGACCAACTCGCCCGCAACCGGGGTTTTGCCAAGAATGCCGACAATGCCGCACATGAAAAATCGCCTCTTGAATGAACCCTGCAGCTAACGCGCGCGGGCTTTTCGGGCAAGTTTGTGTTCAATTCAGGGTAAGCAGGGCCGGTTAACCAGCGCGCCGAAGCCCAATGCAAACGATGGATATCGGCGCCAAATCCGTTTAGAAGACGCGCAAACGCCCTTGCAGGCCCGCTGCCGGGGCGACGCCAGGACTTTCCATGTCGCAGAAACCCCGCACAGCCGCGATCGCTCGCAAGACGAAAGAGACGGACATTTCCGTTTCGGTCAATCTCGATGGCGTCGGCAAATCCGCCATTTCGACCGGGGTCGGCTTTTTCGACCACATGCTCGACCAGATCGCCCGGCATGCGCTGTTCGACCTCGAAATCGCCGCCAAGGGCGACCTGCATATCGACGATCACCACACTGTCGAGGACGTCGGCATCGTGCTCGGACAGGCGATCCGGCAGGCGCTCGGCGAACGGCGGGGCATCCGTCGTTATGCAACGGCTTTTGCGCCGATGGACGAGGCGCTGACGCGGGCTGCCGTCGACATGTCAGGCCGGCCGTTCTTCGTCTTCGCCGCCGAATTCGCCACGCCAAAGATCGGCACTTTCGACGTGGAGCTGGTTCGCGAGTTTTTTCAGGCATTTACGACCAATGTCGGCGCGGCGTTGCATATCGACTGTCTGCGCGGCGCCAACAGCCACCACATTGCCGAAAGCTGCTTCAAGGCAGTTGCGCGCGCGCTGCGCGAGGCTTGCGAGATCGACCCGCGGCAGGCGAGCGCGGTGCCTTCGACGAAAGGCGTGCTGTAGTGGCCTTTTTCACCATCCACGGCGCGGATGCGCTCGGCGGCGCGCGGCCAGCGCGGGCGCAGACCGTGACGAGCGATTTTTCCTGGGCCGCCTTCGCCTTCGGGCCGCTCTGGCTGCTCGCCCATCGTCTGTGGCTGGCCGCCTTCGCCTTCATTCTGGCGGAAGGCGCCGTCTTTGGCGCCATCCTGCAGGGGGTTCTGGCGCCGCAGGCGGGGTTGCCCCTGTCTTTCGCCCTGTCTTTGCTCGCCGGGCTTGAGGGGCATGAATGGCGACGGCGCGCGCTGGCGCGGCGCGGCCTGCCGCCGGAAGATGTCGTGGCCGCCAGCGACGGCGACCAGGCCCTCGCGGCCTTCCTGAATGCGCGGGAGGCGCGCGCCTCGTGAGCGTGGCTATCGTCGATTACGGCTCAGGCAATCTGCACTCGGCGGCCAAGGCCTTCGAGCGCGCCGCGCGCGAGGAAAATCTCGCCAGCGCCAGCATCAAGGTGACCTCGGACCCGGACATTGTGCGGCGCGCCGACCGCGTCGTGCTGCCGGGCGTCGGCGCCTTTGCCGACTGCAAGGCGGGACTGGCCGCCGTGCCCGGGATGATCGAGGCGATGGGCGACGCCGTGCTGAAGCAGGGCAAGCCTTTCCTTGGCATATGCGTCGGCATGCAATTGCTGGCGACGCGCGGCCTCGAGAATGGCGTCTTTGAGGGGCTCGACTGGGTGCCGGGCGATGTCGTACGCATTTCGCCGAGCGACCCTGCGATGAAGATCCCGCACATGGGCTGGAACACGCTCGGCCGGCGGCGCGATCACGCCCTGCTCGCCGATGTGCCGCTCGGAGCTTCCGGCCTGCACGCCTATTTTGTGCATTCCTATCGTTTCGCCGCGTCGCACGCGGAAGATATTGTCGCGGAAACCGATTACGGCGGCGCCGTCGCCGCCCTGATCGCACATGGCAATATCGCGGGCACGCAATTTCACCCCGAAAAGAGTCAGACGCTCGGTCTGAAGCTGATCGGCAATTTCCTGCGGTGGTCGCCTTGATTCTGTTTCCCGCTATCGATCTGAAAAACGGCGAATGCGTGCGTCTCGTGCATGGCGAGATGGACAAGGCGACCGTGTTCAACGTCGACCCGATCGCGCAGGCGCGTGAGTTCGAAACGCTGGGCTTCGAATATCTGCATGTCGTCGATCTCGACGGCGCTTTCGCCGGCAAGCCGGTGAACGCTGCTGTCGTCGAAGACATGCTGAAGGCCGTGAAATTTCCGGTGCAGCTCGGCGGCGGCATTCGCGACATGCGCACGATCGAGGGCTGGCTCGGCAAAGGCGTTGCGCGCGTCATCATCGGCACGGCCGCCGTGCGCGATCCCAGTCTGGTGCGCGAGGCGGCGCGGATTTTCCCCGGCCGCATCGCCGTCGGGATCGACGCGCGCGATGGTCTCGTGGCCATCGAGGGCTGGGCGCGCACATCGACCGCCACCGCTGTCGACATCGGCCGCCAATATGAAGACGCCGGCGTTTCGGCGCTCATATACACCGACATCCTGCGCGACGGCGTGCTGAAAGGGCTGAATATCGAAGCGACGCTGGCGCTCGCCAACGCTGTGCACATTCCGGTCATCGCCTCGGGCGGGCTTGCGTCGCTTGACGATGTGCAGCGCCTGCTCGAGCCCGATTGCGCCCCCCTCGCGGGCGCCATCACCGGCCGCGCGCTGTACGATGGGCGGCTCGACCCCGCCAAGGCGCTATCGCTGATCCGCAACGCGCGCGAGGCGGCCCGTGCTTAAGGTTCGCGTCATCCCCTGTCTCGATGTGAAAGACGGACGCGTCGTCAAGGGCGTGAATTTCGTCGATCTCAAGGACGCTGGCGATCCCGTCGAAAGCGCCATCGCCTATGACGCGGCGGGCGCCGACGAATTGTGTTTTCTCGACATCACCGCAACGCATGAGAATCGCGGCGTGATGCTCGATGTCGTGCGCCGCACGGCGGAAGCCTGTTTCATGCCGCTGACGGTCGGCGGCGGCGTGCGCACGCTCGACGACATTCGCAAACTGCTGCTGGCCGGCGCCGATAAGGTGTCGATCAATTCGGCCGCTGTCGCCAATCGCGATTTCGTGCGCGACGCAGCCGAGAAATTCGGTTCGCAATGCATCGTCGTGGCGATCGACGCCAAACAGGTCGAGCCCGGCCGATGGGAGATTTTCACGCACGGCGGACGCAAGCCGACCGGCATCGACGCGGTCGGTTTCGCCAGGGATGTCGTAGCGCGCGGGGCCGGCGAATTGCTGCTCACATCCATGGATCGCGACGGCACGAAAATCGGCTTCGATCTCGGTCTGACGCGCGCGATTGCGGATGCTGTGGATGTTCCCGTCATCGCCTCGGGCGGCGTCGGCGAATTGCAGCATCTGGTCGATGGCGTGCGCGATGGCCACGCTTCGGCGGTTCTGGCCGCATCGATCTTTCACTTCGGGACGTTCACCGTGCGCCAGGCGAAGGAATATATGGCCGCAAGCGGCCTGCCGATGCGGCTCGATCTCGGCGCCGCCGACGCTTTCGATCTCGCGCGCCTGGAGGCGATCATCGCCGCGCGCGCAGCCGCCAGCGAAGCGCCGTCCTATACGCGCAAACTGCTGGAAGGCGGCCCGGCGCGCATCGCCAAGAAATTCGGCGAGGAATCGGTGGAGGCGGTGATCGCCGCGCTCGGCGGCTCGCGCGACGAGCTGATCGGCGAAAGCGCCGATGTGCTCTACCATTTGCTAGTATTGCTGAAAGCGCGCGGCGTTGCCTTGAACGAGGTTTTCAGCGAGCTTGCCCGCCGGACCAGCCAGTCTGGCATTGAGGAAAAGGCCAGCCGACCGAAAGGCTGAGCGGAGGCGTCGATGGACGATGCGATCAGCGCCCACAACCTGTCGCCCTACCGCCATTTCACGCGGCGGGAATGGGCGGGGCTGCGCGCCGATACGCCGCTGACGCTGACAATCGACGATCTCGTCAAACTGCAATCGGTGAATGATCCGATCTCGATCGAGGAAGTTATTGCGATCTATCTGCCGCTGTCGCGCCTGCTCGCACTCTATGTCGCGGCGACGCAGGGCCTGTTCAAGGCGACGCAGCGCTTTCTGGGCGCCGAAGACGGCAAGGTGCCTTATATCATCGGCGTCGCAGGTTCGGTCGCCGCCGGCAAATCGACGACAGCGCGCGTTCTGACCGCGCTTTTGTCCCGCTGGCCGAACACGCCGAAAGTGCGGCTGGTGACCACGGACGGGTTTCTGTTTCCCAACGCCATTCTCGAACGCGACGGGCTGATGGAGAAAAAGGGCTTTCCTGAAAGCTATGATTCCAACGCGCTCGTGCGATTCCTGTCCGACGTCAAAGCCGGCAAGGCGCATGTGCAGGCGCCCGTCTATTCGCACATGACCTATGACGTCATTCCCGACGAATTCATCACTGTGGACCGGCCCGACATCCTGATCGTCGAAGGCGTCAACGTGCTGCAGCCAAGCCGGCTCTCGCGCGATGGCTCCGACACGCCATTCGTGTCGGATTTTTTCGACTTTTCGGTTTATCTCGACGCCGACGAGGCGGTGCTGGAGCGCTGGTATATCGAGCGTTTCATGCGGTTGCGCAAAACGGCGTTTCGCGATCCGCAGTCCTATTTCCGCAAATATGCCGACCTGACCGACGACAAGGCGCATGAAGTCGCTCATGATATCTGGTCGCGCATCAACCTGCGCAACCTGCACGAAAACATTTTCCCGACGCGCGCGCGCGCAAGCCTCGTGCTGACGAAGGGAGAAAATCACATGATCGAGCGCGTCGCGCTGCGCAAGCTGTAGACAGGCGCGCGCTCCTTCTCGGGACGCCTATCGCCCGAGCTTCACCCGCTGCCATTCGCGCGTGATGATCTTTTGCACGGCCTGATCCTTGGGGCTGACCGTGAACAATTTGCGCATCGTTTCCTCGTCTGGATAGATCGCCTTGTTGTCGCGCACGTCCGGCGGCAGGAATTCCCTCGATGCGAGAATGGGATTGGCGAAATTGGAAACCTGCGTGTTGCGCGCCTCCACCTTCGGCCGCAGCAGATAGTCGATGAACCGGTGGGCTTCCGCGACATGTTTGGCGTCCTTGGGGATCGCCAGAACGTCGATCGATATCAGCGTTCCCTCGCGCGGGATGACATAGCCGATCTCCACGCCGTTCTTGGCCTCACGCGCGCGGTTGCGCGCCTGAAAGCTGTCGCCGGCCCAGCCTATCGCGAGACAGATGTCGCCGTTTGCAAGCGCGTTGATGTATTCCGAGGAGTGGAACTTGCGCACCGAAGGCCGCACGGCGGCGAGCATGCTTGCGACCTTTGCAATGTCTTCGGGCTTCGTGACATCGGGCGGCAGGCCAAGGTAATTGGCGCCGATGGCGAACATGTCTTCGGGGCTATCGAGAAAATACACGCCGCAATCGGCGAATTTGGCGATGAGATCGGGTTTGAAAACGATGTCCCAGCTGTCGATCGGGCGATCGCCAAGCCGCTCTTTCGCCTTGGCGACATTATAGGCGACGCCTGTCGTGAACCACATGTAGGGCGCGGAATATTCTGCGCCGGGATCGTAGACCGCCAGACGCTGCATGATTTCCGGTTGAAGGTTTTTCAGGTTGGGCAGTTGCGCCTTGTCGAGCTTCTGGTAGACGCCGGCCTGAATCTGCCGTTGCAGGAAAGTGGCGGAAGGCACGACCAGATCGTAGCCTGTCGACCCGGCAAGAAGCCGCGTCTCCAGCATTTCGTTGGAATCGTAGGTGTCGTAAACGATCTTGATTCCGGTCTCTTTGGTGAATTCCTCGAGGACGGCGGGATCGATATAATCGGTCCAGTTGGCGACGTTGAGCACCCTGTCCTCAGCGCGCGCCAGAGTTGCGAGGCCGGCAATGAAAAAAGCGCCGGCCAGAAGCGCAAGATTGGCCTTGAAAGACTTTTTGAACATGGGAAGAGCATAAGCATCTGGAGAAAACGTTGCACGGAAAATTATTGAATCCGCCCATCATCCGGCCGGATGGACGCCAGTCGCCGGGCGCGATGCGGATAGCGCGCGGCGTGCGGCGCATGCTGGCGCTCAATGGCGTGTCCACCGTCTCGGAAATGAGCCTGCCTGACGGGCGGCGCGCGGACCTCGTCGCGTTGCAACAGGACGGCGTGCTGACGATCATCGAAATCAAATCGTCCGTCGCCGATTTTCGCGCCGACCGCAAATGGCAGGATTATCGCGCCTATTGCGACCGGCTCGCTTTCGCCATCGATCTTTCGACGCCCGAAGAACTCATCCCTGCGGAAGCCGGGCTCATTCTCGCCGACGATTACGGCGCGCGGCAGATGCGGATCGGCTTGGAGCACAGGCTGGCGCCGCAGCGGCGCAAAGCGATGCTGCTGCGTTTCGCCAAAGCGGCCGCCGACCGTTTGCATGCTCTGCACGATCCGGAGTTTCGCGGCTTCAGGGAAGAGGACGATTAGAGCGGAACGGATTCAGCGTGGCGCGCGCTTGGCCAGAATGCGCTGCAGCGTGCGGCGGTGCATATTGAGCCGGCGCGCCGTTTCCGAAACGTTGCGTCCGCATAATTCGTAAATGCGCTGGATATGCTCCCAGCGCACCCTGTCTGCCGACATCGGATTTTCCGGAAGGTCGACATGGTCCGGTTTGACCGAACGCAGCGCGGCATCGATGTCGTCGGCGTCGGCGGGCTTGGCGAGATAATCGAACGCGCCGAGTTTCACCGCCGTGACGGCGGTCGCGATATTGCCGTAACCGGTCAGCACGACGCCGCGCGCATCGGGGCGGATCGTCTTCAGTTCGGCAATAATGTCGAGGCCGTTGCCATCGCCAAGACGCATGTCGACCACAGCGAAAGCGGGCGCAAGAACCTGCAGCGCCGCCAGTCCGTCGGCGACGGAACCGGCGCTGCGCACGACATAACCGCGCGATTCCATCGCACGGGCAAGCCGTCCGAGAAAGGCGGCGTCGTCATCCACCAGTAGGAGCGTGCGATCTTCAGACGCGGCTGAAGCCCCGCCTGCGACGCCTTCCTGCTCTATTCCCGCCGATTTCATGTTTGTTTCATCGGCTTTTGAGCGCGGGGCGTCAAGTATCGCGGTCTGTTGCATCGCGCTCGAAGAGCGGACGCTGCCATTCGATGGCGACGCGCGCGCCGCTGCGCTCTGCCCGATTGCCGAGCCGAACACGCGCGCCAGAGCGCTCCAGCAGCGTTTTGGCGATGAACAGGCCAAGACCAAGACCTGGCGAATCCTCTGTTTTGGCGCGCCGCTCGCCGCTGCTTCTGGTGGTGACGTAAGGCTCGCCGAGCCGCGCGAGAATGTCGGGCGCAAAGCCTTCGCCGTCGTCTGTGACTTCGACACAGACAATTTTCTCATTCCAGAACGCACGCACGTCGACGCGCTCCTGGGCGAAATCGACAGCGTTCTCGATGATGTTGCCGAGACCGTAAATGACGCCGGGGCTGCGCAGGCAACAAGGCTCCGGCTTCTGCCCCTCGCAGGTATGCACAAGCTCAACGCCGAACGGGCGCAACGGCTCGACGACTTCGGCGACGAGATGAGCGATGCTCATGCGCTCGAGAATTCCGTCGCTGTCGTTGGACAGCGAGGTGAGCGTGCCGAGAATTTCGCGGCACCGGCGCGCCTGCTGGTTGAGAAGATCGATGTCCTCGCGCGCGGGCGGCTTGTCGGCGTTTCTGGCGAGTTCTTTCGAAACCAGCGCGATCGTCGCCAATGGCGTGCCAAGTTCATGCGCAGCGGCGGCGGCCAGTCCGTCGAGCTGAGTCAGATGTTGTTCGCGCGCCAGCACAAGCTCGGTCGCGCTGAGCGCGTCCGCCAGCTCGCGCGCCTCGACCGCGACGCGCGAAGCGTAGAGCGTCACAAAGACCGCGCTGAGCGCAAAGGCGATGAACACGCCAGCGATATAGGCCGGCGGCAGAACGGGCGGCGCGCCAGCCCACGGCAGCGGCAAGTGCCGAAACGCCAGCGCGAAAGCCAGCGCGACGGCGAGCGCGACCAGCGCATATGTCTTTGCTCGCGGCAGCGACACGGCCGAAATGACGATAGGCGCAAGCGCGAGAATCACGAAAGGATTTGCAAGGCCGCCGGTCATGAACAGCAACGCCGAGAGCTGCAGAATATCGAAGGCGAGCAGGCCGGCTGCGGGCGCGTCGTCCAGACGATGATTGCGCGCAAAACGCAAGCGCAGGCCGATGTTGAGCGCCGCCGATGCTGCGATGGCGGAAAGGCACCACCACAGCGGCAAATCGAAGTCGAGCGCGTAGCGCACGAACAAAACGGCCGCAAGCTGCCCGGCGATCGCGAGCCAGCGCAGACGCACCAATGTTTCCACGCGCAAACGCCGCGCGCTGGCGCCAAGAGCCTTGGTGAGCAAACCAGCCATGGGCGCGGCTTATAGACCGGCGCGGCGGTTGCGCCAATCAGGCTTTTCCGAAGGTCTCGTCGAAGGAATAGCCCGCGCCGCGCACGGTGCGGATCGGGTCGCGCTCGCGCCCACGCACCAGCGCCTTGCGCAAACGCCCGACATGCACGTCCACCGTTCGCTCGTCGATCTCGGAAGACAGGCCCCAGACAGCATCCAGCAATTGTGCGCGCGAGAAAACGCGGCCGGGTTTTTCCATGAGGTATTCGAGCAGGCGGAATTCGGTCGGCCCAAGATGGATATCCCGCGAGGCGCGTCGCACGCGCCGCGTTTCGCGGTTCAACTCGATTTCGCCCGCAACGAGCTTGCCGGATACACGCTCCGGACTGGCGCGACGCAACAGCGAGCGCACGCGGGCCATCAATTCGGGCACCGAGAACGGTTTGACGACATAATCGTCCGCGCCGACGGAAAGGCCGCGCACGCGCTCGGCTTCCTCGCCGCGCGCCGTCAGCATGATGACCGGCAAAGTCCGCGTCTCTTCTCGCGCGCGCAGACGCCGGCAGATCTCGAGGCCCGACACACCGGGCAGCATCCAGTCCAGAATGACGAGATCGGGCGGGTTTTCGACAAGACGCAATTCGGCCTCGTCGCCCCGGTCGGCCCGGTCCACGAGATAGCCCTCAGCCTCGAGATTGTAGGACAGCAACAACGCCAACGCCTGTTCATCCTCGACGATCAGGACGCGCGGCGCGCGGCTGACGGCTGCTTCGCGCACGGGCGAACGCGATTCATTCATGGCGACGCCTCCGGACGTTGTCATGCGCCTTTCGGCCTTTCGACCGGCGGATTTTCACCGGTCACGAGATAGACGACCGTTTCGGCGATGTTGGTCGTGTGATCGCCGATGCGCTCGATGTTTTTCGCACAGAACAGCAGATGCGTGCAGAAAGTGATGTTGCGCGGATCTTCCATCATGAAGGTAAGAAGATCGCGGAAGACCGAATCCTCCAGCGCATCGAGGTCTGCGTCGCGCGCCCATACGGCGCGAGCGCGTTCGATGTCGCGCTGCGCATAGGCGTCGAGCACGTCCTTGAGTTGCATCGCTGCAAATTCATGCATCGACTTCAATCCGACGATGGCGCGCGGCATGCGCGCTTCTCCGGCGATCTTCACCGCGCGTTTGGCGATGTTCTTGGCGAGATCGCCGACGCGCTCGAGATCGCCTGACACGCGAATGGCGGCAACGCATTCGCGCAGATCGATCGCCATGGGCTGGCGGCGCGCGATCGTCAGGATCGCATCTTCTTCGACAGTTCTTTGCAGGAGATCGAGCTTGATGTCGTCGGCGACGACCTTTCGCGCCGCATCCGCATCAAGCGCCGCCAGCGCGTCCATGGCGTCAGACAGCATCTTTTCGGCGAGGCCGCCCATTTCGGCAATGCGCCGTCCGAGAACTTCAAGTTCGCGGTCATAGGACCGCACGATATGGTCGCTCATCGATATTCCTCGCGGCTCAGCCGAAGCGGCCGGTGATGTAGTCCTGCGTCTGTTTCTTTTCCGGCG
>JAGWTA010000012.1 GCA_028869185.1 Hyphomicrobiales bacterium
TGGCGCTTTGCGTTGATTTTGCTTTCGACAGCGTTCGATCTGCCTCCATGTATTCCCGACCAATGATCTCGTTGAAGAAGCGCTCTCCCGGTGTTGCGGGCTTTAGGAAGGAATAGAACATTCTATCAATCCGATAGCCGCCTCCGGTCACTGTCCCCGATCCCATGCTATCTCCGGGACCCAGCGTACCCGACGCCATTCCGTACCAAGTCATTCGATGTTCGCCACTCTCAGTCCCGACCTGAAAGTCGAAAAAATCAGCCCGGTCGTTGGTCATCTGGACACAATCCGCCCGATGGGACGTGACGCAGGCATTTCTCATCTTTACCCATAGCTTTTGAGCGACCGGCATCGACCCCAAGTGTATTGGGCTTACTTTTAGCTCTTTGTCATATGCAACATTCAGCCGTTCATCTGCTGCGTTTAGCGCTGCGTCGGTGCATGCAGACATCTCAATCGCTGTCTTCTTCTTCCAATCGAATGCCTTGATGCAATCAGCCGCACTGGCATTGGACGACATCGAACCGATTAGAAGGGAGATCAGGATCAGTAAGCCGTAAGCCATGTATCGTATCTCGAATCGATTCCAAGAAAAATGCGATCACATCATGCATCGACGAAGGAGCGCCTAAGCTAAATCAGAGATGGGCAGATGCAAGGGCGCGCGCGCGACGCTGCGTCCGCAATCCGCCCATAACTGCCTTTCCCCCGATCATTTGACGCGCCCCCTCCGCGCCCCCTAAAACCGCCCCCATGTCCCACAATTCCTTCGGCCATCTGTTCCGCGTCACCACCTTCGGCGAAAGCCACGGGCCGGCGCTCGGTTGCGTGGTCGACGGGTGCCCGCCCAACATTGCGCTGGAGGCGGCCGAGATTCAGGCATTCCTCGACAAGCGGCGCCCCGGCCAGTCGCGCTTCACCACGCAGCGGCAGGAACCCGATGCGGTGAAAATCCTGTCCGGCGTGTTTTTCGACGAACGCGCCGGCAAGCAGGTGACGACCGGAACGCCCATCGCGCTGATGATCGAAAACACCGATCAGCGCTCGAAAGATTACGCGGACATCAAGGACAAATACCGTCCCGGCCACGCCGATTACGTCTATGACGCCAAATATGGCGTGCGCGATTATCGCGGCGGCGGGCGCTCATCGGCCCGCGAAACGGCCGCGCGCGTCGCAGCCGGCGCTGTGGCGCGCAAGATTGTTCCGCAAGTGAAAGTGCGCGGCGCGCTCGTGCAGCTTGGCCCGCACAGGATCGATCCTGCGCGCTGGGACTGGGACGAGGTCGACCGCAATCCCTTCTTTTGCCCCGATCCTGTCGCTGCGCAGGCGTGGGAGGCCTATCTCGACGGCGTGCGCAAGGCGGGATCCTCCATCGGCGCTATTGTCGAACTCGTCGCCGAAGGCGTGCCGCCCGGCTGGGGCGCGCCGGTCTATGGCAAGCTCGACGCCGACCTTGCCGGCGCGCTCATGTCGATCAACGCGGTGAAAGGCGTCGAGATCGGCGCAGGCTTTGCGTCCGCCGCGCTCACCGGCGAGGAGAACGCCGATGAAATGCGCATGGGCAACGATGGCAAGCCGCTGTTCCTGTCCAATCACGCCGGCGGCGTCCTCGGCGGCATATCGAGCGGTCAGCCCGTGGTCGCGCGCTTTGCCGTCAAGCCGACGTCGTCCATTCTCACGCCGCGCCGCACGATCGACCGGGCGGGCCACGAGGCCGAGATCTTGACCAAGGGCAGGCATGATCCCAGCGTCGGCATTCGCGCCGTGCCTGTCGGCGAGGCGATGATGGCCTGCGTTCTGGCGGATCATTTTCTGCGCCATCGCGGACAGATTGGCTGATCTGGCGCGTTTCCTGCATCGCTAAATCGCAAACCCCGCGGAACCGCGCGCGTCCGGCGCGCGTTTCGCCAGCAAGCGGGAAAAGCGATGCTGATCAATTGCGGTTATGAAATAACATTCGAATGTCCGGCGCCGACGCCGATGATCTGTCAGGTCGACCCCCATCCCTCGCGCCTGCAGTCCTTGCGCGCGCAAACGCCGTTCGCCATCGATCCGCCCGCGCCCTCGCATCTCTATCGCGACATGTTTGGCAATCATTGCCGCCGTTTCGTCGCGGCGGCGGGCGTATCGACCATTGCGCATCGTTTCATCGTCGAAGACAGCGGGCAGCCCGACGCGCAGGAGGCCGACGCCGCTGAAATTCCTGTAGCGGACCTGCCCGACGAAACGCTCGTCTATCTCGTTGGCTCGCGTTACTGCGAAACCGACCGGCTCAGCCAGATCGCGTGGGACCTTTTCGGCAAGGTCGAGCCCGGCTGGCCGCGCGTGCAGGCGATCTGCGACTTCGTGCACAACCACATCCGCTTCGGATACGAGAACGCGCGCGCAACCCGCACAGCTCTCGAAGCCTATGAGGAGCGGGTCGGCGTGTGCCGCGATTTTGCGCATCTTGCCGTCGCCTTGTGCCGCTGCATGAATATTCCCGCGCGTTACTGCAACGGCTATCTCGGCGATATCGGCGTGCCCTATGATCCGACGCCGATGGATTTCAACGCATGGTTCGAGGTCTATCTGGGCGGCCAATGGCTGACATTCGACGCGCGGCACAACATGGCGCGCATCGGCCGCGTTCTGATTGCGCGCGGGCGCGATGCGGCCGACATTCCGATCATGAATTCCTTCGGGCCGCATGCGCTGAAAAATTTCGTGGTCTATACGAGCGAGACCAACAGCGCGGCGTTGTGATTATTTCTTCAAGCCTTCCGTAACGCCGACAATGGGGCCGAAGGTGCGCCAGCCATCGTTGCGCTTGAGGTCCGGCGCATAGAGCGAGGACACCGATCCGTCGAGAAACAGCGCGTTCGGGCATTTCAGCCGGTCGCGAAACAGCGCGGCGAAATCGTAGAAGCTCACGGCGTCGTCGGAAATCGCGAAACGGATTTTGCCGTCCGCGCATTGGCCGACGCCGTTGCGCGTTTTCAGCGACATGCCGTCGGGCCTGATCTTGGGATGGATCTTGCCGTTGACAACCAGCATCGGCCCCGATTGCGTCGCATAGTCGGGACGGAAGTTTTGCCGCTGGAAGGCCTGCGTTTCGGTCACGCCTGCGGTCGCCCCACGCACCCAGAAAATCCCGTTCGGTTTCAGATTGAAGTTCCCCGCGCCATTGGCGCGATTGATCGGGCGCAGCTCCTGCCGCTTTTCCATGTAGAGACCGACCGGCGAATAATCGGGCATGAACATGCCCGCATTCATTGCAAAGACGAGCTTGCCGCCATGAGCGGCGACATCGTCGGCCAGCGGTTCGAACGCGCCGAAAAGGTCGCCCTTGTCGTTGCGCAGGAACAGGCGGATGTCGGCCTGCGCCGGGTCGAACGCGCACACCACATAGGGGGAGCCTTTCTCCTCGATTTTCTCGCAGGGGCCAGCCTTGGCCGCCGAGCAGAAGGCGGCAGTCGCAAAAATCGCAACAAGCGCCTTGCGCAGGTGTTGCAAAAATCGCATCATCGAATCAGGAGCGCTTCTCATGTCGCAGGAAAATACCATTCTGGATTGGATCCGGCAGAGGCTGGGCGACCCCGGCAAGACGCAGGCGGGTCTGGCCGAGGCCCTGGGCGTCGATCGCGCGCAGATCACACGGCTGCTGCAAGGTCGACGCGAACTGAAATTGCGCGAAATCCGGCTGATTTCAACCTATTTCGGCGCCGAGCCGCCGGCTGCGGCGGGCAAGGCTCCGGGGGCGCCTGCAGGCGCTTCCGTGATGGAGGCCATCGAGGCGATCGCGCGCGGCGAGATGGTCGTCGTGACGGACGACGACGACCGCGAGAACGAGGGCGATCTCGTCATGGCGGCCTCGCTTTGCACGCCCGAAAAAATGGCCTTCATCATCCGCAATTGCTGCGGCATCGTCTGCGCGCCTCTGACGGGCGACGAGGCGCGGCGACTGCATCTGGCGCCGATGGTCGCCTCCAACGACGCCCCGCTCGGCACGGCCTTCACGGTTTCGGTCGATGCGCGGCACGGTTTGACGACCGGCATCTCGGCCGAGCAGCGCGCCAACACCGTGCGCGCGCTCGCCAACGGCAATATGGGCGCCAGCGATTTCGTTCGGCCGGGCCATGTCTTTCCGCTCATCGCGCGCGAGGGCGGCGTGCTGATGCGCTCGGGCCATACCGAGGCGGCGGTCGATCTGTGCAGGCTTGCAGGCCTGCCGCCAGTCGGCGTGATCTGCGAACTCGCCAATGACGACGGCACGGTGATGGCGGGCGCGCAAATCGACGACTTTGCGCGCAAACACGCGCTCAAGCGCATTTCCGTGGCCGATCTCATCGCCTATCGCCAGGCGCGCGAAAAACTGGTCGAGCGCGTCGCCGTCAAGCAGGTCAAAACCTTCGCGGGCGACATGGCGCTGTATGTTTACACGACGCCATTCGATCCGGTGCAGCATTTCGCGCTCGTGCACGGCAATATCGGGGACGGGCTCAACGTGCCGGCGCGGCTGCATCGCGCCGACATCCTCGGCGACGTCTTCGGCGCCAGCGACACGCTGCGCCAGACGCTCGAACGCTTCAAGCGCGAGGGCAGGGGCGTGCTCGTCTATATGCGCGACGGAACCGCCGGCGTTCCCGCCAATGTCGTGGGCGCGGGCGATGAGGATTCCGAACAGAAGCGCACCAAACACTGGCTCGACGTCGGACTGGGCGCGCAAATCCTCAAAGACATCGGCGTGCGTTCGATTCGCCTGCGCACCTCGACGCCGATGACCTATGTCGGCCTGTCGGGTTTCGGCATCGAGATCGCAGGGGTCGAAGGCGTCTAGCAACGTCTTCGCCTGATTGATCATTCGGCGCGCCAGAAAAGCATAAGCATTTCTTTATGCGCCAAGGTCTCGCCCAAAATGCTCGCGATTTCGCAAGTATAGATGCCGATTTCGCTTGCGTTTAAAAAATGGCGGGACTAAAAGCCGCGCCCTGCGCCAACGGCTGACTGCATCCGTGATCGGGGCCAAAGGCGTAATCGAGGCTTTCCAGCCATGTTCTCCTACAATCTGCTTTTCCTTGGCGCCGCCGTCGTCGCGGCGCTGGCGCTCGTCTATGTCTCGGGCGTCGTCCGCTATATCCCGAACGAACGCATCGGCGTTCTGGAAAAACTCTGGAGCTTTAAAGGGTCGCTGAAGAGCGGCTTCATCGCCTTGCGCGGCGAGGCCGGCTTTGCGCCCGAAGTGCTGCGCGGCGGCCTGCATTTTTTCATGCCGTTCCAGTATCGCGTGCATGCGGCGCCGCTTGTAACCATCCCGCAAGGCGGCATTGGCTACGTTTTCGCCCGCGACGGCGCGCAACTCGCGCCGACGCAAACGCTCGCCTCCAACAAAGCGGCGCATGATTTTCAGGACGCGCGCGCCTTCCTGACGGCTGGCGGCGAGAAGGGCCCGCAACGCAAGATTTTGCGCGAGGGATCGTACGCGATCAACCTCGCGCAATTCGTCGTGCTGACGGCGGACCGCACCTATTCGGTTCTGCTTTCGCCCGGCGAGTCGAGCCTGTTCGCCGCGATGGAGGAACAGATCGCCGCGCGAAACGGCTTTGCGCCTGTCGTCATCAAGGACGCAGCGGACGTTATCGGCATTGTGACGGTGCATGATGGCCCGGCGTTGCCGGCTGGCGAAATCATCGCGCCGACGGTTGGCAATGTCGCGAACGAACCGCATTTCCACAACAACTTCCAGGATCCCGAAGCGTTTCTGGAGGCGGGCGGTTTCCGCGGCCGGCAATATCAGGTGCTGGTCGATGGCACCTATTATCTGAACCGCATGTTCGCCTCGGTCGAACTTGCGCCCAAAACCTTGATCGAGGTCGGCACGGTCGGCGTCGTCGTTTCCTACACCGGGCCGATCGGCGTCGACCTCTCGGGCGAGGCCTATCGGCATGGCGAACTGGTCGAGCCGGGCTATCGCGGCGTGTGGAACCGCCCGCTTCTGCCGGGCAAATACGCCTTCAACACCTACGCGGGCCACATCGTGCCGGTGCCCACCACCAACTTCGTGCTGAAATGGACGAAATCGGAAACGGGCGCGCACCGTCTCGACGAAAATCTTTCCGAAGTGACGCTCATCACCAAGGACGCATTTGAACCGATGCTCCCGCTCTCGGTCGTTGTGCATATCGACTATCAGAAGGCGCCGCTCGTTGTGCAACGCTTTGGCGACATCAAGCGCCTCGTCGAACAGACGCTCGATCCGATGGTTTCGGCCTATTTCAAGAATATCGGCCAGACCAAGACGCTAATCGAGCTTTTGCAGGAGCGCAGCGACATTCAGGAAAAGGCGGGCGCCGAAATGCGCGCGAAATTTGCCGCCTACAGCCTCGAATTGCAGGAAGTGCTGATCGGCACGCCGCGCGCGGAAGGCGGCGCGGGTATCGAACAGATCCTGACGCAATTGCGCGACCGTCAGGTCGCCGTCGAGAAGGTGGAAACCTATCGCTTGCAGGAAGTCGCCGCCACGCAGGAGCGCACCTTGCGCGAGAAACAGGCGATGGCCGAGCAGCAGGCTCATATCACCGCCTCGCTGCTCGCCATTCAGGTGAAGGAAAACGAAGGCAAGGCGCAACTGGCGCAGACGCGTCAGCAGGCCGAGACGATCCAGGTCACCGCGCGCGCCAATGCGGAAAAGGCGCGCATGGAAGGCCAGGGTGAGGCCGAACGCATCCGCGCTGTCGGTCTTGCCGACGCCGAGAAGATCAAGGCGATCGGTCTTGCGCAGGCCGAGGCGACCGACAAGCAGGTGCAGGCTTATGGCGGACCGCAATATCAGTTGAACGCGCAGGTGCTCATGCGCTTTGCGGAAGCGGTGGAAAACGGCAAGCTGCCGCTCGTGCCCAACATCATGGTGGGCGGCGGCGAGGGGAGCAAAGCCGGCATCGTCGAAATGTTGCTGGCGATGCTGGTCGCCGACAAGGCCGGCGCCGGCGCGCGCGCCGACAAGGCGTGATGCGCGCATAGCAAAAGAGAAGGGCGGCCTCGGCGCCGCCCTTTTTTCAGATCCCCATCAGCGTCATGACATGCGCGGCTGTTGAGCGTGCGAGACTTTCGAGATTGTAGCCGCCTTCCAGCAGACTGACGAGCCGCCCGTTGGCGCGCTTGTCCGCAATGTTCATGAGCTTGCGCGTCGCCCAGGCGAAATCGGCTTCGGTCAGTCGCAGGTTTGCGAGCGGATCGAGGCGATGCGCATCGAACCCGGCCGAGATGATGACGAGATCGGGCGCAAACTCCTCTATGCGCGGCAGCACCGCAACCTCCATCGCCTCGCGGAAGGCCTCCCCATCGGCGCCGGCGAAAAGCGGCGCATTGACGATCGTGCCATATTCGCCGCGTTCGCTCGCCGCGCCCGTGCCGGGATAAAGCGGCATTTCATGCGTCGAGGCGTACATGATCGTCGGGTCCGACCACAGGATGTCCTGTGTGCCGTTGCCGTGATGCACGTCGAAATCCATGATCGCGACGCGTTCAGCGCCGAAGGCCTTCTGCGCATGGCGCGCAGCGATGGCGGCGTTGTTGAAAAAGCAGAAGCCCATCGGCGTTGCGCGTTCGGCGTGGTGGCCGGGCGGCCGCATCGCGACGAAAGCGTTGCTCACGCGCTTGTGCATCACTTCGTCGACCGCCAGCACGGCGCCGCCCGCCGAACGCAGCGCCGCTTCCAGCGTCGCCGGCATCATGGCGGTATCGCCGTCGAGTTCGACGATGCCTTCGGCAGGCGAGGCGCGCTCGAGCGCAGACACATATTGTTCTGGATGACAGCGCAGGATCGCTTCGCGATCGGCCGCCGGCGCCTGTTCGCGCAAAAGCGTCTGGAAGCGTTCGTTCTCCAAAATCCGCTCGATCGCGCGGATACGGTCGGGGCGTTCGGGGTGCTCGGGGCCCATGTCATGGGCGAGAGACGCGCGATGGGTGACGAAAAGAGTGCTCAACGCGCGTTTTCTCCCTTGGTCCGGCGCTTTTTTGACCGTTCGGCAGCATCTGACCGTCGGCTCGCCGAGTCCAGCCCGACTTTGGCGGCTGCCCTCCGGCCTGCGGCGGCTAACTGTCGCAGAAGTGCAACAGGGCCGCGCCTTTCAACAAGCGAGGCGCTTCCTTTTCGGCATTTATGGTAAGCAAGGGCTTCATCGCCTTGACGGGAGTCAAGGCGCCTGCCCGGACGACGAGATCAACACCATGAAAATGCGGCTTTTCGCGCTGGCCCTGACGCTTTTCGCTACGGGCTGCAATTATCGACCGACGCCTGATCCCATGCTGTCGGCCTACGACAAGCAGCAGATGGCCAAGGTCGAAAAGTTCGACGTCGATCTCGATTACCAGCGCTACATGGTGGACGATCCGACCGGACAGCCGCCCGGGACCATCGTCGTCGATACCAAGGGCAAGCACCTTTATTATGTGATGCCTGGCCACAAAGCGATGCGCTACGGCGTCGCCACGGGGTCCGAAGCCTTCGGCTGGAAGGGCGTTGCGTCCATCGGCGGCATGCAGGAATGGCCGCGCTGGATTCCGCCGGCCGATATGATCGAGCGCTGGCCCCATCTCAAACCGGTCGTCGATGCGGGCGGCCTGCCCGGCGGCGCCGACAATCCGCTCGGCGCGCGCGCGCTCTACCTCTTCCAGGGCGGCAAGGACACGCTCTATCGCATTCACGGCACGAATGAAGAGGACAAGATCGGCCAGTCCGTCTCCTCCGGCTGCATCCGCATGCGCAATGTGGACGTGATCGATCTTTACGCCCGCGCAAAGGTCGGCGGCAAAGTCATCGTCCAGTAAGGCAAACAGTCAGACGGTCGGCGCGCCCGGCGCCGAAATCGTTACTTCGACGACTTCCGGCGGACGCATGAAGCGCACCGGCAGGATCGACGTGCCGAGCCCGGCCGAAATGATCAGGTGCCTGTCGTCCTCGATCGTGTGGCCGTAGATCAGGTCCGTGCTGAAGCGTCGCTCCGCGATGACGGGGCCTGCGATCGGCAGATTGACCTGCCCGCCATGCGTATGGCCGCACAAGGTCACAGCGACGCGTTTGGGAACGTGGCGGAACGCCTGCGGTTCGTGCGCCAGCAAAACGATCGGCGCGTCGTCGTCCACCGCCGCCAGCGCGCCTTCCATGTCGTCCACGCCGCGGAATTTCATGCGCCCGACAGGATAGGCGAGCAGATCGCCAAGCCCGACGATCCAGAAGGGCTGGCCGTTCTTTTCGAAGCGCTCGGCGTCGTTTTCGTAGAGTTTGGCGCCGAGTTGTTTCAGCCCGCGCCGCACCCCTTCGCCATCGTCGGCCTTCATGCCCGGCAGCACGCCGTGCCACCAGTCGTGATTGCCGAGCACGGCGTGAAGCCCCAGCGGGGCCTTGAGCACCGAGAGCGCCTCGGCCCATTGCGTTGGCGTCACCGGCGCCGTCACGAAACGGTGGCCGGCGTTGAAATCGCCGAGCAGCGCGATGAGGTCGGGCTTCATTGCATTGGCGACATGCGCGATCTTGCGGATGCGCTCGGGCCCCATCCAGGGCTCGCAGGCGTGAATGTCGGCAATGATCGCGATCTTGAGATCGAGGCCCGCGGGCCAGTTTTTTGGCTGCACGCGATAGCGCGTCACATCGAGCATGAAGCCAGGCTCGATGGCGAAAGCGTAGGAACCGAGCGCGGTGGAGCCCAGAAGCAGGCCCCCCGTTCCGGTCAGCAGGTTGCGGCGTGTGATAAGCATCGCGATCCTTCGGGCGCGCGGCCCCGTCGGAAGGGCTTACGCGGCCTGCTTATGCTCAATCTCGATGGCTAAATTCTGTTCGGCCGGCGCCGCAGCGGCAGCGGTCTCCAGCGTCAGGTTCAATTCCCGCGCTACGGCGGCAAGGCACATTTCCTGGAAAAGCAGCGCCTGCAGCGCGCGGGCATCCTGGCCGCCCGTTCCGTTCTTGTCCGTCAATTCAATCATGGCACGCACTCGGCACGCGTTGGGGCGCGCAGCCGATGGGCCGCGCTGGTTCACGCAGTTTTGACCAAATCGGTAAATGCGCCGTTAAGCATCCGCGCAGGACGAATAGCCGGCAAGCTCAGCGCCAGCCGCCGGCTAGCGCCGTCCCGCTCTCAGCTCGCGGCGTCGGCCGTGCGTTTGGCTTCCTGCTCGTCCGCCGCCCGCACGAGATCGCGCGCCGCGCCCAGCACGCGCTCGAACTCGCTGAGGTCGTGGGTGCTCATGCGGCCGAGCGTTTCGGCCACGAATTGCTTCTGGATGGCGACGCCTTCCTGCGCCGCCTTGCGCCCGGCCGTCGTCAGGTAAAGCGCATGCGACCGGCGGTCCGTCGCCGTCGTGCGCCGCTCGACGAGCCCGGCCGCCGAAAGCCGGTCGATGAGGCCGGAGATATTTCCCTTGGTAACATAAAGCCTTTCAGCCAGCTCCTGCTGGCTGACGCCCTCGCGCTCCGACAGGGTCGTCAGCGCATCGCATTGCGCGATGGAAAGCCCCGCCATTTTCAGGCGTGCGCTCACCGCCAACCGGATGCGGCTCTCGAGCCGCATGAACCGGAACCATACTCGTGTCGCATCAGGCAAGGTCGGCCCTTTCGACTGTTTCGTCACACATGCCTTAATTCCAAGATGTGGCCGGGGCAAGCGGCGACCCGTGGACGGAAAATCGCCGCTCTCATAGAATGGCCGGGGAAACACGCAGCGCTCCAGTCGGCGCCGCCGGAAAAAATGAAATGGGAGAGGGTGATGCAAGGATTGATGCAGGATTGGCCGCTGGTGCTGCACACGGTGATCGACCATGCGGCCCGGCAATACGGGACGCGCGAAATTGTCACGCGCTCGATCGAGGGGCCGATTCACCGCACCAATTACAATGAGGTGCGGGCGCGCTCGATGCGCGTGGCGCAGGCGCTGGCGCGCGACGGCGTGAAGCTGGGCGACCGCGTCGCGACGCTTGCCTGGAACACCTGGCGCCATCTCGAAGCCTGGTATGGCATCACCGGCATCGGCGCCATTTACCACACCGTCAATCCGCGTCTTTTTCCCGAGCAGATCGCCTGGATCGTCAATCACGCGCAGGACCGCGTGTTGATGACCGACCTGACCTTTCTGCCGCTGGTCGAGGCCATCGCCGACAAACTGCCCACCGTCGAGCGTTTCATCGTGCTGACCGATGGCGCGCATATGCCTCAAACGAAACTGAAGAACGCCATCGCTTACGAAGACTGGATCGCCGCCGTCGACGGCGATTTCAAATGGGCCTCGTTCGATGAAAATACCGCCGCCGGCCTTTGCTACACGTCCGGCACCACGGGCGATCCCAAAGGCGTGCTTTATTCTCATCGCTCGAACGTTCTGCACGGACTTCAGGCCAGCATGGTCAACACGCTCGCCGTCTCGGCGGAGGATGTCGTTCTGCCCATCGTGCCGATGTTCCACGCAAACGCCTGGTCGCTTGCCTTCACGGTGCCGATGAACGGCGGAAAATTCGTGATGCCCGGCGCCAAGCTCGACGGCGAATCCGTCTACGAACTGCTCGAAGGCGAAAAGGTGACGTTTTCGGCCGCTGTGCCGACGGTGTGGCTCATGCTGATGCAGCACATGCAGAAGACGGGCGCCAAGCTGCATCATCTCAAACGCGTTGCGATTGGCGGGTCGGCTTGCCCGCGCGCCATGATCGACTTCTTCGAAAATACCTGCGGCGTCACCGTGTATCACGCCTGGGGCATGACGGAGATGAGCCCGATCGGCACGGTGGGAACGCTCAAGCCTGCGGTCGCCTCGCTCAAGGGCGACGAACTGCTCGACCTGAAAGCCAAGCAGGGCTACGCGCCTTATGGCGTCGAAATGAAAATCACCGATGACGAGGGCGTCGAACTGCCGTGGGACGGCAAGAAGTTCGGCCGTCTGAAGGTGAAAGGCCCGTGCATCGTGCGGCGCTATTTCCGTCGCGAGAACGAGGAAATCCTCGACGAGACCGGGTTTTTCGATACGGGCGACGTCGCCACGATCGATCCCAACGGATACATGCAGATCACCGATCGCGCCAAGGACGTCATCAAGTCGGGCGGCGAATGGATCTCGTCGATCGATCTCGAAAATCTCGCGGTCGGCCATCCCGATGTCGCCGAAGCCGCCGTCATCGGCGTCGCCCATCCCAAATGGGACGAGCGCCCGCTGCTGGTCATCGTCGCCAAGGACGGCAAGGAAACCACGCGCGAAGACGTGCTGAAATTCATGGACGGCAAGATCGCGAAATGGTGGATGCCGGACGATGTGCAGTTCGTTCGCGAAATTCCGCACACCGCAACCGGCAAGATCAACAAGCTGAAATTGCGCGAGACGTTCCGCGACTACAAGCTGCCGACCTGAACGGGCGGCCGCGTCGCGGGAGTGAGGAGAGACTGAAACCGCGATGCGGCGCCTGATTCTCGAAGAGCCTGTTTCGAAGGCCGCCGAATGGAGCCGCTCCACGGCGGTTTTCGCCGCTGCCGTCGCGCTCGTTTCGCTCATCATCATTCGCGGGCAATTCGTCGACGTCACGGCCGGCGTGTCGGTGTTTGCGTCTGCTGTTTTTCTCGCCTGCGTCGCGCTGTTGCTGGCGGGCGCGGCCTTCGCTGTCATCTGGCGAACGGGCCGGCGCGGACTGGGGCAGGCGCTGGCCGGCGCCGTTCTGGCGCTGGCGCTGCTCGCCGTTCCCGGCTTCTATGCGGCGCGCGCGATCATGCTGCCGGTGATGAGCGAGGTTTCGACCGATCTCGCCGATCCTCCGCAATATTCGATGAGCGCGGCGGCGCTGGCGGCGCGCGGCGGCCATACGCCTGAAGAGCAGACGCTCGCCCAGCGCACGGCGCAACGCGAGGCCTACCCGAACGTGCAGGCGATCCTGCTTGAGCTGGACGCTGACGAAGCCTGGCAGCTCGTGTTGCAGGCCGTGCAGGCGCGCGGCTGGAAAATCATCGAACAGACGCCGCCGGGCCCCAAGGGTCAGGCGGGCCATATCGATGCGGTGGATCGCTCGCTGATCATGGCTTTGCCGGACGACATCGCCATTCGCGTCAAGCCGCTGGCCGGCCAGACCAAGATCGATCTTCGTTCGGCCTCGCGCTACGGCCGCAACGATTTCGGCGCCAACGCCCAGCGCATCGAGCAATTCGCGCAGGAAGTGCAGAACCAGCTCGATGACCGGTAACGCGTCTCACACCAGCCTGTAGCGCGCGCCGATGTCGGGCGCGCCTTCGCTTGCGACAATGCCACGCGCCACCAGATCCTGCAGATGCGCCAGCATGGAAAAAGCCGCCGCATTGCCAAGGCGCGGATCGAGGTTTTCATAAATTTTCGGCGTCATGGCGGCGATCGTCTCGTCGCCTGCTTCCAGCCGCCGCAAGATGGCCGCCTCGCGCTGCAGCCGGTGATGCGCAAGGCCGCGCATGTAGCGTTGCGGATCGGTCACCGGCCCGCCGTGTCCGGGCCAGAAGATCGCCTCGTCACGCGCGCGCAATTTGGCGAGCGAGGCCATGTAATCGGTCATGTTGCCGTCGGGCGGCGCCACGACCGATGTGGACCAGGCCATGACGTGATCGCCCGAAAACAGCGCGCGCTCCTGCGGCAGCGCAAAGCACAGATGGTTGGCGGCATGGCCCGGAGTCGCGACGGCGACGAGATCGAAGCCATCGCCCGACAGACGCTCGCCGTCGCCGAGAATGCGTTGCGGCGCGTAGTCGCGATCATGCGACGCGTCGAGCCCGCTGGGCGGGCCTGGCGGCGGCGCGTAAGGCGCGCAGCCAACGATCCGTGCGCCTGTCCGTTCGGCCAGCAGCCGCGCGCCCGGCGAATGATCCTTGTGGGTGTGCGTGACGACGATGTGGGCGATTCGCTCATCGCCAAGACCGGCCGCCAGCGCGGCGATATGGGCTTCGTCGGCGGGCCCCGGATCAATCACCGCGACATCGCCGCGCCCGACGATGTAGACGCAAGTGCCCTTGAACGTGAACGGCCCGGCGTTCGGCGCCGTCATCCGGCGCACGAGCGGCGACACTTGCTCCATGACGCCGGCTGGCGGGTCGTATTCGGTCGAGTGCGCGAGCGGGGCGGGCGTCGGTCTGGTCATTGCTGCAACCTTAACCCATGCGCGGCGCCTTTTTTATAGCCACGCGGGATTTTTCGATAAGCGCCTGTTAACCGGCAGCCGGTGTTATATTCGGACGCTTCGGGGGAAGCAAAGCACTGATCTTGCGCGTTAAAGCGTGCGAGCGCTTTGAATTTGGCTTTGACGATGACCTGGGAGCGTATTTTTTCTTGACGCATTTTGCGAAAAACGAAAGCGGCGCGATCGCGGTGCTGGCCGCCGTTGGCATCTCGTTGCTCGTTCTGGGCGCCGGCGCTGCGATCGATTTCGCAATGCTGGGCCAGAAGAAGCAGCGGCTGCAGGGCATCGCCGACGCAACGGCTCTCGCGGTCGCCCAGCAGAGCCGCCTCGCCAATGCTACGCCCGCCAGCATTCAGGCTGCAGCGGTCGTGCAGGTGAAGGCCCTCGCCAACGGCATGCCGGTCAACACGCCGCAGGCGACGCCGCTGCCCAACAACGCCGGCGTCGCGGTGCAGATTTCGATGGATGTGCCGCTCTTGTTCGGCAAGGTTACGGGCTGGCCGCGCGTCACCATCGGCGCCGCCGCAACGGCGCGCACCGTGGGCGCAAAACCGCTGTGCATGCTCACCACCAGCGCCACCGCTCCCAATGCGGTGTTCCGGCCAATGAAGACTTCCGACGGTTCGCCGGGCAACGGTCCGATGGCGCAATTCGAGAAGGCCTATCGCAAGAACAAGTCGCCCGACATCGGCCTCTATCTCGGCGGCGCGACGATGCTCGCGAACGGTTGCACCGTTCAGACGAATGACGTGTCGACGACCAGCCTTTATGTCGACACAGGCGGCTCGCTGACAGCGGGCGAGACGCAGTCGGCCGGCGGATATTACGGCGTTGTGACGCCCGCGCCGCTGACCGGCGCGCCAAGGCTGGGCGATCCGCTGGCGAGCATCCAGCAGCCGACAGTGGGCGCCTGCACCTACACCACGATGCAGACCTACACCGATTTCGCGGGCGCCATTCCCGCCGGCGTTTATTGCGGCGGGTTGCAAATCACGACATCCACAATGACCGCCGGCGCCACGGGGCCCCAGACGATATTGTCGGGCGACTACATCATCAAGGATGGTCCGCTGATCGTCGACGGCAACGCCAACATTCAGAGCGACCCGACAAACGGATCGAGCTTCTTCCTGACCCAGACGCCGGGCGGCAAAGTTCCGCCAGACCTTTATTTCGGCCAGAACACCAACATCAATCTGTCCGCGCGCACCACGGGCCCGATGCAGGGCGTCCTCCTGTTCGAGGACAGGGCCTTGAGCCCGGGCGCAGTCTATCTGATCGTCTCCACCAGCGCGCGCAAGCTGAACGGCACGATCTACATACCGCAGGGCATTCTGGGCATCGGCCAGTCCGCCGTCGTCGGCGATCAGTCCGATTACACGATCATCGTGGCCAGCGCCGTTGTTGTGGAAGGCGCGCAGAAAATCACCATCAACGCCAATTACAGCAACTCGACCGTCCCTGTGCCTGCTGGCGTTGGCCCCAACGGCGCGATGCAACTCGTGAAATAGCCCAACGGGCGGAACTCCCGCGCCGCAATTGACCCCGCTCCGGCGCGCCAATAGGTTGCGCGCCAAATCAACGGGGCTTTCCAGGCCGATGGCTGCGACTTTTTCCGATCCGCGCAAGAGCTTTCAGGGCTTGATCCTCACGCTGCAGAATTTCTGGGCGGAGCAGGGCTGCGTCATCCTGCAGCCATACGACATGGAAGTTGGCGCGGGCACCTTTCACCCCGCCACGACGCTGCGCTCGCTCGGCCCCAAGCCGTGGAAGGCAGCCTATGTGCAGCCATCGCGCCGGCCGAAGGATGGCCGCTACGGCGAAAATCCCAACCGCTTGCAGCATTACTACCAGTTTCAGGCGATCCTGAAGCCCTCTCCGCCCGATCTGCAGGGCCTCTATCTGAAATCGCTCGCCGCCATCGGCATCGATCCGATGCTGCATGACATTCGTTTCGTCGAGGACGATTGGGAAAGCCCGACCCTCGGCGCCTGGGGGCTCGGCTGGGAATGCTGGTGCGACGGCATGGAAGTCTCGCAATTCACCTATTTCCAGCAGGTCGCCGGTTTTGAATGTTCGCCGGTGTCGGGCGAACTGACCTACGGCCTCGAGCGGCTCGCGATGTATCTGCAGGGCGTCGAATCCATCTACGACCTCAATTTCAACGGACGCGAAGGCGCCGAAAAGGTTACATACGGCGACGTTTTCCTTCAGGCCGAGCAGGAATATTCCCGCTACAATTTCGAACACGCCAACACGCAGAAGCTGTTCGAGCACTTCAAGGACGCCGAAGCCGAATGCCGCGCCTTGTTAGCGGCCGGAGACAAGGGCGAAAGGCACGAAATGGTGCTGCCGGCCTATGACCAGGCGATCAAGGCGAGCCATATGTTCAATCTGCTCGATGCGCGCGGCGTCATATCGGTCACCGAGCGGCAGAGCTACATCCTGCGCGTGCGCGAACTGGCCAAGGCCTGCGGCGCGGCCTGGCTGCGCACGGCGGCGGGCGGCGCCTGAGGGGCGCGCAAGGGCCTGGAGACGGCGGCGCACGGGGCGCCGGAAGGGGCTGTTTTCCTCCCGCTTTTGCCTGTATCACCGTCGCGCGCCGCAAGGGCGGCCGTGGAGAACGATCAATGGAAAAGCCGGCTGTCACCAACCTGAAATCCGTGCCCGTCGAGGTCGAGGCCGGCAAGACCTACTATTGGTGCTCGTGCGGCAAATCCGCCAACCAGCCGTTCTGCGACGGCTCGCACAAGGGCACGAGCTTTGCGCCCCTCGCCTGGACCGCGCAGGAAGACGGCAAAGCCTTTTTCTGCGGCTGCAAGCACAGCCACAACAAGCCGTTGTGCGACGGCTCGCACAAGGCGCTCAACGCCGGATAAGGTGTGACGGCGCATAGCCGCGCCGAGCGTCTTGGAAAACTTTCGAGGTCAAATCGCAGGCGGGGCCTTCGCGCTCAAGAAGTCCTCGACATCATCTGAAGAAAGACCATGCCCGATCTTCTCCTCGAACTTTTTTCCGAAGAAATCCCGGCGCGGATGCAGGGGCAGGCGGCTGCCGACCTCGAGCGTCTGACGAGCGAGGCGCTCGCCCAGCGCGGCTTGCGCTATGAGGGCGCAGTATCGCATGCGACGCCGCGCCGTCTGGCGTTGCATGTCGCCGGTCTGCCCGTCCGTCAGCCGGACGTGCGGGAGGAAAAGAAGGGGCCGCGCGTCGGCGCGCCCGAAGCGGCCATCGCGGGCTTTCTGAAAAGCGCGGGACTTTCCTCGCTCGATCAGGCGAAAATCGAGAAAGACCCGAAGAAGGGCGAGTTCTACGTCGCCATTGTCGAAAAGGCCGGGCGTCCGACGCTTGACGTGCTTGCGGAAATTCTGCCCGCAGTCGTCCGCAATTTTCCATGGCCGAAATCGATGCGTTGGGGCGCGGCCTCCGCCGAGCCCGACGCATTGCGCTGGGTGCGTCCTCTGCATTCCATCGTTGCGACGTTTGGCCCGGAAACGGAAGAGCCCGAGATCGTTCCGTTCGATATCGACGGCGTCAAAAGCGGCGACATCACCTATGGCCATCGTTTCATGGCGCCGCAGGCGATCCGCGTGCGCCGGTTCGACGATTACCTGCCCGCGCTCGATCGCGCGAAAGTGGTGCTCGACGCCGGACGCCGGCGCGATATCATCGCGCATGACGCGCGCAATCTGGCGCTGGCCAATGGGCTTGAACTGATTGAGGACGAGGGCTTGCTGACCGAAGTCGCTGGCCTCGTCGAATGGCCGCGCGCGTTGATGGGATCGTTCGACGAAAATTTTCTGGCGATCCCGCCCGAAGTCATTCGCGCGACGATCCGCGCCAATCAAAAATGCTTTGTCCTGAAACGCAACGGCAAGCTCGCCAACCGTTTCATCCTCGTATCCAACATCGAGGCTGTCGATGGCGGCAAGGCGATTGTCGCCGGCAACGAGCGCGTCGTCGCCGCGCGCTTGTCGGACGCCAAGTTTTTCTGGGAAAGCGACCTGCGGACGAGGCTGGAGGAACGCGTTCCCCGGCTCGACAATATCGTCTTCCACGAGCGCCTCGGCACGCAGGGCGCGCGCGTGAAGCGCCTCGAGGATCTCGCTTACGACATCGCTTCCCGCGTCGGCGCCGATCCGGCCAGGGCGGCGCAGGCGGCCCATCTCGCCAAGGCCGATCTGGTGAGCGAAATGGTCGGGGAATTCCCCGAATTGCAGGGCCTGATGGGCCGTTATTACGCCGCCGCGCAGGGCAAGGACGCTTCCGTGGCGGCCGCCATCGAGGACCACTACAAGCCGCAGGGTCCCAATGATCGCGTCCCGACCGATCCCACGGCCATCGCTGTCGCGCTCGCCGACAAGATCGATACGCTCGTTGGTTTCTGGGCGATCAACGAAAAGCCGACGGGCTCGAAAGACCCGTATGCGCTGCGCAGGGCCGCGCTCGGCGTCATCCGCATTATTCTGGAAAACGGCCTGCGCCTGCCGTTGTTGTACGAGTTCCGGCTGGCGCAGTCGCATCTGCGCGTCCACGCCAATATCGCGAACGATTTGCTGGCGTTCTTTGCTGATCGCCTCAAGGTCTATCTGCGCGACAAGGGCGTTCGGCACGATGTCATCGATTCGGTTTTCGCGCTCGAAGGACAGGATGATCTCGCCATGATCGACAAACGCGCCGCCGCACTGACGAAATTTCTCGACACCGACGATGGAAAAAATCTGCTCGCCGGTTTCAGACGCGCCGCAAACATCCTGCGCGCCGAAGAAAAGAAAGACGGCGAGGGCGCCTTCGATGCGCGCCATGCGCCCAATCTCCGCAAGGAGCACGCCGAGAATGTTCTGGCTGCCGCCATCGACCGCGCGCGCAACGAGACGAAGGAAAAGCTGAAGGAAGAAGATTACGAGGGCGCAATGCGGGCGCTGGCGAAATTACGCGCGCCCGTCGACGGCTTCTTCGATCAGGTGACGGTCAACGATCCTGATCAGCGCTATCGCAAGAACCGCCTGCAACTGCTGCACGAATTGCGCGAGGCGATGTTGCAGGTGGCCGATTTCTCGAAGATTTCGGGCGACGCCCCGCAGGGCAGGGCGCCTGGCGCCTGAGCGCGCCGCGCGGGGTCAGCTTTTCGGCGCGAGCTTGTCCTGCGTTTTCGTATCGAAATCGCTGGCGTCGTGACGCTCGTGCAATTGCTGCGAGGGATCGCCGCTCGTCTTGTTGACCATGCGCCCGCGTCTGACGGCCGCGCGGTCGCCGATGGCGTCGGCCCAGCGGCGCAGATTCTTGTATTCGGAGACCGACAGGAATTCGCCCGCTTCGTAAAGCTTGCCCTGCGCCATTTGCCCATACCACGGCCAGATCGCCATATCGGCGATGGTGTAATCGGGCCCTGCGACATAGACGCTTTCACCCAGACGCTTGTCGAGCAGATCGAGCTGGCGTTTGGTCTCCATCGCATAACGGTCGATGGCATATTGAATCTTCACCGGCGCATAGGCGTAAAAATGCCCGAAGCCGCCGCCCAGAAACGGCGCGGAACCCATCTGCCAGAACAGCCAGTTGAGACATTCGGTGCGCGCGCGTAGGTCCTTCGGCAGGAAGGCGCCGAATTTCTCGGCGAGATAAACGAGGATCGAACCGGACTCGAACACGCGCAGCGGCGGATTGAGCGAATGATCCACTAAAGCGGGAATTTTCGAATTGGGATTGGCGCCAACAAAGCCCGAGCCGAACTGCTGGCCTTCGCCGATATTGACGAGCCATGCGTCATATTCGGCGCCCGTGAATCCGGCCGCCAGCAGTTCTTCCAGCAGGATTGTCACCTTCTGTCCGTTTGGCGTCGCCAGCGAATAAAGCTGCAGGGGATGCTTGCCGACCGGCAACGCCTTTTGATGCGTCGCGCCCGACACGGGCCGGTTGATGTTGGCGAAACGTCCGCCATTCTCGCGGTCAAAGCTCCAGACTTTCGGCGGCGTGTAGTCGGTCATTCCATGTCTCCGGCGTGGTTGCAGCCAGCCTAGCAAGCAGCGCTGCAACGCGCCAGTTCGCGCTACTTGCCGGCCGCAGGCGCGCGTAACGGCCAGAAATAATGCCACGTGCCGTCCTCGCCGATCGACAGCGTCATTGGCGGGGGCAATCCGTTGGCGTCGATCTTGGCCAGCTCGGCAAAGCGCACGCACGACAACATGATCTGTCGCTCGTCGGCGCTGGGCGCGGCAGGCGGCGCAAAAGCGAAGGCCGGCCATAAAAAGCTGCGCGTGATTCCTTCGCGCTTTTCCACGCAGGACTGGCGCAACACGGCGCGCAGCAACGCAATTGTCTCGACGCCTTGTCGATCGAACGACAGGCGCTTCAGCATCGCAACGACGTCTTCGTGCAGCGCGTCGGGCTTGCGCTCGTCGGCGCGCTCGAAAATCGGTCGCACTTCGGAAAATTCGACAGCGTTGCGCAGCGCCTCGACATCGCCCTTCGCGCAGGCGTCGAGAATGCGCCGGCGCATGGCGGCGACGCGCGGCGGCAGCTGGCGCGGATCGCTGATGGCGGAGGAAAATTGAACGATGGACGCCATCGGCGCAGTTTACGTCAAGCGCGCCATCCGCAACAATCGCGGACGGGCCTCAGTGGCGCGAGCCGAATGTGAACTCGCCGCGCCGCACGCGGTCTGGCAGGCGCGCGACGAAAGCGGCCACCTGGTCTTCGCCATAGGCGGCGACAAGCTCCTGCAAGCCCGCCGTGATCGCCGCATCGGCGAATGAATCGGCGTCGATGCCGGCGATTATCGCCTCGGCGAAGGCTTCGTTGACAAATAGCAGCGCGGCCCGGCGGTCCTCGCTGGTCAGTGTTTCGAGCGGATGGGCGTTGGCGTTGGCGGCGATCATGAGCGCACATTAACGAGCCGCGCGCGCCTGCGCGATCAGGGTCTTGCCAAAGGGTTAACGGCGGGCCTCAATTGTTTCTTAACGGCCAAAAAAGGGGGCTTCGATGGCTGAAGACTGGCGGGAGCGGCGGCTCCATTGCGACATCGTCATGGCTGGCGGCGTCACCAGCGGCGTTGTTTACCCCGCCGCGGCGCTCGAAATCTCGCGGCGATACCGCTTTCATTCGCTGGCGGGCGCTTCGGCCGGCGCAAATGCGGCCGCCGCCGCCGCTGCGGCCGAATATGCCCGCCTGCGACACAACGATCCCGATGGTTTCCAGCGCGTGGCCGATATGGCGGCGCGCATGGGCGAGACAGGCGCTGACGGCCACACGCGCCTTTACGGCATTTTCCAGCCGCAACGCGAAACCGCCGCGCTGTTTGCGTTGGCGGCGCCGCTGTTTTCCAGGCGCGGGAAAAGCGTTGCGCTGCGGCTTGCCGGCGCCGCGCTCGCGCAATGGCGCATCAGCGCGCCGGGCGTTGTCGTCGCGCTGCTGGGCTTGCGCGCGGCCTTTGCGCTGTTTTCGGTTGGCCATGGCCTGCTTGCGCTTGGAGCTGCGCTGGTTTCCTTCGTTGCAGGCGCTGCGGCCAGTCTGGCGATGTTCGCTGCATTGCTGCGTTGGCTATGGCTGCCGGCCTGGCGCGCCAACGGATACGGCCTTTGCACCGGGTCCGCCGGCGCCGCTGCAACGAGCGATCCATCCGGAAACCAGCATGTGACGGATTGGGTGCACGAGGTGGTGCAATCGGCGGCCGGACGCCGAGCATCGGACGATCCCGTAACATTCGGAGATCTGTGGACGGCCGATGACGCAGGGCGCGACGCTGGCGATGCAGACGCGCGACGCGCGATCGAGCTTGTCGTCGTGGCCAGCGACATCAGCCGCAACCGCGTGGCGCATGCGCCCTTTCTCGAAGCGCCTTCGCCGCTCTACATCAGCGCGTCGACATTGCAATTTTATTTCCCGCCGGCGATTGCGCGCTGGATGATCGAAAAGGCGCGGCCGTGCGATGGGCGCGTCGTCGCCGACGCTGGCGTGATGCGCCTGCCGCTCCCGCAGGATCTTCCGCTCGTTTTTGCAACGCGCCTGTCGTTCGGTTTCCCCGCCCTGCTCAGCGCAGTGCCTTTGCTCACGCCCGATTTCGCGGGCCCGCGCGACGCGGAAGGCCGGCTGCGGTTGCGCCCGGTATGGTTTTCCGACGGCGGCGTCGTCTCGAATTTTCCGATCCAGTTTTTTGACGAGCCTTTGCCATCGCGCCCGACATTCGGCATCAATTTCGTTTCTTACGGCGACGAAGCGCCCAATGTCGCAGCCTATGTTGACGACGACGATCCTCATTGCGGCGCAACGCTCGAACGCTGCGACGAGGATCAGCCGATAGCCGATCCCATGGCGCCCTCGCGCGCGCAATCGCAGCCGATTGCGGTGAAGAACGGCAAGCCGCAACCCGGCGATCCCGTCTGGGGTTATGTCAGCGCCGTCGATGGAGCGACCGCGGCGCCAGCGCCATTTTCGGCTTTCGACGGCGCAGGATTTCAGGGCGTCGCGGCTTTGCTGTCGGCTGTTCTCAACACAGCGCGCTTTTGGGGGCAGAACCAGTTGATGCTTGCGCCTGGCGTGCGCGACCGCATCGTCAATATCGCGCTCAACCAGAACGAGGGCGGGCTCAATCTGGACATGAGTGCGCAAACGATCGCCGACCTGATCGCGCGCGGACAGGCCGCAGGCATGTTGATCGCGAACCGTTTCGATCCGACGCCAGCTCTCGATCCGACAACCGGCAAGCCGGGGGTCGACGCATTTCCGCAACATCGCTGGATCCGCTATCGCGCCTTCATGGCCGCGATCGAAAATCTGACGCGCCGCTTCAATCGCGCGCGCATCGCGTCGGACGCTGCCGCCGCAGAACGAGCAGAGCCGGACCTCAACGCGATGATCGACGGCGCCGCGCCGGTCTATCCAGCGCCTGAAAGCGCGCGCGCGTTTTTCAGGACGCAAACAGATGGGCTTTACGCTTATGGGCGCGCGATGGAGCAGGCGACGGCGCGCGGCGCGCCCCCGTCATCCTTCGATCCGCCGGGCTCAACCGCTGAAACGGGCGCAGCGCCGCGCCCGAAGATGCGCTTGCGCGAACAGCCGGTCGACGAGGATGAAACGCGCGCCCCGCAGCGCGCCTGAGCTATTGCCCGCGGTAGCGCGAAGAAATATCGCGCGCGATGGAGTCGCCTTCCGTCAGGTAGCGCTTGATCACGATTTCTGCATTCGGCGTGCAGCGCCGATAGGTCGCTTGATAGCCTGCATAGCCGTAATTGAACGCGCCGGCGAGGCGATCGCGTCGGCCGGCGTCGCCAGCCGATTCCGTTTCGACGAGATGCGCCATCTGTGCGCGGAATTTCGCGGCGTCGTCGGCGCCGCACAACGCGCGCATATAGGAGAGCGCGCCGAGAATTTCGGCAAGCCGCAGCAGGCGCGCTTCGTAGACGGCGGGCGGCGCTTCGGCCGGCTTGGCCGCTTCATTGTCCTTGCCGTTCTGTTCTTTCTCCTTGGCGCTTTTCTCCCTGGCGTCCTTGTCTTTTGCGTCTTTGTCTTTTGCGTCTTTGTCTCTCGCGCTCCTGACGCCCTCGCCGTGGCGCGGCTTTGTCTGCGCGTCGGCGGCGAGCGGCGCCAGCGCAATCTGCAGACATAGCGCAAGCTTTGTGATGCGGCTCATCGCGCGCTCCTTTCGAGAATGCGCGCAGCGCTCGCCAGAACTTCAGCAAGGCCCGGCGTCGTCGGCAGGTCGGCGACCTCGCGCGGATCGATCCAGCGCACAGCGCCGGCTTCGGGTCCAGTTTGCGCCTCGCCGCCTGTCCATACGCCGACAAACGAGGCGACGACGAAATGTCGCTGCACGCCGCCGTCGTCGTCCCGGTCAATCCGCTCGACATGACGATTGAAGGCGAGAATGCGCGCGCTCACGCCCACTTCCTCATGCAATTCGCGCAAGGCGGCGGCTTCGAGGCTTTCTCCGCATTCCACCACGCCGCCGGGCAGAGACCAAAGGTCGGCGCCGGGCGGCTTGGTGCGCGTCGCCACCAGCGCCTTGCCCTCGCGGAAGACGGCGATCGAAACCGCCAGAAACGGATGATCGGGATATTCGCGCGCGCTCAAGGGTAGAGCCGTTCTTTGGTCCAGCCGCCTTCGGGAGCAGGGCGACGAAAAACAATCCGGTCATGCAGGCGAAACGGTTTGTCCGCCCAGAATTCGATCTCGACCGGACGGATGCGGAAACCTTTCCAGTAGGGCGGGCGCGGCACCTCGCCGATGGCGTATTGCGCGCCATAACGGGCGACGGCCTTTTCGAGCGCAAAGCGGCTCTCCAGCGGGCGCGATTGCCGCGAGGCCCAGGCGCCGATGCGGCTGTCGCGGGGCCGCGACGCGAAATAGGCGTCGGATTCCGCATCGGTCACGATTTCCACAAGTCCGCGAAAGCGCGCCTGCCGGCGAAGGCTCTTCCAGTGAAAAAGCGCCGCCGCCTTGCCGCCGGTCAGCAATTCGCCGCCCTTGGCGCTTTCGGCATTGGTGTAAAAAACCAGCCCGTGCTCGTCGAATCCCTTTAAAAGGACCATGCGCACATTGGGCAGTCCCGCCGGGTCCACCGTCGCAAGCGCCATGGCTTCGGGGTCGTTGATCTCCTTGGCCCGCGCTTCGTCCAGCCAGCGCAGAAAAAGGGCGAAAGGTTCGTTGGCTTCGGTGAAGTCACCGGGCGTTAACCCCTCTGCGAGAGAATTCATGACGATTGCTTTCTTTTGTATCGGGTCGAAATTCGTATGGCTCTAGCGTGGGTCGGTTTCAAGGCTCCAGGACGCGCGGCTTCGGCTTTGCTCGTAGCCCTGCAGCTTTGCGGCTGCTCGGTCGCCATTCCGCTGCCCGGCCTTTCGGACAAGGCAAGCGACGAGGATGTCACCGGCTCCATCGCCAAGCCGGTTTCCCCGCTCTCGCGCCGTCTCGACGAGGAGGATTGGCGCAGGGCGAAGGCCGCCCTGGCCACGGCGCTCGATCCGCAGGGCTCGGGCGCGCCCGTCTCCTGGGACAATCCCGCCAGCAAGGCCAAGGGCTCGATCGCGCCTGTGGCGCTGCCCTATCCGGTCGATGGGCGCGTCTGCCGCGCTTTTGTCGCGAAGATCGACACCTCGAAGGGTCACGAAGACATGCAGGGCGCCGCCTGCCGCATTTCCGGCGACGACTGGGATGTGAACAACGTCAAACCCTGGACGCGGTAAGACTGAGCGCATTCGCCAATTCCGCAGCGTCTGCGATCGGCAGACCGCAGGTCATGTTCCGACAAATATAAACCGCCGCCTTGCCGCCGATGGGCGCGCGGCCGTGCGCGGGATTGTCATCCGCGAAGACTTCGCCTTCGCGCGCATGCAGCACGGCAAGCGCAGGATCGGGCGCAGCGCGCGCAAGCGCCAGCAGCGGCTGCGCGCCGGCATCGCCCGCCACCACCGCCGTCGCCCCACGCTCGAGCATATCGACAGCGCCGAGCAGCGTCGGGCTTTGCACGAGCGCGGGGCCGGCGCCGGAAAATGCGCTCACCAGCGCTTCGGCCTGATCGCGCCACGTCGCCTCGCCGGTCAGCAGCCACAGCCGCGCGAACGCCTGCGCCATCATGCCGGCGCCCGATGGCGTTGCGTTGTCGCGCGCATGGCGCGGCCGCGCGCCCGGGACATCGGCGGCGTCGAAACTGGTCTGGAAATAAGAGCCGTCCGCATCGCCGAATTTGGCGCGCGCGGTTGCGGCGAGAATGATCGCATCGTCGAGGCATGCGGTGTCGCCGCTCGCTTCGAACAGCGCGAGCGCCGCCAGCGTCATCGCGGCGTAATCGTCGAGCTGGCCAGCCGCCGAAACGCGCCCGCGCCAGGCGTGCGCGAGATGGCCGCGCCCGTCGCGCACATTCGCCATCACGAAACGATAGGCCGCTTGCGCCGCCTGCAGCCATGCGGGCTCAGCAAAGGCGATGGCGCTGCGCGCCAGCGCGCGGATCATCAGACCGTTCCAGTCGGCCAGTATCTTGTCGTCGCGCGCCGGCTTCTCGCGCTTTTCGCGCAGGGCGAACAACGTCGCGCGCGAACGGGCGAGCGCCGCTTCCTCCGGCGGCGCGCCATGGGGCCCAAGACGGCGCAGGACGTTGCGGTTCTCCCAATTGCCGCGCGGGCGCACGTCATAGGCCTGCATGAAAGCCTGCGCCTGCGCGCCGAGGGCCTGTTCGATCTCTTCGGCGCGCCAGGTGTAGAACAGGCCTTCCTCGCCTTCCTGATCGGCGTCCTGCGCGGCGGCGAAAGCGGCGTCGCCCTGTGCGTCGCGCGGTCCCGCCATTTCGCGCAGCAGCCAGGCGACTGTTTCGCGCGCGCGCTCGGCATAGAGCGGCGAAGGCTGATCGGCATGCGCAAACGCCAGCAGTTCGAGAATTTGCGCGTTGTCGTAGAGCATCTTCTCGAAATGCGGGACATGCCATTGCGCATCGGTGGCGTAGCGCGCAAATCCGCCGCCGAGATGATCGTAAATGCCGCCTTCGCACAAAGCGTTGAGGAGGTTGCGCACGGCCTCGCGCGCGCGCGCATCTTCCGTGCGCGCATAGTCCTGCCACAGAAAGCGGAAGATCGGCGCATTGGGAAATTTCGGCGCATCGCCCATGCCGCCATAAACGGGGTCCATCTGGCCCAGCACCGCATGGGCGGCCGCCGTCAGCGTTTGCGGCGCGATGGCGCCGCCGGGCGCAGCGGCGGACATTTGCGCGAAATGTTCGGTCAGCGCCGCGCCGTTTTCCGCAACGCCCTTGCGGTTTTCACGAAAGACGCGCGCCGCGCCTTCGAGAATTTGCCGGAACGCCGGTCGGCCCCAGCGCGGTTCGGGCGGCCAGTAGGTGCCGCCGAAATACGGCCGTCCGTCCGGCGCCAGAAACATCGTCAGCGGCCATCCGCCCTGCTGGCCGAGCGCATGCAGCGCGCTCATGTAGATGTGGTCGATATCCGGCCGCTCCTCGCGATCGACTTTCACGCAGACGAACTGCGCGTTCATCAGCGCCGCCGTCTCGTCGTTCTCGAAGGATTCATGCGCCATCACATGGCACCAGTGGCAGGCGGCGTAGCCGATGGACAGCAGGATCGGCTTGTCGAGCCGCTGCGCCTCCTCCAGCGCCGCCGCGCCCCAGGGGCGCCAGTGCACGGGATTATGCGCATGCTGGAGCAGGTAGGGCGAGGTTTCGGCGGAAAGGAGATTGGCGCTCATGCGGCTAGCATAACGCCTTGGCGCAATCGCGAAAGTGCGTCAGGGCCGCAGGCGCGGACTACTCGTGCAGCCCCGGCGCCTCGCGCCCCGAGCGCGCGACATATTCGGTGTAGCCGCCGCCATATTGATGCACGCCCTCGGGCGTCAGTTCGAGCACGCGGTTCGACAAGGCCGCCAGAAAGCGCCTGTCGTGCGAGACGAACAGCATTGCGCCCTCGTAATTGGCGAGCGCGGCGATCAGCATGTCTTTCGTCGCCATGTCGAGATGGTTGGTCGGCTCGTCGAGCACGAGAAAATTCGGCGGATCGTAGAGCATTTTCGCCATGACGAGCCGCGCCTTCTCGCCGCCCGACAGCACGCGGCAGGGCTTTTCCACATCGTCGCCCGAGAAGCCGAAACAGCCCGCGAGCGTGCGCAGCGAACCCTGGCCGGCTTGCGGAAACCAGCCTTCGAGCGATTCATAAATCGTCCGCTCGCCATCCAGCACATCCATCGAATGCTGTGCGAAATAACCCATCTTGACGCTGCCGCCGATGGCGACGTCGCCCGCATCCGGCTGCGCTGAGCCCGCGATCAGTTTCAGCAGCGTCGATTTTCCAGCGCCGTTGACGCCCATCACGGCCCAGCGCTCGCGTCGGCGCACCTGAAAATCGAGCCCGTCGTAAATGGCGCGCGCGCCGTAATGTTTCGACACGCCCTTGAGCGTTGCGACATCCTCGCCCGAGCGCGGGGCGGGCGGAAAATCGAAGGCAATCGTCTGGCGCCGGCGCGGCGGCTCGACGCGGTCGATCTTCTCGAGCTTCTTCACGCGGCTTTGCACCTGCGCGGCGTGCGAGGCGCGCGCCTTGAAGCGCTCGATGAATTCGATCTCTTTCGCCAGCATCGCCTGCTGGCGCTCGAACTGCGCCTGCTGCTGCTTTTCGGCGAGCGCGCGCTGCTCGGCGTAGAATTCGTAATCGCCCGAATAGGTCGTCAACGTTCCGCCGTCGATCTCGATGATCTTGGCGACGATGCGGTTCATGAATTCGCGGTCGTGCGACGTCATCAGCACGGCGCCGTCATAGCCGCGCAAAAATTGTTCGAGCCAGATCAGGCTTTCGAGATCGAGATGGTTCGAGGGCTCGTCGAGCAGCATCAGATCCGGCCGCATCAGCAGAATGCGCGCCAGCGCCACGCGCATCTTCCAGCCGCCGGACAGATGCCCGACATCGCCGTCCATCATCTCTTGCGTGAAGGAGAGCCCCGCGAGAATTTCGCGGGCGCGCGCATCGAGCGCATAGCCGTCGAGTTCCTCGAACCGCGCCTGCGCCGCGCCATAGTTTTCGATGATGGCGTCCATCTCGTGCGCGCGCGCCGGATCGGCCATCGCCGCCTCCAGCGCCTTCATCTCGGCCAGAACCGCCGACACCGGCCCCGCGCCATCCATCACCTCCGCCACAGCGCTGCGCCCGGCCATCTCGCCGACATCCTGGCTGAAATAGCCGATGGTGGTCCCGCGATCGACGGAGACCTGCCCCTCGTCGGGAGAATCCTCGCCCGCAATCATGCGGAACAGCGTCGTCTTGCCGGCGCCATTGGGCCCGACAAGGCCAGCCTTCTCGCCCCTGAGGATGACGGCGGAGGCCTCGATGAAGACGATCTGATGGCCGTTCTGCTTGGAGATTTTGTCGATGCGAATCATGCGGGGGTTATGGACTGGGGGGTGCGGGCGGGCAACCGTCCTGCCACACCAGTAGAGGCCAAAATGACAGCATTAAGTAAGGCAGTGCATAACTCGGAACTCTACTTGACTGTTCATGTTTTGTATCTGCCTAATGCATGGATCGAACTTCTGCAACTCAGACGGCCGCGCGGATCCAGCGATGAAATTAATAAAGGCTCACGCTAGAAATTACAGGAACATAGTCGACTCCAATGAGGTCGATATTGGTCAATCGACATGCCTCGTCGGTAAGAACGAGGCTGGCAAGTCGGCGTTCCTGAGAGCTCTGGAAGGCATTCGCTCGACCGACACTTCTTTCAAGCAATATGGGAAAATTGAAAACTATCCACGGCGGCACCTGGCAGAGTATGCGCAACGGCATCCAGACGATGAAGCGGTTGTAATGACGACTGTCTGGGAGCTGAACGAATCAGATCGTGCGGCAGTAGAAAAGGAGCTCGGAGAGCGGGTTCTCACGTCCGATACAGTCACCGTTTCCAAGAGTTACGAGCAGGATGGGACGAGCTGGGTCGTACCGATCGACGAAGAAAAAGTCCTTTCCAATCTTTATAAGCGCTTTGCCCTGAGCACCGAGGATTGCGCGCCGTTAAGTGCTGCAAAAACAACGCACAAGGCTTATGACGCTCTTTCCCAAATTTCCTCTCGCACTGATGCACAGGAGAAATTATTTCAAGTAATCGCAAAATACCGCGATCACTCAAGCCTTCTGCGCGCGCTTGACATACTTAGCGCGAGAATGCCGAAATTCATGTATTTTTCGCACTATGATCGCATGAGTGGGGAAATTTCGATCAACAGGCTCAACAACGACAAACAGAATAATGTCCCAATGTCCAGTGGCGACAAAGTATTTTTAGATTTCCTTGAGTATGCGGGAACAAACCTAGACGATCTTGCGAAGACAAATAATTTCGAGGAGCTTAACGCCAAATGCGAAGCGGCTGCACTACGGATAACAGATCAGATATTTGAGTACTGGACACAAAACGACGAACTCAAGATCAAAGTCATTTTCTCGGAAGGCAAATCTGGCGATCGCGCGCCTTTCAACAGCGGCCCGGTGGCTCGTGCTCGCGTCGAAAATGGCTTGCACGGCGTCAGCGTTCCATTTTCAGAGCGCTCAGCAGGATTCATCTGGTTTTTCTCCTTTCTCGTCAAATTTGCTCAGATAAAAAAAGGACATGGGAACGTCATTTTGCTGCTTGATGAACCCGGCCTCACCCTTCACGGGACCGCTCAGAAAGACCTGCTGAGATATTTTGCGGAACAAATTGAACCCAATCATCAGGTGATATGGTCCACCCATTCACCATTTATGGTCCCGGCAGATAATCTTGCAAGCGTCCGTACAGTCGAAGATGTCGTTGTTCTAGACAGGCGCCAACGAAGAACATCGGTTGGCACGAAAATCAGAGCCGACGTTTTAACTACAGACCCTCAAACCAATATTCCGATATTTGGCGCAATGGGTTTTGAAATAACGCAGACGCTTGTCATCGGTTTAAATACGCTTTTGGTGGAAGGTCCAAGTGACATTTTATATCTTCAGGCCGCTTCCGCGGTTCTGAAGAAAGCCCAACGTACACATCTTTCATCTGCATGGGCCATCTGTCCGTCTGGCGGTATAGATAAAGTTCTCCCGTTCGTGAGATTGTTTTACGGAAACAAGCTCAATATAGCGGTCCTGACCGATTTCGAACGAGGTCAGAAGAAAAAACTAGACGATCTCTATAAATCAGAACTTCTCGAACATGATCGAATTGTTCTTGCGACAGAAATTGCTGGAAAAGACGAGGCAGACATCGAAGATTTCTTCGAACCACAATTGTTTGTTGACATTGTAAATCAGGCTTACAACCTACGGGGCGAGCATGAGCTAACAGCCCAGAAACTTGAGGCTGCGGACACAACAACGACCCGCTTGGTCAAGAAGGCCGAGGCGTATTTTCGACTCTTGCCGAATTCAATCCCTGAATTCAGCCACTATGACCCGGCTCTATATCTACTTCAACATCCAGAAATTCTCAGTAAAGAAGGAAAAGCCGAGCAAGAAACTCTGCGCCGTTTCGAGGAGGCATTCCGACGCATTGGCAAATTCGTGGCTTAGTCGTTCACATTGCCGCACTGCACACCACCCCGCTATAATGGCTTGAAATCCTGAGCGCGCCGGGCCTGCCCGGCCGCCTGCCCGGACCAGAGCCATGACCCGCATACCCAATTTCGCCGACGTCGCCTTCGCCCCCGCCGCCGCCGCGCCGCAGACGCCCGCCAACGACGCGGCGCCGTGGCTCACGCCCGAAGGCATTGCCGTAAAACCCGCGTACGGCCCCGCCGACATCGCCGATCTTGCCTATATCGACTCTTTCCCCGGCGCCGCGCCTTATCTGCGCGGGCCTTATCCCACCATGTATGTCAACCAGCCCTGGACAGTGCGGCAATACGCGGGCTTCTCGACGGCGGAGGATTCCAACGCCTTCTATCGGCGCAATCTCGCGGCGGGTCAGAAGGGCCTTTCGGTCGCCTTCGATCTGGCGACGCATCGCGGCTATGATTCCGATCACCCGCGCGTTGCGGGCGATGTCGGCATGGCGGGCGTCGCCATCGATTCCATCTACGACATGCGCACGCTCTTCTCCGGCATTCCGCTCGACCAGATGAGCGTGTCGATGACCATGAACGGCGCCGTGCTGCCGGTGCTCGCGCTCTATATCGTCGCGGCGGAAGAGCAGGGCGTGCCGCCGGAAAAACTTTCGGGCACGATTCAGAACGACATTCTCAAAGAATTCATGGTGCGCAACACCTACATCTATCCCCCGCAACCCTCGATGCGCATCATTTCCGACATTTTCGCCTTCACCTCGCAGCATATGCCGAAGTTCAATTCGATCTCGATTTCCGGCTATCACATGCAGGAAGCCGGCGCGACGCAGGATCTGGAACTGGCCTACACGCTGGCGGACGGCGTCGAATATATCCGCGCCGGCGTGAAGGCGGGGCTCAGCGTCGATCAGTTCGCGCCGCGCCTGTCCTTCTTCTGGGCCATCGGCATGAACTTCTTCATGGAAGTCGCCAAGCTGCGCGCCGCGCGGCTGATCTGGGCGAAACTGGTGAAGGATTTCGGACCGAAGTCCGAAAAGAGCCTGCCGTTGCGCACGCATTCGCAGACCTCGGGCTGGTCGCTCACCGCGCAGGACGTGTTCAACAATGTCATGCGCACCTGCATCGAGGCGATGGCGGCGACGCAGGGACACACGCAATCGCTGCACACCAATGCGCTGGACGAGGCGCTGGCGCTGCCGACCGATTTCTCCGCGCGCATCGCCCGCAACACGCAACTCTTTTTGCAGCAGGAAAGCGGCACCACGCGCATCATCGATCCCTGGGGCGGCTCCTATTATGTCGAGCGCCTGACCGCCGATCTGGCGAAAAAGGCGTGGGGCCATATTCAGGAAGTCGAAAAGCTCGGCGGCATGGCCAAGGCGATCGACGCCGGCATTCCCAAGCTGCGCATCGAGGAAGCGGCCGCGCGCACGCAGGCGCGCATCGATTCCGGCCAGCAGGCGGTGATCGGCGTGAACAAATACAAGCCGACCAACGAGCAGCCGATCGACGTGCTCAAGGTCGACAATTCCGCCGTGCGCGCGCAGCAACTCGAAAAATTGCGCCGCCTGCGCGCCGAACGCGACGAGGCCAAATGTCAGCAAGCGCTGGCCGCGCTGACCGAGGGCGCGCGCGGGCAGGGCAATCTTCTGGCGCTCGCCATCGATGCAGCGCGCGCCAAGGCGACGGTCGGCGAAATTTCCGACGCGCTCGAAAAGGTTTTCGGCCGTCATCGCGCCGAGATCAAATCGATTTCCGGCGTTTACAAACGGGAGGCCGGCGTGAATTCGGACGCTATCCAGCGCGTGCAGAAGCAGGTCGCCGCTTTCGAGGAAAACGACGGTCGCCGCCCGCGCATTCTGGTCGCCAAGGTCGGGCAGGACGGCCATGACCGGGGCCAGAAAGTCATCGCTTCGGCTTTCGCCGATCTCGGCTTCGACGTCGACATCGGCCCGCTGTTCGCAACGCCCGAGGAGGCAGCGCGCCAGGCGGTGGAAAACGACGTGCATATCGTCGGCATCTCGTCGCTGGCGGCGGGCCATCTCACGCTCGTGCCGCAATTGCGCGAGGCGCTGGAGAAGCAGGGGCGCGGCGATATCATGATCGTCGTGGGCGGCGTCATCCCGCCGCAGGATTTCGATGCGCTGCGCGCGGCGGGCGCCAGCGCGATCTTCCCGCCCGGCACGGTCATCGCAGAGGCGGCCGGCGGCCTGATCGACGAGTTGAACCGCCGCCTTGGTTACGCCCAAATGAGTGTGGCGGTATAATGCGCCGGCGGCTTTGGCCGCGCATCGGAGGAATTGGTGATGAAGAATGCGATTTTGGGCGGCGCCGTCTTTGCGGGCGTCCTGTTCGCCGCGCCGTCGGCTTTCGCCTATAGCGCGCAGGCGACATGCCCGCAGTTCGTTCAGCGCGGCCCCTATATCGACGCCATGTGCCTGAACGGCGTCAACGGCCTTATGCCTGCGCATATCGACGTGCGCGATTGCGGCCCCGACGCCGATATCGGCAACAACTGGGGCCGCCTCGTTTGCGTCGAGCGCAATCGCGGATGGGGTTACGGTTACGGTTACGGCGATGGCGATGGCGACGGTCGCCGTTGGCGCCACCGCCGCCACGGCCCGAACTGGGATTGATGCCGGTGCAGGCCGCACGACTGATCGCCGCCGCGGCTTACGTCGCGGCGGTTTGCTTGCCAGCGCTGGCGCATGACACGCGTTACGACGCCGCAGTGGCGCGCCTTGCGCGCCAGCACGGCGTGCCCGAGCGCCTCGTCCATCGCGTGATCGTGCGCGAGAGCCGATACAACGAGCGCGCCATCAATCACGGCCATTACGGGCTCATGCAGATCAAGTTGCAAACCGCGCAGGGCATGGGCTATCGCGGCGGCGCATCCGGTTTGCTGAACGGCGAAACCAATCTGACCTACGCCGTTCCCTACCTCGCCAACGCTTATCTTTGCGCCGGCCATAACGAGGATGGCGCCGTGCGGCTCTATGCGGGCGGTTATTATTACGTTTGCAAGCGCAAGGGTCTGCTCGCGCGGCTGCACACCGCCCACAGTCGCGTGGGCGCGACCGGGGAAGCCGCAAGCCCTGCGCACAACGCCTATGCGCCGCACCCGCCCCGTCGCGACGCGCCCTTCTGAAGACTGAAGGTTATTTCGCCGCCGTCGCCGCCGGCGCCGGGAGCGGCTCTGCGATGATCGGCGCATTCTGCACATTGATCGGCGCGGGCGCCGTCTGCACCGGATCGGGCCGCTCGCCGATCACGGCCTGCACATCGGCGTCGGCCTCGCGCTTCTTCGTCAGTGTCGCGCCAATCTGGCGCACGGCGTCCGGCGCGTCGGCATAAGTGTCGTGGCCGATGAAACCCGAGCGCAGCATCGAAAGATCGTAGACGCGCACGCCCATGGCGTCGATGGCGGCGGCGTCCGCCGCGCGCGAGGGATCCATCGCGCCAAGGCGCGGCCTGTCGCCCGCTATGCGGCTCGACAGAGACAGCGCGCGATCGTCGCGCGAAACGAAAACCGAAACATGCGAGGCGTTGAGCCGCGAAACCTGCTGGCGGAACACGGCCAGATCGATGTCGGGCGCAGCCAGCATCACCGAGCCGAGCTTGCCGTCGAGATCGCCATGGCCCGCAATGGCCGTTTCGCGCAACGCTTCCATCGTCAGCCACGCGCCCATCGAATGGGCCAGCACCTGCACGCGGCCGACGCCCGGCGCATGCGCCAGATCGAGCAACAGCTTTTCAAGCGCATCGCGCGAGACGGTCGCCGCTTCCTTGTCGGATTCGTAGGCGAACAATTCACCCTTCGACGGCCACGTGAAGAGCACCGGCACGCCGGCGAAACCGCCGTCCGCGACGATCTGCGCCAGACGGAAGCGCGCTTCGGCCTGCGAGGTGTTGAAGCCGTGCACATAGACCAGCACGTCGCGCGCATTGCCGACGCGGCCGGAAATATGCGCCGCCAGTTCGGCGGGAAATTCGTTGCCGTCCAGCGCGCGCGAACGGGCCAGCGTGAAATGCTCGGCCGGGTCCGGCGCGCCAAAACGCGGCGCCTCGATGGCGCCGGGCTTGTGGCCGGGCGGAATGCTCACAGATTGCAGAAAGAAGCGTGCGTGGCCGTCCTGCACCTCGCCGGCCTTGCGCCGCGTCGAGGCCACGAACAATTGCACGGATGCGGGCGCGGCCTTCGGCTGCGACCAGGATGCGCGGACGCTCGCCACCTGATCGGCGACGTCGGAAAAGCCAGACGATGCGGATGCGCAGGCGCCGAGCGTCAGCGCCAACGCCATGGCGGCGCCGCGCGCCGCAAAAGACGATTTCATCGTTTATAAGACCCGAAAGCGAACAAAGGGGAAAAACCCATCCTCAAATGCGCCTTCCATGATGAAAGGAAGGTTAACAGGGTTTGCTGGGCGACTTAGCGCGTGCAATGTTACGGCTCCTATTAGCTTTTCCGGGCTGAAAAGTAGCGCAAATCCGACAATCTTGTGACAGGGCGACCGATGAGTATGGGATTTTTGATCACCGCGTTTATTGTCGTGGTCGCGCCGGGGACTGGGGTTCTTTTCACCCTTGCGACTGGTCTTTCGGGCGGCTTTCGCGCCAGCGTCGCTGCTGCTGCGGGCTGCACGCTGGGTATCATCCCACATATTGCGGCGGCGGTTTTAGGACTCGCAGCGTTGCTGCACACGAGCGCGCTGGCGTTTCAAACCATGAAATATGCAGGCGTCGCTTATCTGCTTTATATGGCGTGGAGTTCTCTGCAAGACAGCGGAGCGCTCAAGGTTGAAAGAGAGGTCGCAGCTTTCACGGCAGTGCGTATCGCATCCAAGGGATTTCTGATCAACATTCTCAACCCAAAGCTTTCAATTTTCTTTCTCGCTTTTCTGCCGCAGTTTATCGCGCATGATGACGGCGCACCACTTGCGCATATGTTGCAATTGAGCGTTGTTTTTATGGCAATCACATTTTTCGTCTTCGTCGGGTATGGCGCTTTTGCGGCGCGGGTGCGGGACCATGTTATCTCGCGCCCATCCGTTATGGCCTGGCTACGCCGTATTTTTGCAGGCGCATTTGTCACGCTTGGCCTAAAGTTGGCGTTCGCAGAACGATGAATAATTAATTGCGGTCGTTCGCGCCACGCTTCATCACCAGCGCGATCGCGATGGTCAGCGTTGCGCCGAGCGCAGCGAGCGTGAGCGGCGGCACGGGCCCAATGCGTGCGAGCCAGTCATGCACGAACGGCTCTTCGGCGATCATCTGGCCCGCCACCCAGCCGAGCAGCGCGCCGCCGGCCCACACGATGATGGGAAAACGCTCGATCATGCGCATGAGCGCCCCGGCGCCGAAAACCACGAAGGGAATCGACAGCAGCACGCCGAAAATCATCAACCCCATGTGGTCGCGCGCGATGCCCGCGATGGCCACGACATTGTCGAGCGACATGACGGCGTCGGCGATTGCAATGGTCGTCACGGCGCCGATGAGATTGGGCTGCGCCTTGACGTCATGTTCGCTGTCCTCGTCGCCGAGAATGAGCTGAACCGCGATGATCAGAAGCAGAACGCCCCCGACGATGCGCAGGTACGGGAGCGCCAGCAGCTGCACGACGATGAAGAGGAACAGCACGCGCAAGGCGACGGCAGCGCCCGCGCCGAGAATAACGCCGATTTTCCGCTGCCGTTCCGGCAAGGCGCGGCAGGCGAGCGCGATCACCACGGCGTTGTCGCCCGACAAAAGCAGATCGACCCAGATGATCTGCAATATCTGCAGCGCAAACGGCCCATAGTGCTCCATCGTCAAGCTCCCAGCAGTTTCGCGATTTCGTCGACGGCCAGCGTCGGCGCCAAGGCCCCGTCGGCGACCGCGCGTTCAAGCTGAGGCAGTCTGTCGCGCACGCGCGCGTCGCTTTTAAGGCGCGCCAGCAGCCGCTCTTCCAGCATGGACCACATCCATTTTACCTGTTGGTCGCGCCGCCGCGCGGCAAACTCACCGCTGGCGACCATGCGCCGACGATGTTCGAGCACTTTCTCCCACATCGCGCCGAGGCCCTCATTGGCAAGACCCGAAACGAGCACGACAGGCGGCGACCAGTTGCGCGAAGCCGGCTGCAGAATGTGCAGCGCCGCCTGGTATTCGGCCGCAGCCGCTTCCGCACGCACTCGGTTTGCGCCGTCCGACTTGTTGACCGCGATCATGTCGGCAAGTTCGAGCACGCCTTTTTTCACGCCCTGCAATTCATCGCCCGCGCCCGGAAGCATCAGCACGAGAAAAAAATCGGTCATGTCCGCGACGGACGTTTCCGATTGGCCGACGCCAACCGTCTCGACAAGGATCGTGTCGAAACCAGCGGCCTCGCACACGAGCATCGTCTCGCGCGTGCGCGCGGCGACGCCGCCGAGCGCGCCGGCGGAGGGCGAGGGGCGAATGAAGGCGTTGGGATGGGCCGACAGCCGCGCCATGCGCGTCTTGTCGCCGAGGATCGAGCCGCCCGAACGCGACGAGGAAGGGTCGACCGCCAGCACTGCGACCTTGTGGCCCTCGTCGCACAGATTGGCGCCCAGCGTGTCGATCGTCGTCGATTTGCCGACGCCCGGCACCCCGGTGACGCCGACGCGCACCGCCTTGCCGGTTTGCGGCAGCAGCGCCTGCAGCAGCCGCGCGGCCTCAGCGCGATGGTCGGCGCGGCGGCTTTCGATCAGCGTGATGGCGCGCGCCAGCGCGGCGCGTTCTCCGGCCAGAATGCGCGGAATGAGTTCATCGCTGCGGGAATCGGCGCGGCCAGGCTGCATGGGCCCCGATATACCGGCTTTGCCGAGGGAATGCGACGCTCAGGGCGCCCGTTTCGGTGGCGCGGCGGTCTTGAAGACGGAGGAGCCGCGCGCCACCAGTTCGCCCGCAGCATCGGTCACCTCGCCCTCCACAAACAGCAGCGACTTGCCCGCGCGAACGACCCTGCCGCGCCCGGCGAGCCGCCCCGCGGCGGGCGCCAGAAAGGCGGTTTGCAGATCGACGGTGATGACATTGGCGCCGGCGGCGAGCCGCGCCGCGCTGCCCATCGCAACATCCAGCAAGGTCATCAGCAGGCCGCCATGCGCAACGCCCATCTGGTTGGCGTGGTGAGGTTCGATCGTGACTTCGAGATGCGAACGCCCCGGCGCGCAATCGATCGGCTCGATGCCGCAAAATCGCACGAAGGGAATATCGGCGCCGAAAATATCCGTAATCTGCACGCCGCGCTCCTTGTTCAGCGTTGGGGAAGGTGAGCCGCCACGGCTTGCTTCATAGCTTCGAACGGAAATCCGAGCGCGGCAAGCCGTGCGGGCACAGGGACGAAGAGGCGCGGCGCTGTATAGAGCAGCAGCATTTTGTCGTTCGCGCGCCAGCCGATGAGATCAGACCATTGCAGATGATAATCGCCGCGCGCAGAAAAGTATCGCAAACCTTCGGGCGTCAGCGTGACGCTGCGTTCGAGCTGCGCGAGCGGATACCGCGCGTAAGTCCTTTTGGCGAGAGCGGTCAGCAATCCGTAGCGATATAAAGCCAGACCAAGCGCGCCTGAGGCGGCGCCGCCGAAAATCGCGAAGGCGAGCGCCCGCAGGTCGTGATCGCGAAAGTAGGCGAAGGTCAGCGCCGTGAGGGCGATCGCCGCGAGAAAGAGCCAGCCGCCGGGCCGAAGGCGCGCATGCAGGCGCTGCGCTTCGACATGATCCTGCGCCTCGTAGCGAAATGCCACTCTCATCTGTTCTTGCGCTTGCGTCATCGTGGCCCCCTCGGATGGTCGCAGGCGCCGCTACTTCTTTTCGGCGACTGAAAGCAAGTTAGCGAGCGCTTCGCGATCGTCCAGAAGCGCGCCGCTATCTCCCGACCAGGCGATCGCGCCGCGCTCGAGAATGATGGCGCGATCGGTAAGCGGCAGAATTTTGCGCGCACTCTGTTCGACGATGATCGCGGACATGCCTTCCTCGCGCACGATCCTGCGCAGCGCGGCGAGCAACTCGTCCACGATGATCGGCGCAAGGCCTTCCAGCGGCTCGTCGAGCAGCAGGATTTTCGGATTGAGCGCCAGCGCGCGCCCCACCGCAAGCATCTGCTGCTCGCCGCCGGACAGCTGGTCGCCCATATTGCTGCGCCGCTCGTGAAGACGCGGAAACATTTCGTAGATGCGCTTCAAATCGAATTTGCCGGGCATGGCGACGGTGGTGATATTTTCCTCCACCGTCAGAGAGCGGAAGATATTGCGCTCCTGCGGCACCCAGCCGACGCCCGCGCGCGCGCGCTTGTCGGGCTTCAGCGCGGTGATGTCGCGCCCGTCGAGCATGATGCGCCCGCCGCGCCGCCGCGTGACGCCGATGATCGAATTCATCAGAGTCGTCTTGCCGGCGCCGTTGCGGCCCAGAAGCGCGAGCGATTCGCCCTGTTTCAGCGCAAGACTGAGATCGCCGATAACGATCGCCTCGCCATATCCCGCGGCGAGATTTTGAATGTCGAGCAGCGCGCTCATGCCCGCGCCTCGAAATGATGCTCCACCTCGCTCTCGCCGAGATAGACCTGCTTCACGCGAGGATCGCGTGCGATTTCGGCCGGCTCGCCTTCAGCGAAAAGCGCGCCCTGAACAAGCACGGAAATGCTCTTGGCGAAACGAAATACCAGTTCCATATCGTGTTCGATCAGCATCAGGGCCATCTCGGCGGGCAGCCCTTCGATCACTTGCAAAATCTGCTCGCGTTCGCCTTCCGGCACGCCTGCGGCGGGCTCGTCCAGCAACAACGCCTTCGGCTTTCCGGCGACCGCTATGGCGATTTCGAGCAGGCGCTGCTTGCCGTATGGCAACAATCCGACGCGGCGCGTCAGCACATCCCCAAGGCCGAGCCTTTCGAGAATATCGACCGATTCATCGACAACGCCGCGATGGGTGCCGATGCGACGCCAGAATTGCGCGCCTTCGCCGCGCGCTTCCGACAGCGCAAAGCCGAGCGTTTCGATCGGCGTGAAATCAAGAAAAAGCTGGTTGATCTGAAACGTGCGCGCAAGGCCGGCGCGCGCGCGTCGATAGGCGGGCCATGAGGCGACATTCTGTCCGTCGAAAAAAATGTCGCCCGATGTCGGCGCAAGCACGCCGGTCAACAGATTGACGAATGTCGTCTTGCCGGCGCCGTTCGGGCCGATCAACGCATGACGGGCGCCGCGCGGCAAGGAAAACGTGACATTGTTGGTGGCGGTGAGGCCGCCAAACATGCGCATCAGGCCTTTGGTCTGAAGGATTGCGTTCATGCGCGCTCCTCCTGACCGGTCAGCCGCGCGATCAGTCCCATGATGCCGCCGCGCACGAACAGCACGAGCACCACCAGAATGAGACCCAGCCAGAATTGCCAGTATTGCTGCGTATAGGACGAGATGAAATCATACATCATCTTGAACGCCGCCGCGCCCACGACCGCGCCGTAAAGCGTGCCGACGCCGCCCAGAACGACGATCAGGAGCGTGTCGGCGGAGCGGTGGAACTCCAGCACATCAAGCGAAACCTGCGCTGTCGTTTGCGCGAGCAGAGCGCCGGCGACGCCGGCATAGGCGGCCGCAAGCGTGTAGATGGCGCGCAAACGCGCATCAACCGGCACGCCGATGGCGCGCGCTCGCAGCGCATTGCCCTTGATCGCGCGCAGCGAAATGCCAAACGGCGAATGGACGATGACGCGGGCTGCGCAGAACAGCAGGAACAGCACCGTGACGGAATAAAAGGCCGCCGTCTTGCCGTAGATGTCGAAATCAAAAAGGCCGAGCACTTTCGCGGGCGTCACGCCCTGCAACCCATCGGCGCCGCCCGTGATGTCGGAAAACTTGTTGGCGAGTTCCTGAAAGATCAGCGCAATGCCGAGCGTCACCATCAATTTGGTGAGATCGTTGCCGCGCAAGACCAGAAAACTCGTCGCATAGCCGATCATTGCGGCTGTAGCGCCGGCCGCCAGAAGGCCGAGCGTCGGATCGCTCAGTGGCGCTGCGCCCGCGCCAGCCTTGGCGAGCAGGCCGGCCGTATAGGCACCGACGCCGAAAAAGGCGCCGTGGCCAAGCGAGACGATGCCCGCATAGCCCAGGATCAGATCGAGCGAGAGCGCAAACAGCGCGAGTATCGCAATTTCGTTGATGAGCAAGGCGCGCGAGGGCATCAGCAGGATCGACGCGAAGGCGAAGGCCCATAATGCGATTTCCGGCCAGCGCCAGCGCGCTTGCGCCTTGAGGAAGGCGAATGCCTTGTCGCGGTCGGCTTGCAGCGGCGTATCGCTCATCTCTTCACCGGACGGCCAAACAGCCCCTGTGGACGGAAGATCAGGACCGCCACCATCAACGTGTAGATGATGAAACCGCCGACCGTAGGCACGTAATATTTGCCGGCCACGTCGGCGACGCCAAGCAGCAGCGAAGCCAGAAACGGCCCGGTGATCGTGGTGACGCCGCCCACTGAAACGACGATCATGAAATAGATCATGTATTTGAGCGGGAATATCGGATCGAGGCTGATGATCGGGCTTCCCAGCGCGCCGGCGAGCCCGGCAAGGCCCGAACCCAACGCGAAGGTCATGGCGAAAATTTTCGTGACGTCGATGCCCAGACCCTGCGCGACGCGCTGATCGTCGACGGCTGCGCGCAAGCGCGAGCCGAACCGCGTCTTCGTCAGCGCCGTCTGCAAGCCGAATGCAAGAACGGCGCAAAATACGATCACGAAAATCTTGTAGCGCGAGAATTCCAGATCGCCGATCGACACATTGCCAGCCAGCGAGGGTGGCGCGTCGACGATCTGCGGACTGGCCCCCATGAAATAATCGGCTGTCGCCATCGCCATGAAGGTGAGCCCGATGGTGAACATCACCTGTTCGAGATGAGACTTGTCGTAAAGACGCACGTAAAGCGTGCGTTCAAGGATGGCACCGGCGATCGCTGTCGTCAGGAAGGCGATAGGCAGGCACAGAAAAAACGGCACGCCGTAATGGCGCATCAGCACGACCGCGACATAACCGCCGGCCATGGCGAAAGCGCCGTGCGCCAGATTGATGAAATTCATCAGGCCGAGCGTTACGGAAAGCCCGACCGCCAGCACGAACAGCAGCATGCCAAGCGCAACGCCGTCGAACAAATTGGTGAGCAAGCGTTTCTCCCTCGCCGCCGCGGGCGCAGGCCCGCGGCGTCTCGTTGCCCGCTTTTCTTACTTTGCTTTTTTGGCTGCTTTCACGGGATCCTTGACGTTGGGCATCGTCTCGAATTCCACGTTGTAGAGCTGTCCGTCGACCTTTTCGACCTTGCGGATATAGACGTTCTGCACGATGTCGCGCGTTTCCGGATCGATCGAGATCGGGCCGCGCGGGCTGACCCAGCTCATGCCCTTCATGGCGTCCACCAGCTTCGCGCCGTCCGTATCGCCCTTGGTCTTTTCGAGCGCGCCGTAGATCAGCGCCATCCCGTCGTAACCGCCGACAGCCATGAAGTTCGGCCGCATCGCAGGATTGGCCTTCATGAAGGCTTCCACGAATGCCTTGTTCTCGGGCGATTTGTGCGCGACCGAATAATCCATCGACGTCACCATGCCGAGGACGGCGTCGCCCATGCCCTGCAATTGCTCGTCGTCGGTCACATCGCCGGTGCCGATCACCTTCACGCCTTCCTTGGCGAAATCGCGTTCGGCGACCTGCTTCATCAACTGCGCGCCGAAGCCCGAGGGCACAAACAGGAACAACGCGTCCGGCTTCAGGTCTTTCGCTTTCTGCAGGAAGGGCGCGAACTCGGGATTGCGCAACGGAGCGCGCAGATTGTCCAGAACCTGTCCGCCGCCGGCCTTGATGCGCTCGGAGAAGGCCTTTTCGGCGTCGATGCCCGGACCATAGTCGGAAACGAGCGTGACGACTTTCTTCACGCCGTTCTTGAGCGCCCAATCGGCGATTGGAACCGTATTCTGCGGCAGCGTAAAGCTCGTGCGCACGATGTAGGGCGAGGCTTCCGTAATCGTCGCCGTGCCGGCGGCCATGACGACTTCAGGCACTTTCGCCTGCGTCGCAATGGGCGCCGCAGCGAGCGCGAGCGGGGTGAGGCCGAAGCCGGCGATGACGGAGACCTTGTCGTTGACGACCAGCTCCTGCGCTAGACGCTTGGTGATGTCCGCAACGCCCGTGTCGTCCTTCAGCACGATTTCGATCTTGCGGCCGCCGGCCTTGTCGCCCTTCTGCGCCATGTAGAGCTTGATGGCGGCGTCGATCTCGCGGCCGGTCGAGGCCGAGGGGCCGGTCATCGGCAGGATGACGCCGATCTTCACCGGCGTCGCATTGTCGGCAAGCGCAGGAACGGTGAACGCAAATGCGCTGGCGAGCAGCAGAATACGAGTGGAAAAATGCATTTTATCCCTCCTGATTGCGCCCTCGTTCGGCGCTTTTTCGTCGTCGGGCGACGTTATGGAAAATAACAATAACGGCTCCGCCGCCTCGCGCCACTACAAAATGGCGGTCAGGCGCGCTTCTCCCGCCTCGAGCGGCGCATCGCCCGCGTCGGCGAGTCGGTCGAGCCGCACCATCGCAAGACCGCGGCCGCCGGCGACGGCGCCGAGCGCGCCGATGACGGCATCGCCCGCGCGAATTTCCGCGCCGGGCGGGGGAGCCTTGCCCGCAACTGCAACGGCGACGATGCGCTTGCGCGCCGTTGCGCGGTGGTGCATGCGCGAAACGACTTCCTGTCCGACATAGCAACCCTTGTCGAACGCGACGCCATGCAGCAGATCCATGTTCGCCTCTTGCGGGAAGGCGTCGCCATAGAGGAAATCGACGCCGCCGCGCGGCGTCGCGCAGGCGATGCGATGGGCCTCATAGGCGCCTTCCTGATGCGCGTAGGCCTGCGCGCGATCGACCGTCATGATGGCGCGCTGGCCGAGCGCCGCATTGCGCGGATCGTCGTAAACCGCGAGCCCTTCGGGCGGCGGCGCGTCCGCGCCCCAGAAGGCGACGACCGCCAGCGCAGGCTCCGGGTTCACGCTCGCCTTGGCGCGCAACTTGTAGAAGCCGAGCCGTTTTGCGAAATCGACGAAGCGATCGCGCGCGACGTCGAACAGGAAGCGCCCCTCCTGTTCGATCACGAGAAAATCGAACAGGATTTTCCCCTGTGGCGTCAAAAGCGCGCCGAAGGCGGCCTGATGCGGCGAAACCTTGTTCATGTCGCAGGTGACGAGGCCCTGCAGAAAACTGCGCGCTTCCGGCCCGTCGACGGCGACGATGCTCCGATCCTGCAAAAAAGCTGCTGGCATGGCTCTCCCAAGGCGCGGCCGCGCGTTCTTTTGGCCCACGCCGCGCCTGCCCGGCAGTTTGGGCGATCTGACGATTTCGTCAAGAACGCGTCTGGCGCGCGCGGCCTTTGCGCGCCGGCCGCGTTGCTTTAAGACCGGGCCATGCAGACCTTCGATCTCATCCTTTCCGGCGGCGAACTCGTCAACCACGACGGCCGCGGCCAACGCGACATCGGCGTCATCGGCGGCGCGATTGCGGCCATCGGCGATCTTTCGCGCGCTTCGGCCGGCGAGCGCGTCGACTGCCGCGGGCTGACCATCCTGCCGGGCGTTATCGACACGCAGGTGCATTTCCGCGAGCCCGGCCCCACGCACAAGGAAGATCTCGAAAGCGGTTCGCGCGCCGCCGTCATGGGCGGCGTCGTCGCGGTGTTCGAAATGCCCAACACGAACCCGCTGACGACGGGCGAGGCCGAACTGGCGGACAAGGTCGCGCGCGCGCGCCATCGCATGCATTGCGATTTCGCATTCTGGGTCGGCGGCACGCACGAAAATGCGCAGGACATTCCCCATCTGGAGCGCCTGCCGGGAGCGGCCGGCGTCAAGGTGTTCATGGGCTCGTCGACAGGATCGCTGCTGGTCGAGGATGACGACGGCGTTGCGCGCATTCTGGCCAAGACGCGCCGCCGCGCTGCCTTTCACGCCGAAGACGAATACAGGCTCGAAGAGCGCAAGCGCCTGCGCATTCCAGGCGATCCCGCATCGCATCCCGTCTGGCGCGACGAAACGACCGCCCTTCAATGCACGCAGCGCCTTGTGCGCATCGCGCGCGCCCATCGCGCAACGATCCATGTGCTGCATGTCTCGACCGGCGCCGAGATCGAGTTTCTCGCCGCGCACAAGGATGTCGCCTCCGTCGAGGTGACGCCGCATCATCTCACGCTGAGCGCGGACGAATATGCAACGCTCGGAACGAAACTGCAGATGAATCCGCCCGTGCGCGACAGCGCCCATCGCGACCGCATCTGGCGCGGCGTGCAGGATGGCGTCGCCGATATTCTCGGCTCCGATCACGCTCCCCATACGCTGGAGGAAAAGGCCAAGCCCTATCCCGACAGCCCGTCGGGTATGACTGGCGTGCAGACGCTTGTGCCCATCATGCTCGATCACGTGGCGGCTGGACGCATGACGATCGAGCGTTTCGTCGACATGACGAGCGCTGGCCCCACGCGGCTGTTCGGCATGGCGCGCAAAGGGCGCGTGGCGGTCGGTTACGACGCCGATTTCACGATCGTCGATCTGAAGCGCCGCGAAACGATCACCGACGGCTGGATCGCTTCGCGGTCGCAATGGACCCCTTATCACGGCAAGAGCGTGCAGGGCTGGCCGGTGGGAACCATCGTGCGCGGCGCGCGCGTGATGTGGCAGGGCGAGCTTCTGGCCGCAGCGCGCGGCGAGCCGGTGCGTTTTTACGCCGCGCTCTGAAACGGCGCGACGCGCAGTCGCGTCAAGCCGCCTGCGCCAGCTCGGCGTGATGGAACAGGTTGCCAGCGTCGACGCCTGGTTCGCGTAATTCAGGCGCGGCGAGCATCGCAAGATAATCCTTGAACTCGGGATGCTCCTTGGAGGCGATGAACACGCGCTTGAATTCTTCGGCGCTGTATGTGCCCCAGTTGCGGATCATCTGCAGCGCCACGGTGTCTGCGCCATAGCTCTTGGCGAAGCGCACGAATTCGGGCGCCTGGCGGAAGTTCAGGTCCTGCACGACCATCGCCAGCGTCAGATTTTTCACAGCGCCGCGTTCGCGCAGCGTCTTGATGAAGGCGAGATTCTTCTTCAATCGCTCGAAATCGCCCTCGCGACGCAGCACGGCGTAAGTATCCGCCTGCGTAGCGTCGGCCGAAATCGTCAGATTTTCGACGCGCCCCTCGAGTTTCAAATCCTTCCAGGCGCGCTCGTCCAGCAATTGCGCGTTGGTGATGAGATTGATCTTGAGATTGGGGAACTCTTCCGGCGTCAGGCGCTTGATGAGGCGGCGGAAATGGTTTGAGGCGAAGGGATCGCCCGAACCCGTCACCCACACATTCTGCACCTCGCGCAGCACCGGCACGAAGCTCTTTTCGATCAGCGCGTCGAGCTTGGCCTGTTTCGCCTTGCCGGCCAGAATGAGATCGTTGCGGCAGGACGGGCAGGAGAGATTGCACGAACGGTCGTGCGACAGATTGATTGTCTTGGGCGCCGGCAGCGGCCCGTTGATCAGCGCCTGCGCTTCAGGCGTATCGCGCGAGGGCAGCGTGCGGCCGGAAATCGCCGGGCAATGCGTCGGCGAGCAATATTTGTAGGAGCCGTCGACGATGGAATCGCGGATCTTTTTCGCCTTCGCGCCGTGCCATTGCTTCATGATGTCTGAATTGACATCGCCGGCCGGCGTCGGCAGCCAGCCGGGGCAGCACAGATAGATCAGCCCCGAAGGCGAGCTTTCGATTTCCTCGAACGGCTTGAAGCAGAAGCGCGTTTTCAGCCATTCGCGCGTCTCGTCGGAGACCGGATGGCGGGCATATTCGGCCCGCCGCATCGGCACGCGAATATTGCGCTCCACCCATTCCTTGGCGATCTCGTCGGGCTGCAGATGCGCGAATTTGCTTTTGAGAAAGGATTCTTTCGACATGCGAAGCTCTTGGCCGGGCGCGCAAAAGGCGCAGGCGCGGCGAAGCGCTTTAATTGGCGTATGAGCCGCCCCTTTGCAAGTTGGGCGAAAAAGTGGCGCGGGGCAGCCGCTTCAGCGCGCCCGATGCGCTTCCCACCGGCCGCCGCAATATTTCGTGTTGGACGACCACGCGCCCGACGCCTGGCTATGCGTCGCCTTGCCGAAGGCGCGCAGCATGTCCCGGTCCTGCGTGAATCGCGTCGAAACCTGACCCTTGAGATCGATTCCGCCCCAGACGCCGATCCCCGGCGCGCTCGTGCCCTTCACGTCGCCATTTTCGATGAAGACCGTTCCCGAGATCTCGGACGGGCAGGGGCCGACCTGCGTATGCACGACAACGTTCCAGGCGCCGTCAAAAGGCGTGGCCGCCAGGGCCGGCGTTGCGGCCGCGACAGCGGCGATGAAAGCGAGGGCGCTCTTCATCACGCTGCCTTCCAGGCAAATTCGAGCGCCTGCAGCACATTGCAGCCCGCAAAGATGAAATCGGAAACGCCCGCCGCGCGCAGGGCCGCTTCCTGCTCGCCGGGGCGGCCGGCCAGCGCGACAAAGCGCGCGCCATGCGCTTGCAGCGCCTTGGCTGTGGCGATGGCCTGTTCGGCGTAAACCGCATCGGACGAGCAGATGCAGGCGATATGCGCGCCGCTTTTGCTGAAAGCCTCAGCCGCCGCTTCCGGGGTTGCAAAGCCCTCGTTCGACAAGGTCTCGAGCCCTCCGGCTTCAAAAAAATTCTTGGCGAATGTCGCGCGCGCGGTGAAGGCGGCGATGGTCCCAAGATTGGCGAGAAACACTTTCGGTCTGCCGCCAGTGGCCGCGCGCGCGTCGGAGCGGTCGCGCAGGGCCTCGAAATGCTCCGACAGCCTGTAGGGGGCAAGCGCGCCGGCGCGCGCCGGTTCTGCGCGCGGCGCAGGCGCCAGCACCGCGACGGGCTTTTCCAGAATGTTGGGGAATTCGCTCACGCCCGTCAGCGCATCCTTGCGTCGCCCGATATTCACGGCGCGCTCGGCCGCGACGGCGCGCACGGCTTTCTGAAACACATCGCTGGCGAGCATGGCGGCAAGGCCGCCGACCTTTTCGCTTTCCTGCACAAAGGCCCAGGCCTTGGCGCACAACGCATCGGTCAGCGTCTCGAACCCGCCCGCGCCGGCCGCTGGATCGGCGACCTTGCCCAGATTGGATTCCTCCAGCAGCACCAGTTGCGCATTGCGCGCAACGCGCCGCGCAAATTCGTCGGGCAGGCCGATCGCCTGCGTGAAGGGCAGCACCGAGACGGCGCTCGCGCCGCCGACAGCGGCGGAAAAAACGGCGACCGTTGCGCGCAGCATGTTCACGTAAGGGTCGCGGCGCGTCATCATGCGCCAGGCCGTTTCGGCGTGAACATGAGCCGCTTTCGGCGCAAGACCGCAGGCTTCCTGCACGCGCGCCCACAGACGGCCCAGCGCGCGCAGCTTGGCGACGGTCAGAAATTCGTCCGCATCGGCGGCGATGCGGAAGGAAATGGCGTCGCGCGCCTGCTCAAGCGAGAGGCCCGCGCCTTCGAGCGCGCGCAGATAGGCGAGCGCGCAGCCGATGGCGTAACCCAGTTCCTGCGCCTCGGCCCCGCCCGCCGCATGCACGACGCGCGCATCCGCCGTCGTAAGAGGGCCGGAAAACCCCGCCGCGCGCAGAACGCGCACCGTGTCGAGGAAATGCGGAAGGATATCGTTATAGGACGCCTGCACGGCGCCGCGCGCGATCGCGCCGATGGGATCAAGGCCAAAACATATCTGCGTCGCCTTCGGATCGATCTTGCGGGCGGCGATCACCTTGGCGAGCGCCAGCGCCGCCTCGCGGCCATGGCCCGGCGCATCGAGTTCGAGCGCAGCGCCTGCATCGAGATAGACGCCCTCCAGCGCAGCCGAAAGCGCAGCCTCGGTGGCGGGCAAGCCGAAACCATAGGCGCCGGCCGAGCCGGCGAACGCGATTTGCAGCCCGGTCGCGCCATTTTCGAGGTCTTGCAGCGCCTGTTCGTTCGCCGCAGCCGGGTCGGGATTGTCGAGGCGGGCCAGAATGGTCCAGGCGCCGGCCCGGCCTGCGGCGGCGCCGCTCGTTGCGCGCCGATAGAGCGGGGCGACCGCGACGCCATCGTAGGTCTTGCCCACCAGCTTCTCGAACGGCTGGCCCTTCAGCGCAGCGGTCGCCAGATCGCGCCAGCGCGCCTCCTCGACAGGCGGAAAAGCGGTGGCGAAAGGCAAGGTCTCGGTCATGGCGTCCATCTCGGCCCGGTTTTCCCGGCTTTTTGCATATGCGAAGGCCGCTGTGTAGAGGGCGCCGACGAATTGCTGAATCGAAGGCTGCGGCAGCGGCGCGGGCCATTGCTGGGCGGCGGGCGCCGCGCCAGGGCCGCCGCGGCGGGCCGATCAGAGCGCCGCCATCACTCCGCCAGAGCGTTCAGAATGCGCGCCCAGCTCCGGGCGCCCTTCTGGAACGACGACAATTCGTATTTTTCGTTCGGCGAATGGATGCGATCGTCGTCGAGGCCGAAGCCGATCATCAGCGAGTCCATTTTCAACTCGCGCTTGAACAGGCCGACGACGGGAATGGACCCGCCCGAAGCGTTCAGAACGCAATCCTTGCCCCATTCGGCGGTCAGCGCCCGGCGCGCGCGCGCCAGCGCTTCCGAACCGAACGGCAATTGCAGCGCCGGACTTGCGCCGTGCGAATGAAATTCCGCGCGGCAATCTTCCGGCAGATGCGCGCGCACGAAAGCGCGGAACGCATCCTGCACGGCCTGCGGATTTTGCTTGCCGACGAGACGGAAGGAGAATTTCGCGCTGGCCTGCGCCGGCAGAACGGTTTTTGATCCCTGGCCGGTGTAGCCGCCGACGATGCCGTTCACGTCGCAGGTCGGGCGAGACCAGATCTGCTCCAGCACGCTGCGATCCTCTTCGCCGGCGGGCAGCGAAAGACCAACCTCCTTCAGGAAGGCGTCTGCATCGAAGTCGAGATTGCGCCATTGTTCGGCGATCTCTTCGGGAAGCTCCGTCACGCCGTCGTAGAAACCGGGCAGCTTCACGCGCCCCTTATCGTCGTGCAGGTCGGCGATGATTTTCGCCAGCACGTGAATGGGATTGCGCGCCGGCCCGCCATACATGCCCGAATGCAGATCGCGCGAGGCGGCGCGGATCACGACTTCCTCCAGCACGAGGCCGCGTAGCATGGTGGTGATGGCGGGCGTCGCCTTATTCCACATGTTCGTGTCGCATACGAGCGCAATATCGCGCGACAATTCGCTGCGATTGTCGGCCAGAAACTGCGGCAGCGAGGGCGAGCCCGTCTCTTCCTCGCCCTCGAAAAAGACCGTGACGTCGCATGGCAATCCGCCCGTCTCGTGAAAGGCGCGACACGCCTCGACAAAGGTCATCAGCTGGCCCTTGTCGTCGGCGGCGCCGCGCGCGACGATTTTCTGCCCGTCGGCTGCATCGACCAATTGCGGATCGAACGGATCGCTTTTCCACAAATCCAGCGGATCGACCGGCTGCACGTCGTAATGGCCGTAGAACAACACATGGGGCGCATCGCGGCGCGCCGCCTTGGCGTGCCCAACCACCATCGGGCGCCCGGCTGTGGCGCGCACGGAGGCGGTGAAGCCCAGACCCGTCAACTCCTTGGCCAGCCAGTCGGCGGCGCGCGCGCATTCCTCGGCATAGGCCGGATCGGTCGAAATGGATTTGATGCGGATGAGATCGAACAGACGCGCCAGCGCTGCTGCGCGATTTTCGTCGATTTTCTGCAGAACGGTGTCGATGCTGGCCATAATTCCTCACACCGGCGCGGCGCCGGATTGCCGTCAGCCCATCAGAGACGAAAGCGTCGCCAGCTTATAGCATCAACGCCAGAACAGCGCCCTCGATCAGCATCACGCCGAGCCAGTGGACAATGTCGATGGCGAACACAAGATCGCGCCGTTTCTGGAATGCGTAATTCGTCGCCACGGTCGGCAGAACGAAACCCGCCCACAAGGTCGTCGCCATCTTCAGCGCCGGCGCCATGAGAATGTCGCCCGCGCCATAGACATGCCGGATCGTCGAGGCCAGCACCCAGGCCATGACGAGTTCTGCGACGAAGGACACGATCAACGGCAGTACGGGCGTTGCGCGCTTGCCATCCGGCCGCGTCATGTCGGTCGGGCTCCAGCCGAGCGCTCTCATCCATGTCTTGCCGAAAACGCCGTAATATATCGCGCCGAATATCCATGCCGCGACGGCGGCGGCGATAATGGCGAGAAACTTCGCAGGCATGGACAACCCTCCCTATCGCGACATGCCGCCCAGCGTGCCGCGCAAGATCTGGCGCGAAATGGTCGAGCCGATTGTACGCGCGGCGGAAGAAACCGCCGAACGGAAAATCAATTCGCCAGTGGACATGCGCCCGCTGCGGCTTGAGCCGCCGCCGCCGCCGAGCGTCTTCTGGATCATGCCGCCGAGCGAACCGATAATGCCGCCAAGCCCTGCCTGTTCCGGAGCGTTGGGATTGACCGCAGGCCCCGCGCCGATGTCGATCGCCCGTCCGTTCGCGCGCTGCTGCAGGATTTCATAGGCCGAGACCGGATCCACGGGCGTATCGTATTTTCCGTAGAACGGGCTTTTCGAAATCGCCGTCGCCCGCTCTCCGCCGTCGATTGGCCCGACGCGCGACTGCGGCGGCGCGATCAGCGTGCGATCAACGATCTCGGGTGCGCCCGTTTCGTCGAGCATCGAGACCAGCGCCTCGCCGATCGCCAGTTGCGTGATGACAGTCGCCGTGTCGAAAGCCGGGTTCTGCCGGAACGTATCGGCGGCGGCGCGCACAGCCTTCTGATCGCGCGGCGTGAAAGCGCGCAGGGCGTGCTGGGCGCGATTGCCGAGCTGTCCCAGCACAATGTCCGGAACGTCGAGCGGGTTTTGCGTGACGAAATAAACGCCCACGCCTTTCGAGCGGATGAGGCGCACGACCTGCTCGATCGCGCGCATCAGCGCTGGCGGCGCATTGTCGAACAACAGATGCGCTTCGTCGAAAAAGAACACCAGCTTCGGCTTGTCCGGATCGCCCACTTCCGGCAGGTGCTCGAACAGTTCCGAGAGAAGCCACAGCAGAAATGTTGCGTAAAGACGCGGCGAACGCATCAACTGATCGGCGGCCAGAATGTTGATGTAGCCGCGCCCGTCGCGGTCCGTTTGAAGAAAATCGTCGATGTCGAGGGCGGGCTCGCCAAAGAACTTGTCGCCGCCCTGTTGCTCCAGAACGAGCAATTGACGCTGGATCGCGCCGATCGTTGCGGCGGCGACATTGCCGTATTTGGTCGTGAGCTGCGAGGCGTTTTCGGCGACGAATGTCAGCGTCGCGCGCAGATCCTTCAGATCGAGCAGGGCCAGTCCCTGTTCGTCGGCGACGCGGAAAACGATGTTGAGCACGCCCTCCTGCGTGTCGTTGAGTTCGAGCAGGCGCGCAACGAGCAGCGGCCCCATTTCTGCAAGGGTCGCACGGATCGGATGCCCCTGGGCGCCGAACAGATCCCAGAAGACGACGGGAAACGTGTCGGGCTCGTAGGGCACGCCGATCTGCTGGGCGCGTTTGACGAAGGGCGGCTTGCCATCGCCCGGCTGCGAAACGCCCGCGAGATCGCCTTTCACGTCGGCGGCGAAAACCGCAACGCCCGCATTGGAAAAACCTTCCGCAAGTTTTTGCAGCGTGACGGTCTTGCCGGTGCCTGTTGCGCCCGCCACAAGCCCATGCCGGTTGCCAAGAGGGAGATTGAGATACCGGAATGTCGCGCCGCTCTTGCCGACCAGAATCTTGCCGGGAATATCGGTCGCGCCCGCTGGTTGGTTCGCCATGTTTCTCCGCCTTGCGTTGCGCGCAACTATGTCAGCAGCAGGCGCCCCGGCGCAATATGGCGGCCCGCCCTTGCGCACAGGCGCTCGTGCGATCACACAGGCGCCGCGCGACGATTGCGCGAAGGGATGATTCGATCATGGAAGCTCTGGTGCAACGCATTTCCGACCGGACGGCGCTCGATCCCGCCACGGTTCAGCAAGCGCTCGGCGCCATTCTGTCGTTTTTCCAGCAGCACGCGCCCGCTGGCGCGATGGGTGAATTGTTCGACGCCATTCCCGGCGCGCGGCAAATGGCGGCCGATGCGCCGGCGCCGCAGGGGGGCGGTCTTCTCGGCGCGCTCGGCGGCCTGGGCGGCGGACTTGGCGGCGGACTTGGCGGCTTGATGGGTCTTGCGGCCCAGTTGCAGGGCATGGGCCTTGGCATGGACCAGATGCAAACGCTCGGCAGGGAATTGTTCGGGCAGGCCGAGCAGCAGATGGGTCCCGACAAGGTGCGGCAAATCGCCGGCGCCATTCCCGGCCTCGCCAGAATGTTCGGCTGACGGCGCCGGCCATTGCCTGCCAGCGCCGCCGCATTCAGTTCGTGATCTTGGGGGGGCTTGCAGCGCCAGCGACAGTCGCACTGCATTGCACGCCCTGGATCGTGAAGAACATGTCCTGGGTTTGCCAGGCCGAATCGGCCAGTCCAGCGGCCTTCCAGGCTGTGTCTTCAAGCGCCCAGTACGTGGTTTTGCCGCACGGGATGAGCGTGGAGACAGAAGGCGTCGTGCCCAGCGGAATTTGGACGGCGCTGGTCGGCGGTTGCGGAATTGCGCTCTGGCTGACGAAGAGCTGGTTGGATGTCGCCGGATCGTTGGTCGAAAAAACCGTTGGCGGGGCAATCGCGGTGATCGTGTAGGCATAGCTCGCGCATTTGCCCGATGTCGGATTGCCCGAGGCGTTCAGGCATTGCGGCGACGAAAACGAATCCATGAGATTGTACCAATCCGAATTCTGCAATGAACTGTTCGTCGATTTCACGACGGAACCCGACGCAATGCAGGTGATGTTCGTGAGCGGCTTAGTCGGATCGGCGACGTAACCCGGCGCACAGCCTGTCGGCGAGATGGTCGTCTTGAGATAGACCTTGTCGTAATTCGATCCGAGCGAAACCGCTTGATTGACGACGCCGGACAGATAATTCCCGTTTGAATCGACCAGGCCGCTCGTGCCGTCCGGATAGGCGATGGCGACGGTGCCTGACCAGCTGGTGAGATCGACGAGCTGGTAAGTATATGTCACCACGGGCGTGTCGGTCGCTGCGCCCACGGTGTGGACGAACAGCTCGACTTTCTTCCAGTAGAGGCCAGAGGCGCGCGATACGCGGAATTGTGCGCTGCTGGCGGCCGGCGGCGCGGCGCTCGAGACAGCGGAACTCACGTGAAAAGGCGTCGCCGCCAGCATTTTCGGCAAGAACCGCGGCGTCATCGTTCCAGGCACGGTCGCCTTGTAGATCGCCGGCATGGCGCCGCTCTGGGCGGTATATTGAAAGCTGATCGCTTCCGCGCTGACTGCAATGTCCGGAATGTTCGTCAGACGCGACATGATGTTGCGTCGCGCCAGCGCATCGTTTTGCGCGGTGCTCGTCGCCATTGTCTGCAGCATCGCCGCATCGACGGCGTTCTGGATGTCGGTCCGGCGCACATTGAGCTGAGAGAACTCGAACACGGTTCCCGTCATCGCAAGAACGGGCACAGCGGCGACCGCCATGATGACGGCCATGCCGCCGCCGGCGTCAGCGCGGAATTCCGCAAAACGGGACTTGAGCAAATTGCGCATGGTCAGGCCGTACAATTTTGGGACAGCGCCCACGTTGAGAACTGACGGCGATTAGGCGAGCGGAATCTTGCCTTCTCTTTAATGCGATTGCAGAAAGTCGGCTGCGGGCGCGAAATGTGCGACGAATGGAATCTATTAAAGTTTGCAAATCGTAAATTTTACGCGCGTTCCCCTCGCGCACGCGATTTACGTTTCGTAATCGCATTCCGCAAAATCGACAGGTCGAGGCCCACGATTTTGCCGCCGGCGAAAAACCCGCCAATATAGGCGGCTGCGCCAATGGCGCCCAGTATGGCGAGCTGCGCCAGCGGAGGCAGTTTGCGCACCAGCGGCTCCACCGGCGCGATCGCCAGACCGAGCGCCGTCGCGCCGCAGGCGGTGGCTGCAATCATGCGCCCCAGCATGTCGCTTGGCTTCATGTAACCGGCGCGCCACGCCAGAAAAACCAGACTGCCGAAGTTGATCCACGCGCCGATGGCCGTCGCCAGCGCAAGGCCCGGCGCGCCGAACGACTTGTATAAGGCAAGCTTGATCGCGACATTGATCGCAACCGCCGCCAGCGAGACGATCATCGGCGTTTGCGTGTCGCCGCGCGCCTGAAAGCTGGCGCGCGCCGAGGCGATCAGCACGACCGCAAGCAGCCCGACGCTGTAGGCTTGCAGCACATCGGCCGAGGCGGCGGCGTTTTGCGCAGTGAAGGCGCCGCGCAGAAATGCCGCCCGCATGATGAGATCGGGAATGAGCATGAAGGCGACGAAGAACGGCGCGCTGAGCGCGATCGTCAACGCCATCGTGCGATTTTGCGCGCGCGCTGCGCCCTCGTCGTCGCCCTTGGCGAATGCGCGGCTCATTTCGGGCAGCAGCACCGTTCCGGCCGCGATGCCGATCACGCCGATCGGCAATTGATAGATGCGGTCGGCGTAATAGATCGACGCCGGACCGCCGGTCGGCAGGTAGGAGCCGATGATCGTATCGGCGAAAATCGCGATCTGAACGCCCGCCGACCCGAGCACGGCCGGCGCAAGCGCCTTGAAGAAATCGGAAATATGTCCGTCCCACTGCGGCCGTGCGGGCAGGGGGCCGATGTCGGCGCGCCATGCGGCGATTTCGACCAGCAGGAATTGCAGCACGCCGGAAATGACCACGCCCCAGGCCGCCGCATAGGCGGCGTTGGGAAACAGGAAAGAAACAGCAAGCGCGGCGATCATCGACAGATTGAGCAGGACGGGCGCGAAGGCGGCGGTCATGAAGCGGCCTTCGGCGTTGAGCGAGCCGCTCTGCAGCGTCACCAGCGTGATCAGCATCAGATAGGGAAAGGTGATGCGCGTCAGCGAGACGGCGAGATCGAATTTCGCAGGATCCTGACGAAAGCCCGGCGCCAGCAGGTCGACCATCTGCGGCATGAAAACCAGCGCCAGCGCCAGCAGGACGATCTGCGACAGAAACAGCAGGATATAGACGCGGCCCGAAAACAGGCGCGCTTCCTGGCGCCCGTCCTGCGCCAGCGTGCGCGTGAACGAGGGAACGAAAGCGGCGTTGAAGGCGCCTTCGCCGAAAATCGCGCGGAAATGATTTGGCAGGCGAAAAGCGACCGTGAAGGCGTCGGCCATGGCGCCGCCGCCGAGCGCGGCCCCCATCAGAACGTCGCGCGCAAAGCCGGTGATGCGCGACAGCAGCGTCAAACCGCCGACAGACAGAAGATTGCGGATCATGCGCCGTCCGTCACAGATTGCGCATCGGGCGGGCCCCCCGTCTCGCCGATGCTTTCGGCAACCAGATACAGCGGGCGTCCCTTCACTTCGGCGAAGATGCGGCCGATATATTCGCCGAGAACGCCGAGCGACAGAAGCTGCACGCCGGCAAAGAACGTGACCGACACGACGAGCGTCGCAAAGCCGGGCACGTCGACGCCGTAGAGAATGGTCTGTCCGACGAAATAAAGCGCCATCGCCAGCGCGATCACCGAAATCACGACGCCGACGAAGGTCCAGACCATCAGCGGAATCGTCGAGAAGGACATCAGCCCGTCGAGCGCAAAACGCGTCAGCTTGCTATAGGTGAATTTCGATGTGCCGCTGGCGCGCTCGGCGACATCGAACGGCACGCCGATCGACTTGAAGCCGATCCAGGCGTACAGGCCTTTCGAGAACCGCGCGCGCTCGCGCATCCTGTTCAGCGCGTTGACGGCGACGCGGTCGAGCAGGCGAAAGTCGCCCGCGCCCGGCGGCAGCGCCGTCTCGCCGAAACGGTCGAACAGCCGGTAGAAGCGCTGCGTCAGCGCTTGCCGCACGCGCGAGTCGCCGGAGCGGCTGCGCCGGACGCCATAAATGTTCTGGTAGCCCTGCCGCCACAGCGCGACCATCTGCTCGATTGTTTCGGGCGGATGCTGCAGATCGGAATCCATGATGACCACCGCCGCGCCGCGCGCAGCGTCGAGGCCGGCGGCGATGGCGATTTCCTTCCCGAAGTTGCGGCTGAAGGACAGGCCGCGCACGCGGGGATCGGCTGCATGCGCGGCGCGTATATGTCCCAGCGTGCCGTCCTGCGAGCCGTCGTCGACGAGGATGATTTCGTAAGGCAGGCCGCAGCGTTCCAGCACCGGCCTCAGCCGCGCCAGCAACGGGTCGATATTCTCCGCCTCGTTGAAAACGGGCGCGACGACCGTCAATTGCGGCGCCGGTTCGGCCAATTTTCGCTCCTGTTCGCAGGAATGCTGTAGGCGGCGGCGCAAGAATGCGCAAGAACGGTTCGGCGGCGCCACACGCAAACCCGCCGCTTTCGCCGTCCAGGACCAGCCATGCCGCAGCAATTCGCCTTCACGCTTTGCGCCGACGATTACGGCATGACGCCCGCCGTCAGCGCGGGCATTCTCGAGGCGGCCGCGGCCGGCCGCATCAGTTGCGCGTCGGCCATGGCCAATATGGCGGATTGGCCGCGCGCCGCCGCCGCCTGGCGCGCCGCCGCGCCCCGCGCAAGCCTTGGCCTGCATTTCAATCTGACGCTCGCTGCGCCGCTTGCGCCCATGCCCGCCCTCGCGCCGGGCGGGGGGCTTCCGGCGCTGCCCGCCATCGCGGCTGCCGCGCTGCGCAGCGCATTGCCGCTGGCCGAAATCGAAGCGGAGGCGGGCCGGCAGATCGACGCCTTCCGGCAGGCGTTCGGCGCCGATCCCGCCCATATCGACGGGCACCAGCACGTGCATGCGCTTCCGGGCGTGCGCCGCGCGTTTTTTGCAGCCTTGCGCCGGGCTGGATTGCAGGGCGTTTTGCTGCGCGACAGTTCAGACCGGCCCGCGCGCATCGCCCGGCGCAAGGCGCTCGCCGCCAAGGCGATGCAGGTGAATGCATTGACCTTTGGTTTTCGCGCGGCCGCGCGCAAGGCGGGCTTTGCGCTCAACGATGGTTTCGCCGGCTATTCCTCGTTCGCTGCGCAAGCCGTGGGCGCCGAACTTTTCGGCTCGTATCTGATCGCGCCGGGCCCGCGCCATCTCGTCATGTGCCATCCCGGCCATATCGACGAGGCGCTGCGTCGCCTCGATCCTGTTGTCGATTCGCGCCCGGCCGAACTCGCATTTCTGCTCTCTCCGCAATTTTTGGACCTGTTGACGGCGCGCGGGGCGCGTCTTTCGCCGTCTGGTTAAGGCGGTCTTAACTCCGCCGGCGCAAAACTGAATGCGCCGCATCTTGCGCGGCCCGCCGGTTGTCGCTTCATGTCCTTTGCCGCAAAATTTCTCGCCCGCAATCCCGGCGCCGCTTCGGCGTCCGCCCCGCGCATTTCCTCGCTGCGCAATTCGGTGACGCTAGTCGCCACGGGCTTTGTCGGCGCTCTTGCCGTCACCGCCGCGCTGGCCTTTGGCTGGCGCAACTGGACGCATGCGCGCGAAAATTTCGCGGCGGAAATCGCCCGCAGCGCCGAGATGGTCGGGCCGGCCCTGGCGGCGGCGCCAGACGCCGCAACCGCGCGGCGGCTGCTTGATGGCTTTGTCTCCGCTTCTCTGGCTGATCGCGCCGTGCTGGTTGCGCCCGGCGGGGAGATCGTGGCGAGCGCGGGCGTCGACGCCGCGCAGGCGAAATATCTGCTGGCTCAGGCCGGCGATGGCGACGTCATCGTGCGGCCGACGCCCAATGGCGGGCGCATCGCCTTTCACGCCGATTTCGGCGCCGTGGACAAGGCCGCGCTGAACGAATTGCTGGTCGCGCTGGGCGTGGGCCTGCTGACCGTCGCCGGCGTCGCGGCGGCGCTTCATCAATTGATCGGCCGCGTGGTTGGGCCTATCGACCGCCTGACCGAAACCATGCGGACGCTGCGCGACGGCGACCTCAACGTGCACGTGCCGCATCAAAAGCGCTCGGACGAGGTCGGCGAGCTTGCCCGCGCCATCGAGTTTTTCAAACAAAGCCTGCTCGACCGCGGCGCGTTGCAGAATGCAGCCGAGGACAAGCGCGCCGAGGAAGCCGCGCGCAGCGATCTGCTCGAACGGCTGATCGGAGAATTCCGCACCAACGTGCGCGGCGTTTTGCAGAATGTCGATGCGCAAAGCGATCAGATGGCCCTGGCCGCCGACAGCCTTTCGGCCATCGCGCGCCAGTCCAATGAACGCGCCGGCCGGGTCGCCGCAGGCGCCCAGGAAGCATCCAACAATTTCGCGGTCGTCGCGCACGCCTCCGAGGAATTGTTCCAGTCCATCGCGGAAATCGAGACGCAGATCGTGCGCGCGCGCCAGCATGTTCAAGATGCGGCCGCGACGACGGTCGACACGACGACGACTATCGCCGGTCTTGCGCAAAAGGCCAATTCCATTGGCGAAATCGTCACGCTCATTCAGGCGATCGCCGGCCAGACCAACCTTCTGGCGCTCAACGCCACCATCGAGGCGGCGCGCGCGGGGGCCGCGGGCAGGGGCTTTGCCGTCGTCGCGCAGGAAGTGAAGGCCCTCGCCAACCAGACAGCGCACGCAACCGACCGCATCGCCGAATATGTCGACGCGATCCAGCAGGCGACGCAAAGCTCGGTCAACGCCATCGCGTCCATCGCGACGAAAATGAAACAGGCGGAAAACTTTACGGCCTCCATTGCCGTCGCGGTCGAACAGCAGGGCGCCGCCACCAACGAAATCGCCCGCTCCATCGGGGAGGCCGCGCGCGGCGCGACCGACATTGCCACGACGATGGGCGGCCTGAAATCTTCGGTCAGCGAGACCGATCAATCGGCGGCGCAGGTCCATCAGGCCGCCGGCGACATGGCGTCCGAATCGCGCCGCATGAACGAGGCGGTCGAAGCCTTCCTGCGCAGGGTTGCGAGCGCCTGAGGCGCGACGGCGCCGTCAGGGAAACCTTCTCTCAACATTTTGCTTTCATCATCACGCTCCGTCTTTGGGGACGCGGGACGATTTCGATGTTTGCATTTTTGACGACGAAACTGCGCGCGATGCGCGCCAGCGCCTCCGGTTCGGCGGCGCTGATGTTCGCTTTTGCCTCTCTGGCCCTTGTCACGATGGTCGCGGTGGCGATCGATTTCAGTCAGATGCAGAAGACCAAAGCAAAGGTTCAGGCGGCGCTGGACGCCGCCGCGCTCGCGGCGGCCAACGGCAGCGTCATCAATGCATCCAACACGCTCGCACAACAGCAGGCCGCCTCCGCCGCCGTCGCGCAACGCGTTTTCGCCGCGCAACTGCCCGGGGAGGTCACGACGGTGAGCCCGCTCTCCGTGCAGGTGACCAAGCCGAGCAACGCTTATCAGGTCGCCTTGTCCTATCAGGGCCTTGCGCCGCAGACCTTCGCGCGCATTCTCCATTTCAACGCGCCTGTCGGCGGCAAAGCCGTCGCCAGCTATACGCCGGGCGGCGCGGCCTTCGTGAACATCTATATTCTGGTGGACGTCTCGACATCCATGGGGCTCGGCGCGGACGCAACCGATCAAAGCAACATGGTCAACGATACGCAGATCAATTGCGCGATCGCCTGCCACGGATCGGGATCGGGGACGGATACGATCGCCATCGCCAAGAGCAAGGGCTACACGTTGCGCATCGACATCGTGCGCAATGCGATCCAGACAGCGATACAGCAGGCGCAGGCGACAGCGCTCGCCTCCGGCGCGACGATCCAGATCGGCATCTACACATTCGCCGATACGTTCAACACGCTGGCGCCGCTCTCGACGAATTACGGCGCGCTTCTGACGAGCGCCGCAAATCTCGACATCGCCACCTATGATTCGGGCTCATCGCAGGGCTATGCGCTCAAACAGCTGAACGCAATCATTCAGGCCAATGGCGCAGGCTCGGGCGCAACCGCCAGCACGCCGGCGTCGTTTGTGATGTTGCTGACGGACGGCGTGGCCAACGCCACCGACAATCAGGCGGGCAACGTGTGGACGACATCGGGCAACGCCATGCCGGCCTATACGGGCGGCGCCTGCTGGCCGGGTCAATCGCTGCCCGCCGACACCGGGCCTTATTTCGGCCCTTCCGGCGCGCCCGTCTCCGGCGCCTGCGTGCCAAATCCCTATCAGGCTTCGCCCGCGCATCTGGGCGACAACGAGATGCAGATTTCTCCGCTTGATCCCGGCTATTGCGCGGCGACCAAGGCGCTGAACGTCACGCTGATGACGCTCTACACGACCTACGTTCTCACGCCTGCCTATACCGGTTCGGCGACCGATGCGCTGACCGGCGACTGGCGCTATCCCTACATCCAGCAATATGTGATTCCGAAAATCGCCCCTGCGATGCAGGCCTGCGCCTCGGGATCGAGCAACGCGTTTGTCGCGTCCGACTCCGCAAGCATAAAGAGCGCTGTCGCCGCGATGACGAACAGCGCTCTTTCCTCGATACCCAAACTCACCCGCTGAGCGGGCGGTTCAGCCTCAGCCGCGGGCCTTGGCGAACATTTCCTCGGCGTATTCCCAGTTCACGAGATGGTCGAGGAACGCCTTGATGTAGTCGGGGCGACGGTTGCGGTAGTCGATGTAGTAGGAGTGCTCCCACACGTCGCAGCCCAGAATGGGCTTGGCGCCGTGCACGAGCGGATTTTCGCCGTTCGGCGTTTTCATGACGACGGCCTTGCCGTCCTTGAGGGCGAGCCAGGCCCAGCCCGAGCCGAACTGGCCGACGCCGGCGGCGACGAATTCTTCCTTCATCTTGTCGACCGAGCCCAGACCGTCGACGATCGCCTTTTCCAGCGCGCCGGGAATCTTGGAGCCGCCGCCATTGGGCTTCATCCATTTCCAGAAATGCAGGTGGTTGTAATGCTGGGCGGCGTTGTTGAAGAGCGGCGCGTTCTTGCCGAAGGAGCCGACGACGACCTCCTCCAGCGATTTGCCGGCGAATTCGCCCGTCGCGGTCAGTTCGTTGGTCTTGTCGACATAAGCCTTGTGATGCTTGTCGTGATGATATTCCAGCGTTTCCTTGGACATATAGGGCTGAAGCGCCTCATAGGCGTAAGGAAGCTGCGGCAATGTGAAAGACATGAGTTTCTCCCGAAAAAGGGGCCGCGCCGGGTCGTGGGATTCCGGACGCAACCAATGGCCTCGGCCCGCTGGCGCGGCCCGGACTCTGCGCCAAATCATACAGACATGAGGCTCTCTGTCGACGCTTTTGCAGTCCCGGTTTTGCCGTTTTTGCGCTTTCTGCAGAATTTATTATCCTTAAGGGCTTATATCCTTGCGCGTGTAGTTCCGAGGGCCCGCTGTTGAGTCGCATAATCGATTGGTCATTGCTCGCCATCGGCGCCCTTCTGGCGTTGCTGGGCGTCTATTGGCAGTTTCGCGGCTGGGACATGCTCCAGTCCGAACGCGGGATGGCGATGGCCACCGCAGGCGCGATTTATCTTGCGGCCGGCCTGCTCATCGTTGCGCTCGCGCGCGTGGCGATGTTGATGCATGCGCGCCCGGCGGAAGCTGCGCCGGCGGCGGCCGCATGGACGGCGACACCCGTCGCGACAACTGCGCCTGCCGCAGCGCCCCTTGCGCCGATGGAGCCTGCATTCGCTGGCCCGGCGCATGATTATCACGATTATCATGAGGAGCCGGCGCCGATGGCTCCGCCGCCTGCGCCCAGGGCGCCGGAGCCCGATCCGGCGCCCCGCCTGCCCAAACATGAAATAGACGCCGTCGACGACGCTTTCGAAGCCGAGATCGCCGCTGCGGCGCTCGGCGGCGCGAGCGCGCATCATCACGCCGATCATGCGGCGCAAGAGCCTGCCGTGTTGTCCGAGCGGCATTCGCCGGAGCCGCCGCCACCTCCGCCGCCGCCGCCGCCGCCACCGCCGCAGTCCGCGCCGCGTGCGCGTATCGCGCCGGAGCCGCCGCCGACCGGCGGACGGCGCGTGAATGTTCCCCCGCCTTACGCGCCGCCGCGCCCTGTGACGCAGGAGGAGGCCGAGAGCGCGCCGCTCGACCTGCCGGATATCGACATCCCGATCTATCACGCGCCGGCGCCGCCGCCCGCGCCCGCGCCCTATTTCGAGCAGGACAAGCCTCCGGCTCCGCCGCCGACTGCTCACGACTGGCTGGAAGCCTCGCGGCGCGTCGCCGAACGGGAAGGCCGCGTGTCCGACGAAGCGCAGGCGCTCAGCCATCAGGCCTCGCACGCGCCGCAACATCAGGCCGCGCCCGCGCCGGAGCCGAAAGTCGCGCCAACGCAACCTGCGCCTGTCGCACCGCCGCCCGAGCCGCAGGTCGCGCATGCGCCCGCGCCGCCGCCGCCCGTCGAACAGCCCGCAGCGCCTGCGCCGCGCCCCGCGCCCGAGCCGCCGCCGCGCCGCACAGCGCCGCCCGATCCGCAGAACGATCAGGCGGTCGTCGGTCGCTACACGTCAGGCGACACGCTCTACACGATGTTCGCGGACGGCTCGATCGAAGCGCAGACGCCCGAGGGCGCGATGCGTTTCGGCTCGCTCGTCGAATTGCGCGCCTTTATCCAGAAACGCTGAAGGATCCCTTCGCCGCTTCGATCGCGAAAGCGTATTCGAGCGCGATTTCCTGCAGGCGATCGAAACGCCCCGCAGCGCCGCCGTGGCCTGCGTGCATGTTGGTGCGCAGCATCACGGGACCGCCGCCGGTCATGCGCTCGCGCAGCCGCGCGACCCATTTGGCCGGCTCCCAATATGTGACGCGCGGATCGGTGAGGCCGCCGAGCGCGAGGATCGGCGGATAGGCCTGCGCGCGCACATTGTCGTAAGGCGAGTAGGACAACATTGTCGCAAAAGCCTTTGCGTCCTCGATCGGATTGCCCCATTCCAGCCATTCGGGCGGCGTCAGCGGCAGATCCTTGTCGAGCATCGTGTTGATGACATCGACAAACGGCACGTCCGCGATGACGCCGGCGAAAAGCTGCGGCGCCATGTTGGCGACGGCGCCCATCAGCATGCCGCCGGCGCTGCCGCCCTGGGCGACAATCGCGCCTTGCCGCGTGAAGCCCTGATCGATGAGCGTCTGCGCGCTGGCGACATAATCGGAAAACGTGTTCGGCTTGTTCTGCAGCTTGCCCTGTTCGTACCAGTTCCAGCCCTTGTCCGTACCGCCGCGGATATGCGCAATGGCGTAGACGAAACCGCGATCGACCAACGAAAAACGGTTGGCGCCGAATGCGGCCGGAATCGAATGGCCGTAAGAGCCGTAGGCATAAAGCAACAGCGGCGCAGGGCCGGCGCGGTCGGCGCGTTCGAGAATGGAAACCGGCACCTCGGCGCCATCGGCGGCGCGCGCGAAAATGCGGCGCGTGCGATATTTCTTCGGGTCGTGACCGGAAGGAATTTCCTGCCGCTTCACCAGCGTGCGCGTGCGGGTCGCCATGTCGTAATCGTATGTTTCCTCGGGCGTCGTCATCGAGGAATAGACGAAGCGCATGACGTTCGTGTCGAACTCATAGCCGCGCTGCAGGCTCAGCGAATAGGCTTCCTCATCGAAGGCAACGACATGTTCGGCGCCGCTCGCCCAGTCGGTGACGACAATGCGCGGCAACCCGCCCTCGCGCTCGAGCCGTACGAGATGGCGCGCATAGACATCGTGCCCGACGATCATGCGGCCGGGAACATGCGGCGCGCGTTCGCGCCAGTTGGCGCGCGCGGGGCTGGCGAGCGGGGCAGACATCAGCTTGAAATCGGCGGCGCCGTCGGCATTGGTGCGAATGATCAGCTCGTCGCCGAAATGTTCGACGTCGTAGCGCAGGCCGCGCTCGCGCGCAGCGACCAGACGCGCTGGTTGCGTCGTGTCGTGAAGGTCGACCAGCCAGCACTCGGCTCCGTCGTGATCGCGCATGGTCACGATCGCAAAACGACCGGATGCGGCGCGCGACAGATGCACGAACCAGCGCGGGTCTTTTTCCTCGACGACGAGTTCGTCGGCGCTTTCGTCCGCGCCGAGGCGGTGGCGAAAGACCTGCGCTGTGCGGTGATTGTCGTCGACGCGCACATAGAGGAACGAGCGCCCGTCGGCGTCCCAAACGATCGCGCCGTCGTTTCGCGTGACGAGATCGGGAAGGTCGATCCCGCGCGCAATATCGCGCACGCGAATCTGATGCAGTTCCGAACCCTTGTCGTCGAAACTCCACGCGATGAGCGCGTGATCGGGGCTGTGCTCGGCGGCCGACAACTCATAAAACGCGCAACCCTGGGCGCGCGCGTCGCCATCGATCAGGATCGCTTCGGAAGCTGCAGTCGCATCGCCGCGCGGGCGCCGGCAAATCAGCGGATATTGCCCGCCAGCGCGATACCGCGTGAAATAATCGAAAGGGCCGTCTGGCGCGGGCGCTCTGGCGTCGTCTTCCTTCATGCGCGCGCGCATTTCGCCAACCAGCAACCGCTGCATCTCTTGCGTTGGCGCAAGCAGGGCGTCGCAATAAGCGTTTTCGGCTTCAAGATGCGCGCGAATGTCGGGCGGCGTCTGGTCGGGATCGGCAAGGACGGCCTGCCAGTTGTCGGCGCGCAACCATGCGTAATCGTCGACGAGCCGATGGCCGTGCACCGTGGTGGCGACCGGCCGCCGTTCGGCGCGCGGCGCAGCCGGACGCGCTTTTCGCAGATGTTCGTTCATGATTGCAGCTCAACTCTTCGGTTTGAACGCCAGCGCATGGCCGTTCATGCAGTACCGCAGTCCGGTCGGGCGCGGTCCGTCGGGAAAAACATGGCCGAGATGGGCCTCGCAAGTCGCGCACAGAACCTCCATGCGCGTCATGCCGTGTGAGTGATCGATGCGCTCTTCCAGCGCATTGGGATCGATCGGCGCGAAGAAACTCGGCCAGCCTGTGCCGGAATCGAATTTCGTGGTCGATTGAAACAGCGGCGTTCCGCAGCACACGCAATCATATTCGCCGGCATGCTTCTCGTCCCAGTAAGGGCCGGTGAAAGCGCGCTCGGTGCCTGCTTCGCGCGCGACATGGAACTGTTCGGGCGTCAACTGCGCCCGCCATTCGGCATCGCTTTTCACGACCTTAGGCGCCCGCGAGGGGCGAGAAGGGTTGCTCATGGGTGGATCCTCTGGGGCCGCGCTGCGGCGCTCGCGTCATGGAATCTAGGATCGGCGCCGGCAAGGCGCAAGCCGGGCGCCCCAATGACCGCTTTGTCTCTCGCTTTCCAAATATTAATTTGTATTCGTCTGCGTTTTTCTTTATATAATTGGAAGGTCCAAATCGAATCGTCGATATCGTGGATTTTTGTGATCCTTGGCCTAGAGGGGCGGTCCAAGGCGCGGGGCAGCGCTCTTGGCTTTTTTCAAGCAAGAATGTTGCCGGCTGCGGCTGAAAGCTTCGAGAGAGCGACCTCGCTTTGGAGCCCGTCGTTCCGCTTTGGTTCGGCGCCAAACCCCTCCCGGCGTCTTGCTGGAAACAGGACAGATATACGATGAACGAACACAGCAACTCTGCGAATTTCATTGATTTGGCCGCCGATATCGTCTCGGCCTATGTCAGCAACAATTCGGTTCCGGCCAGCGATGTTCCAAATCTGATTCACGAGATTCACAATGCGCTGGTTCGCGTGGCGTCCAACGCTGCGCCGATCGCCGCCGAAGCGCCGAAGCCTGCCGTTCCCGTCAAGAAGTCGATGACGCCGGACTATCTGATCTGTCTCGAGGACGGCAAGAAATTCAAATCGCTGAAGCGCCATCTGCGCACGCAATACAACATGTCGCCGGACGCCTATCGCGAAAAGTGGGGCCTGCCGCCGGACTATCCGATGGTTGCGCCCAATTATGCTGCGGCGCGCTCCAATCTCGCCAAGCAGATGGGCCTTGGCCAGCAGCGCCGTCGCGGTCGCGGCAAGTAAGCAGGCGATCGGCGCAAGCCCATCGCTTCACCACAATCGAAACGAAAGCCCGGCTCGCCGGGCTTTTTTTATGGCGGCGGCGCTTTCGCCCGTTCGGCGGCGCCCATGGCCGCGCGCGCTTGCCGCCAGGCTTGGCAGAGCGCGCGATGGCGGGCGATGTCGTAGCCGGCACAGCCCGCCAGCGCCCGTTCGCGCCGCAGCGCCGCCCTCAGCCGCTTGAGATCGCCGTTTGACGGCGACGTCGGAAAAACGCGCTCGATTTCGACTTTAAGTTCCACGCCAGGGGAAAACATGCTGGACTCCGATAAAAATAGGATATAACACCTATAAAATAAAAATATGATATTGACAAGGAAAAAAATCCTGACAATTTTGGCTCAATGAAACCCGCTTCTGGAGGTTCGATGAGCAAGCCCGTCCAATCCGCCGATCTCGATCGCAACGCTCTGCGCCTGCTGCGCGCCCTTGCGGCGCAGGGGGCCAGTCCGGCGAGACTCGATCTTCGCGAGGGCTTCATCGCCGTCGCCCATCGCCGCAATGGCGTGACCACCATTGCCGCGAGCGTTCCGGAAGCGGCCGGGCAAGCGTTGGCCGCGCGCGGGCTCGCGGTGTGGCGCGATGGCAGGCTTGCGCTCGACGAGCCCGGCCGTCGCCTGTTGGCCCGTCTCGACGCCCCGCCGGGCGCCGAGCCGTTTGTCGCCCAGCATGCGGCGTTGCGGCGGCGCGCGCCTGCGCCGGGCGAGGCGTCGGCGCTGATCGATGAGAGCGAGAGCCCGCTCGCCTGGCTGGCCCGTCGCAAAGGCCGAGATGGCGCGCCGTTTCTCGACGCTGCGCAGCTTGAGGCGGGCGAGCGTCTGCGCATGGACATCACATTGGCGCAACTCGCCCCGCGCGTGACGAGCGACTGGAGCGGCCTTGCCGTTTCAGGCGCGGCCGCGCCGCGAGAACTCACTTTTGGCGAGCGCGCCATCGCCGCCAGGCAGCGCCTCGACACAGCATTCGCCGCCGTCGGCGCCGATCTGACGGGACTGTTGATCGATGTCTGCGGATTTCAGAAAAAGCTCGAATGGATCGAGCGTGAGCGGGCCTGGCCGGCCCGGTCTGCGAAAGTCATCCTGAAAATCGCGCTCGCGCGGCTTGCAGCCCATTACGGTCTTTGTGTCGCCGCTGAAGGCCCGGCGCAGGCGCAGATGCGCCGATGGGGCGCGCCCGATTATCGCCCGACCTTGTGAAGGGCGGCGCGCAGCGGCTCAGGCGAGCGCCGCGCGCGCGTCGTTCTTGATGCGGTCCACCATCGCGCGCAAACCGTTCGAGCGCTGCGGCGTCAGATGCGAGCCAAGGCCCAGCGCGTCAAAAACCGCGAGCGCGTCGGTATCGACAATCGTCTGCGCGCTCTTTCCGGAAAACAGGGCCAAAGCCAGCGCGACGAGGCCGCGCACGATATGGGCGTCGCTGTCGCCGCGAAAATGCAGCACCGGCGCGCCGGAGGTCGTGTCGACATCGCGCTCGAGCCAGACCTGGCTGACGCAGCCGCGAACGCGGTTTTGCTCGTCATGGCCATGCGGCGACATCGGCGCCAGCGTACGACCAAGCTCCATCAGATAACGGTAGCGGTCTTCCCAGTCGTCGAGGAGCGCAAAATTGTCGGTGATTTCGTCAAGCGTGGCGGTCATCGTCTCTCTATATAATCCAGACTGCCGCGCAGGCCAGCGCTGTTGAGCCCGGCCTGCGCTTTTTGCGCCAGGGCGAGGCATTGGCGCGGGTCTGCGCTGCAGCGCCGCGTCGCCTTTTCGGTGAGATGGCTCTGAGCGGCCTGCGCCATTTCGCGCGGGGATTCGCCCTTGGGCCAATCCATCCAGGAAAAAACGATGGCGAGGCAGATCGCGCTCTTGATCAGGAACCACATGGGGCCGGCCGTCCGGTTTCAGGTAAACCCATCTTGCGCGCAAAATCGAAAATTCGCGTCAAATGCGATGCGATGAATCGATCGAAGCGATTAAGGCTTTGTTTACGCGCGCGCCCGATGCGGCGCCTTTCGTAAACGCCTTGCAAACCATACCGCCGGGTTTCGCGCGCAAAGGCGGCGGAACCGCCGATTTGGAGGCCCTGCGCACCCGCGCAGGACCGCCCGTTTAGGGTTCACTTAAGAGCATTGGTTCAAATTAACCTTGAGACGAAGCAGCGTTGCGTTGCCGCTTTGTCCATTGGGGGTTTGGAGTTTGCGCGTCGCGTCGATCATTGATGAGCGGATTGCCGAGCTGGTTCGTCGCCAGCCCGCCTGCGAGCCGGTTGAACGAGCGTATTTGCAGATGTTCGTCGCCGCCCGTCTCGGCTTCACCGTTATTGTGCTGTTGTGCGCGCCCGCCTGGGTTGCGCTCACCCATCCCACTTTGTGGCAGGCGTTCGGCTTTCTGTTCCTGATGAGCCCGTTCTGCGCCGTTCTCGCGCTTTCGCGCGGCGCAAGCCGCCGCACGGCGCACACCATTTCCATGCTCGGCCTGCTGCTGTTTGCTGTGACCATGATCTGGGGCGGCGCGCTGACGCTCGCTTTCGCCGCCGTCATGCTGATCGTCATCGATGCGGCGACGGCGGGCGACATGCGCTTTGTCATCGCGGCGGATCTTGCCGCCGGCGCCATCTTCGTCGCCGCATCCGCCATGCTGGGCGGCGAAATCGCGGCGCCGATCTCGCCGTACCTGCGTATCGGCGTCTTCGCAGTCGTGCTGGCCTACGGCGCATTCCTCGGTCTTGCGGTCACCAGCGCCGTGCAGGTCGCGCGCACCAACGAGCGGCGTGCGAGCCTGCGTCATGAGGCGCTTGCCGGCGTGCTCGGCGATCTGGTCATGCGGCATGATCGGTCAGGTTCGGTTCTGTCGGCCACGGCCGAGTCGCACAGCCTGTTCAATCTTTCGCCGCGCGATCTGATGGGGCGCGGCCTGTTCGAGCGCATTCATGTCGCCGATCGCCCGTCCTATCTGACGACAGTCGCCGATGCGGCCGATGCTGTCGATACGGATATGACGCGCACGGTCGTGCTGCGCCTGCGCCGCGGCGCGGACGCCGAAGAGAATGCGTTTGTCGAGCCGGTTTTCGCCTGGGTGGAAATGCGCTTGCGCCGCTTGCCCGATGAGCGGCGCGCGACCGACCCGCAGGACAGCGCCGCTGTGATCGCGATCATGCGCGACGTGACGAAGGCCAAGATCGCCGAACACGAAATCATCGAGGCGCGCTCCAACGCCGAGCGCGCCAACGTCTGGAAAGATCGCTTTCTGGCCAATGTCAGCCATGAGTTGCGCACGCCGCTCAACGCCATCATCGGTTTTTCCGAAATTTTGAGTTCGACCGAACTGACGCCGAAAGATCCGGCGCAGGCGCGCGAATACGCCGGCATCATTCGTTCTTCGGGTCAGCATCTGCTCGAAGTCGTCAATTCGATCCTCGATGTTTCGAAGATCGACGCCGGCACATTCGATATTTGTCCCGAGCCTTTCGCGCCTTCGCCCTTGCTCGACCAGTGCTGCGACATGATGAGCCTGCGCGCGGAAAAGGGCGGCGTCAAAATCCAGCGCGATTACACGGCCGCCTTGCCGGAAATTTCCGCCGACAAGCGCGCCTGCAAGCAGATCATCATCAACCTTCTGTCCAACGCCGTGAAATTCACGCCCGCCGGCGGAACGGTGACGGTGAGCGCACGGCCCGAAGGCGCGCTGTTCGCCATCGAAATCACCGACACGGGCGTCGGCATCGGCGCCAGCGATCTCAAACATGTCGGCGATCCGTTTTTCCAGGCGCAGAGCGCCGCCAATCGCGGCTTCGAAGGCACAGGCCTCGGCCTGTCGCTGGTGCGCGGTCTCGTCGGGCTGCATGGCGGCTCCATCGCGCTCGAAAGCGCGCCGGGGCAGGGCTCGCGTTTCACGGTTTGTCTGCCTGCCGAGGGCGGCGAGCCTGACGCAAGCCGCAAGCTTGCGCGGATCGAAACAAGCGCGCGCGCGCCGCATGGCCTGCCCGCCAAGCGCGAAAATCTGGTTTCCATTGAAGCGATGGTGAAGAAAAGTGCGTAAATCCCGTCAGAAGTTCGTTGAAGAACCGATCGAGGACGATTTCGATTACGAAGACGAGCCCCGTCCGCGCAAACGCGCCGCGCGCGCGTCTGCTAAGGCGAAGTCGAAGCGCTTTTCGCTGCCCTCTAGCGCGCGTCTGGCCTTGTTCGGCCTGTCGACGCTGTGCGTCGGCGTCGTCGTCAACGCATTCTATCTTCAGGATGCGCGCCGCCCTGCGCAGCAGATCGCGCTGAAGGAAGATGCGCCGCCGGCCGTTCGCCAGATTGAAATCGCGCCTTCGCGCGAGGCGGCGCGCGCCAAGGCTGCACAGGCCCAGCCCGCCGCAGCGCCGGCGCCGGCGGTTGCGCCCGAGCCGCAGCAGACAGCGGCGGCGCCCGCGCCCGCATCGGACGATGCGATCACGCGCATGTTGCAGGGCGCGCCGCGCGCTGCTCCGGTCGCGGCGGCCGCATCGGCTGCAGTCGTCAAGGCTGCTGTCGCGAATTCAGCGCCCAAAGCCGAACCGGCAAAGGCGGCGCAGGCCCGTCCCGCCGCAAAGAAGTCCGACGCCATCGCGGGCCTTCTCGGCGAGAAGCCGAAAGCGCAACAGACCGCCAGGGCCAAGCCCAAAACAGCTGAAAATAAGACGGCCGAGAAAAAGACGGCCGAGAAAAAGACGGCTGCGAAAAAGACCGTTGTGAAAAAGGAAGAAGCCAAGGCTCAAACCAGGGCGCGCGGCCCCAACCGTTCCGTAATGGCGGCGCAGCGCGCCTTGCAGAAACTCGGCTTCGTCGTTCGTCCTGATGGCGTGATGGATTCGCAGACGCGCGGCGCGCTCGCGCAATTTTCGAAAGATTCGAATCTGACGGGCGGCGGCGCCCTGACGGCCAAACTGCAGCAGGAACTGGCGAGCCGTTCCGGCGTTCCCGCGCAATAAATGCGTCTGCGCGCCGACATATTCGTCGCCGCGCTCATTCGCCGCGTGGAAGTGGCGGGAGCGGTGGCCATGTTGCGGCGACGCGGCGCGGCGGAAGCTGGCGCGATTTTCGTCAAGGTCGATCGGCTCAACGGAACGGCGGCGCTGTTTGCGCCCGCGCCGCAGAGCGAAATCGCCGACGATGGCGCAAGGCGTTTTGCGCGCGTGCACAAGGAAGACTGGATCGCGCCGGGCGACATCGAGGCGCGCCTGAAACGCGAACGCGATTTCGATCCCGATCTCTGGATTGTCGAGATCGAAGACAAGCAGGGCCGCAGTTTTCTGGACTGAGCGCTGCGATCAGGCGCGGCGCGTGAACGGCGCAAGCGCCGATTCGAGACGTTGCACACGGTCCCGTCGGTCTGCGCGCAGGACGGCGGCTTCGTTTTCCATACGCGCATGCGTCAGCGTGCGCGGCGCAAATTCCCCGCGCGAACGCCAGCGCATGGCGCGCCCGCCGAGCATCGTCTCGATCAGCCGGTTGGCCGTTTCGCCGCCCGCATCGAGCGTGCGTTTGAGGCGCGCGGGCAAAACGCCGCCGGGAGCAAGATGCGGCGCCAGCGCGCACATCGCCTGTTGCGCCAGTTCGAACGGCGTCGCCATCGCAGCGAAGATCAGCGCGAGCGGCTCGCCTCCGCCGTCGAAAACCAGCGCTTCGACTTCGCCGCGCGAACAGCCGAGCATGCGCGCGAGCGTCGCGCAGAAATTATCGGCGTCGCCCTCGGCCGCCGCCGGCAGCGCGAGATCGGCTGCGCCGGCGAGCGGCGAGGCCGAAAAGGCGGCGCCCAGCGTTTCACGGCGCACGGCGGCGATAATCGCTGCGCGCCGCTCTGCGTTCGCCGCCAGAAACAGGGCCGACGCGTCGAGATCGTCCGGCCAGCGTTCGAGCAACGCAGCCGCCAGCGCGCGGTCGGTTCTGCTGCGCTGGGCAAGATAGGGCAGAACGCCGGGGTCGATCGCGATGGCGCGATTTTCCGCCAGCGCGCGCAACGTCGGCCCTTCCGGCCGGCGCGCCAGCGCAGCGATGATCTTCGCATTGAGATCGCTTCGCCCGGCGATGGCGACGGCTTCCGCCGCCGAACCGCTCTCGGCGCGGGCCAGCAGAAAACTTGGCGTGATGCCGGACTTTTGCGCCAGGACGGCCGCCGCGCATGCGCCGCCGCGCGTCAGAAAAATGTCGATCAGCTCAGGGGGCGTGCGCTCCAGCGGCGCGAGCACGCGCGCCATATTGGCTGCGCCCTCGTCGCTGGCGGCCGCCAGCGCGCGAATGACCGTCGGCATGAAAGCCTGCGGCAGCGGCGCGGGGCCGCGCGTGGCCAGAAATGCGTCCGTCAGGACGCGCGTGGCGATGTCGCCGAATTTCAGCTCGTCGCGTTTGCCGCGCGCGACCAGCCCGTCGACATATTCCAGAAAGGCCTGGTCCATCTGTTGCGCGCCTGCATCGCAAGGGTGACAAGCCTTGTTTCGCCCATTTTCGTTGACGGATTATTAACCGTAGCGCGGGGAGACTGCCCCACAAGGCCGCCTTGTTTATCGAAAGCGGCAGGGACAGACGCCGATGGCTGAGATTATTGCATTCAAGCCGCGCGCCAACGACGAAAGGCGGCATATTGCGCCGTCCGACGGCGCCGAGATTCTTTTTTTCACAGGCGTTCGCTACGAGCGCCTGAACGAGGGCGCAGAGCCGCGCAAGCCCAAACGCCGCGCCAAGGGCGCCCCGCGTCGCCCACGCGCCCGCCGCCACGCCTGAATTCTATCGCAACAGGCTTTTGTCGCGGCGACACTCGACAGCGCGCAGCGCCGCCTGCGCCGCATCTTCCATGCCGGGCCGCTCGATCAGGGCGCGCACCACCACAAAGCCGGTCCTGGTTGGAGGCGTCAGCCGCAATTCCTGCGGGGTGGCGTCTTCGGGGTCGCTGGCTTCCAGCGATTCCAGTTGCTCGGGGCTGACCAGCGCAATGTCGATCCGCCCACGCAGCGCCGCACGATCGGTCGTCGAATAAAACGCGCGTCCTGTGCGATCGTAGATCGCCAGCGACAGCATGCCGTCGCCCGGAATGGCGGCGCGCAGCCGCTGCGGCCCCGCATCGAGATCGAAACGGCAGACGCCCGTCGCAAAGGCAGGATCCTGAAACGGGAAGGCCTGCTTGCCGTTCGCCGGATCGCCCAGCAGCGTCACGCCATCGTTGGTTCCGCCAAGGCGCGCATAGACATCGGATTTGACGACGAAGGGCATCATGAGAACGGCGGAAAGATGCACGATGCCCGCAACGAACAGGCAAGCCAGCGCCCAGGGCGCCCAGAACAGGATGCGCCGGCTCATTGGCAGTCGCCCCGCGTGATCTTCGGCATGCCGAGATTGGCGATGGCGCTCGGCGTCGCGCTGGCGCTGGCGTCGTAAAGCGTGAGCGCCAGAGCGAACGAGCCCTCGCGCGGCGCAGCGAGCCAGTTGCCCGCGCGCGCCGAACGCGCAACCGTGATCGAAGCCTGTCCCTTTTCGTTGCGCAGCACCGCGCTCGACAGGAGATGCGTCGGCCCCGCGGCGTCGGCGACGAGGCGCCCGCCGGGCCCGTAAACGGTCAGCGTCCAGAAGCGCGCCGCCGGCGTGTCGCCCGTCAGCATATAATCGCAATTGCCGGAAAGCGCGCGCCCCGCATCGTCGGTCTGCGCGAGAAAGAAAAGGCCCTCGCCGTTGCCCAGCGGCGCGATGCCGTCGCGCGTCATGGTGGCGCGCGCATAAGGATCGGGGTCGAGCGCGCCGGTTTTCGGCCATGCGATCCATGCGCCGGACCGCGCTGCGCCGAACAGATAGAGGCGGCCGACCGTCAAATCGGTGATGAAAAGGCCGATGGCGAAACCGGCGAGCAACGTCGCCAGGGCGAGCGCATAAACGCTGATCGGCGTGCGCATCTCTTCATCGAGCGGCTGCGAAAACGGTGCTGCCTGCGAAAGTTTCATCAGCGAACGACGCCGCCCGCGATAATGTCGAAACCGCCCGGCGCCGCATCGACGCGCTTGCCGCTGGCGGAGCGGATGAGCTGGCCGATCTGCTCGATCGTGTCGCCGCTCTTGCGCGACAGGCGCGCGGCCGGCTGCGCGCCGCCCTCCGTCGTCATCGCAGCGCTTGCAACAGCGCCTGCGGGCGCTGGCGGGGGAAAGCCGGGAACAGCCTTCGGCTCCAGACCGTGATGGGCGAATTCCATGATGTCGTGCCAGGTCTGCGCCGGCAGCGTGCCGCCGGTCATTTCGTTCATCGGCGAATCGTCGTCGTTGCCGAACCACACGCAACCGTTGAGATTGCCCGTGAAGCCGCAGAACCAGGCGTCCTTGTAGGCGTTGGTCGTGCCCGTTTTGCCGCCGGCGCGATAAACATCGCCGAGATCGGCGCGTCTGCCGGTGCCGTCCGAAACGACGCGCCGCAACATCGAATTCATGTCCGCAATGATCTTCTCGGGGAAGATGCGCTTGACCGGCGGACCATCCTTGTCCTGCCGGTAGATCACATCGCCGCGGCTGTTCTTGATCTCGACAGCAGCGAAGGGCGTGATACGCATGCCGCCGTTGGCGAAGGTCGAATAGGCGCCCGAATGCTCGATGACGCTCACTTCATCGGCGCCGATCGGCAGCGAAACCGTATCGGGCAGCGGCGCGGTGACGCCCATCTTGCGCGCCGTCTCCACCACCAGGGCGCGCCCCGCTTTCGGGCTGCCGTTGCCGACGGCGGTCGTCAGTTTCACGGCGATCGTGTTGAGCGAGCGTTGCAGCGCATTCCACAGCGGCACGGCGCCGGCGTAGGACCCGCCGTAATTATGCGGGCACCAGTTGCCGATGCACACGGGCGAATCCACGACCACTGTGTTGGGCGTGAAGCGTCCGCTCAGCAGCGCGGTGAGATAGACATAGGGCTTGAAGGATGATCCGGGCTGACGCTGTGCGTCGGTCGCGCGGTTGAACTGGCTGACGCCGTAATCGCGCCCGCCGATAATCGCGCGCACGGCGCCGTTCGAGGGGTCGATGATGACGGCGGCCGCCTGCGAGGCGTGATAGTCGCGCCCGTTTTCGCGCAATTGTTCCTCGATCACGTCCTGCGCGTGATTTTGCACGCCGACGTCGAGCGCGGTGCGCACGGTCAGCACGCGATCCTCGCCGAGCTTGCCGGCGTCGGCGAGTTTCTTCACCTGATCGAACGCGTAGTCGAGATACCAGTCCGGCGTTTCGCCGCGTTCGCGTTCGATCGGCGTCGCGGGATTGCGCAGCGCCGTGAAAATCTGGCTCTGCGTCAGAAAGCCGGCCTCGACGAGATTGTTGAGAACGTCTGCTGCGCGCGCGCGCGCCGCCGGCAGATTGATATGCGGCGCAAATTTCGTCGGCGCCTTGAACAGACCCGCCAGCATCGCGGCTTCGGCCAAAGTCAGATCTTTGACGCTCTTGCCGAAATAGAAATCGGCGGCGGCCTGCACGCCGAATGTGCCCCCGCCCATATAGGCGCGGTCGAGATAGAGCGCGAGAATCTGCCGTTTGCTGAGATGCGTCTCCAGCCACAGCGCGAGATAGGCTTCCTTGATCTTGCGCTCGAGCGAGCGCTCGTTGGTCAGGAACAGGTTCTTGGCGAGCTGCTGCGTGATCGTGGAGCCGCCCTGCACGACCGTGTTCGAGCGCGCATTCACCGTCAGCGCGCGCAGCAGGCCGATCGGATCGACGCCCCAATGATCGAAGAAGCGCCGATCCTCGGTCGCCAGCACCGCCTTGATCAGATAATCGGGCATCTGGTCAAGTGTGACGGAATCGTCGTGCCGGATGCCGCGCCGCCCCACCTCAACGCCATAGCGATCGAGAAAGGTGACGGCGAGGTCCTGCTTCTTCAGCCAGTCGTCCGATGTCTCGCGAAAGGCGGGAATGGCGAGCGCCAGCAGAACCACCGCCGCGCCCAGACCAAGCGTCAGCGTCTCGCAGGCCGCCTCGACCCCCAGCCGCCGCAGCCCCGACACATGGAAACGATCCATGAAGGCCGCGAACCGGTCATAGGTTTCGCGTGTCCGCCGGCTGCTCTCGAACAGCTCGGAGTTGATGAAGGCGTCGAAGGCAAGCGCTGCATGGCGCAGCCTTGTCTTGATCGCATCGAGGCGGCTCGGTTGATCCATCGGTTCATTCCGGGGCGGTCGCCCCAATAAATTGTTTCTAAACCAGTCAAGGCAAGGCCCGAAAGCGGCCTTGCCGCTCCCGCGTGCAAATTTTGGGCCCGATGATAGGAATTAATAGCTAAAGCAGCGCCGCTGCCGGCCGGGGGCGTCGCCAAAGTCCGGCGCGCTTCCTTCATTTTGCGTTTTTGCCCGGCTGTTCCTTTTCCAGCCGCATTTCGCCGCGCGGCAGGTCCTGCGTTGCAAATTCCGGATAGGCCTTGCGCAGGATGAGCACCTGATTGCTTTCGTCCGCATTCACGAAATACCAGCGGTCGAGATCGCGCAACGCGATCAGCCAGCTTTCGTTGCGCACGCGCGCCTTGCCCTCGATGTCGACCGTCGCTTGCGTGGGAACGAGCGCGTAAACGCCGCCATCCGGCAGTTCCTTGAAGGTCGCCTTGTCGGCGCTCGCCTTGTAGTCGATCAGCTTGAGTTTCGTCTCAACCGTGCGCATCGCATCGGCGAGCCGCATGCGCAACTCGTCCGTCTGCATCTTCGTCGCGCCAGCGAAAGTCTCAATGACGCGCGGCGGCATGAAGGAGATCACCTTTGGATAATCGCGCTCCTTGTTGGCGGCGACGAAATCGCCGATCCTTTGCGTGAGCTCGGTCTTTTCGACATCGTTTGGCGCGCGTGCGGCAAGGCCCTGCGCGCCGGCGAGCGCGAACAGCAGGCCAAGCGTCGCCCGGGCCAGCGCAGCGTTGAACGGAAAGGACATGAACAGCTCCTGTTTTGCGCACATTCCCACGCCGGCGGCGGTTCGTGCAAACGCCAGAGAGGGCCGGCGCCCGCCGGCGTCGCCGCCTGTGTCATAGTTGAGCTTGTTCCGGCAGGCGCATTGGTCCTATAGGGTCGGCGATCGGATGGAATGCATCGCCCGCCGCAGCGCCGGCGTGGCGGAGAAGAAGGCGCGATGACGACGAAAAAGCCCTTCTGGACGAAACCGCTTGAAGACCTGACGCGCTCAGAATGGGAAAAGCTGTGCGACGGCTGCGGGCGATGCTGTCTGGTTAAACTGGAAGACGAGGACACCGGGCGCATTCATTTCACCGATGTCGCCTGCGCGCTGTTCGATTCAGGCGCATGCCGTTGTCGCGATTACGCCAATCGCCAGCGCAAGATTGCCGATTGCATCCGGCTGACGCCCGAGACGGTGCGCGCCATTCCCTGGCTGCCGCAAACCTGCGCCTATCGCCTGCGCGCGGAAGGGCGCGATCTTCCCGCCTGGCATCCGCTCGTCTCGGGAGATCGCGAAAGCGTTGCGCGCGCCGGCGTTTCGGTGCGCGGCAAGGTGGCTGCATTCGAAGACGATGTCGCGCTGGAGGATTTGCCCGATTACATCGTGCGCTGGCCCGGCCAATGGCCGCGCAAGGCGGGTCGCAGGAAATAACGATAGCGCAGGGGTTCAAATGGAAAACGGCGCCTTACAGCGCCGTTCCTGCATTTTCGAGCGGTGGGTTCGCTGCGCGCGGCTGCGCGTCGGGCGGCTTCAGCGCGGCGGCGATGCGGCGACGGCGCCGCAGGCCGAAGAACAGCGCGCCGCCGAGCCACGACCACAATCCGCCGCCCGGCAAGGGCCCAGGCGCCGCGTTGATCGAAATATTGTCGATCAGCAGCGCATAATTGTTGTCGCTCAATCCCGACGTATCCTTGAACACCAGCGTGTTGCTGCCCGCCGTCAGGTTGAGAACGATCGACACCAGCGTGTAGCCGTTGTTGGTGCCGCCAAACAGCGATTTGCTCGGGAAGCTGTAGGTGTATGTCTGGCCGCCGATCGTGACGGTGAAACTCTGCGCGGCCGTCAAGCCGGGATTGCCATAGGCGAAGGCGTAGAACTGCAGCGTGTAAGTCCCGGTGGTCGCAACCGTGAACGTCTGCGTCGCCGTCGTTGTCGCGCCGGATGTCGTGTTGTACCACATGTCGAGCGAATGCGTGCCGCTCTGCGCATAGGCGGCGCCCGTCAGAATGGGATTGCCGCCGCCGCCGGCGCCGCCATCGGGAACCGAAAACACCCAGCCCGTCGTGCCGCTCTCGAACGAGCCGTTGCTGATGATCTGCGCCTGCGTGGGCGCGACATGAAGCAGGGCCGCGAACAAAGCGCAAACGAGCGCCGACGCCAGATTGCGCCACGCCGTTTTTGCTCTGCTGTGATCCCCAATCGCTTTCATCATATTCTCTTGGCGGCCATCATAATCCGCCGATTTCAAAAAATGTCTGTCATGCGCCGGCAATACAATGTGACGCATGGCCAATGCTTGCCGTTATGGTGAACGAACCGTTGCGCAGGAAGGTTAACGTCGTCTTGACGCGGCCCGCCGCGCCGCTATTTTGCGGCGGGGTTTGACGCATGGCCGGGGCAGGGTTCTTCAGGCGCGAGAGAAGCATGATCGCATGGGCTGCGATCGCGCTGTTGCTCGCCCAGACCCTGGCGCTGTTCTCGCCCGTCCGCGTCGCCGCGCCCGGCTATTCGGCGGCGCTTGCGGAACTGGCGGCGCTGCCCGGCGTCGCAAAGTCGCAGCTCGTCCTGTGCGTCAACGATCCGGCGACGCCCGGCGCGCCGGCGCATGATCATCATGACGGCGATTGTCCGCTCTGTCTGACCTTCGGCCACGCGCTGGCTGCGCCGGTCGCCATCGCCTTTGTCGCGCCATCGCGCCGCGCCGCGCAGGCTGTTCGCGCGCCGGTTCGCTACGCGGCGCCGCGCGCGCCGCCCAATGTCGCGAGCCGCCCGCGCGGTCCTCCCGCTTTCGTCTGACGCACATAACTGCGCGCTTGCAGCGCGCGTTTTGCCGCCGCGCGCGGCTTCCAGACGAGATCGCACATCATGAGCAATGTTTCGACAGCGCGTTTCGCGCGCCTGATTTCCGTCGGCTGCATTTTGACGGCCGCCTTCACGCCCGTGGCCGCGCAGGCCTGCGCCTGCGGTTGCGGCGTTTTCGACATCGCCTCCGTCGGTGTCGCGCCAAACGGCGCCGACACCGGATGGACGGCGTTTTTGCGCTACGGCCAGAACGACCAGCGCCAGAACTGGGCGGGGTCGAGCCGCATTTCCGGCGCATGGAACGCCGACCGGCGCATCACGACGTCGTTTCTGACCTTCGGCGCCCAATACATGATCAATCGCGACTGGGGCGTGATGGTCGAGGCGCCCTTCGTGAAGCGCGCATTCACAACCGTTTGGGATGCCGATACCGGGGCGACGGGAACCTATCATCTCGGCGCCTTTGGC
>JAGWTA010000037.1 GCA_028869185.1 Hyphomicrobiales bacterium
GGTCCAGATGCCAAAAGCCTTCGCTATGCCGAGCGCCGTGCGATGCGCGAGGGGGCGGAGTTTGCCATTATTCCGTCTGCGAGCCTGGCAGAGGCGCTACCCGAATTGCGGAGCATTTCGGATCGCTGGCTCAAGGCCAAGGGCCACTGCGAGAAGGCATTCAGTGTTGGCCGCTTCGATCCGGCCTATCTGGCCCACTTCGATTGCGCGGTGGTGCGCCAGGGCGGCAGGATTGTCGCTTTCGCCAATATCTGGGCAACCTGCAACCGCAACGAAGTATCGATCGACCTGATGCGCCATGTGGAGGACATGCCAAACGGCACAATGGATTTCCTGTTCATCCGGCTGATGCAGTGGGCGCGCGAGCAAGGCTTTCGCTGGTTTTCGCTCGGGATTGCACCGCTATCCGGCATTGAAGCGCGACGCCTCGCGCCGATTTGGGCACGGGCGAGCGCGTTTCTCTATTTGCATGGCGAAAGCTTTTATGGGTTCGAGGGCCTCAGGGCCTACAAGGACAAATTCTCGCCAGTATGGGAACCGCGGTATATCGCGGGACCGCACGGCCTCGGACTTGCCCGCTCGCTGATCGATTTGCAGAGCCTGGTCGGGGGCGGACGCGGCAGCGCGGCCCGTCGGCAAAAGCTGGCGCTGGTGGCATGAGTACCGCGCTCAAGGCCATCCAGACTGTCAATCGGCGTCGGATATTGCCCCCTGATCGGCGTTCAAAGTTGACCCCTTGGTGTTTGGTTTTCGGGTTGTCCCGGTAGTCCACAGGAGGGACCCGCGCGGACGCCGACGCGCGCTATCCATAAGCGCATTGGCGGCGGCGTCCGTGTGGGCGGTTCCTGTGGACCCACCGGGTCAAGCCGGGGGATGGGGGGCGGGGGAAGGGCTCAGGCGGCTTCGCGGCTTTTGAAGCGCCAGCTTTCGTTGCCGGTCTCGACGATGTCGCAGTGGTGAGTGAGGCGGTCGAGCAACGCAGTCGTCATCTTTGGATCGCCGAAGACGCTCGGCCATTCGCCGAAAGTGAGATTGGTCGTGACGATGATCGACGTGCGTTCGTAAATCCGACTGACGAGATGGAACAGGAGCTGGCCGCCAGCTTGGGCGAAGGGCAGATAGCCGAACGGCTGTTGGGTGCGTCTCGATCAGCTCGACGCCGTTCCGGCCGTGCGGCGCAACGGCAAGCTCACGCTCGCCCTGCCCTGTGACCAGGCGCAGGCTGTTTCGCTTGAGGAGCCGTTTTATTCCGCCTTCGTGCGCGCCGTGGCGCTCGCCTGATCGCGAGAAGCCCAGCGATTCCGGCTCAATCTCGCGACCTCACGCCGAGTGCGTCGCTCAATTGACGCGCCTGTGGTGGCCTCAAACTCCGAAGCGTCGAATCGTTTGGAGGCCCCTATGCTCCCTTCCCTCATTTCTGCCGCCGCCTAGGTGAACAACCCTTGGGGCTTTGCGTCGGTTTGCGTCGTCGCCGTCCTCGTGCTCGTGTTTTGGCATTGAGGGCCACCCTGCCCTGTGCGCCTCAAGGCGACCCCTCCGGGGCGCTATGCGGCCTTGACCCGCCCGATGCAGGCGGCTGTTCGCCCGGCATAACAAAGCCCCGAAGTTGGCTTTGTCGCCGCGCAAATCCCTGCCCAAATCACAGGCAACTGGCTGGCGTACATACAGGTCGCCTGCCAGCATGGGCCATGCTGATTCGTAGATTGCGGGCGCTTCACTGATGACCCCTGACCAATTCATTGAAAAGTGGCACGCCTCAACCCTGAAAGAGCGATCGGCCGCGCAGTCTCATTTCAACGACCTTTGCAAACTGCTGGGAGTTGAAAATCCAACAGACGCCGACCCAAAAGGCGAGTGGTATTGCTTTGAGCGAGGCGCATCCAAGACGACCGGCGGCGAGGGGTGGGCCGACGTTTGGAAAAAGGGGCACTTCGGTTGGGAATACAAGGGCAAACGTAAAGACCTAACCGCTGCCTCTTCCCAACTTCAACAATACGCTGTTGCGCTTGAAAATCCGCCTCTCCTTGTCGTTTCCGACATGGATCGCATCGTCATCCACACCAATTGGACGAACACGGTTTCCGAGGTTCATCCGATTAAGTTGGAGGAACTGAAGGATGCGAACAAGCGCGAGCTGCTTAAGGCTGTTTTCACCGACCCCGAGCGGTTAAAGCCCAAGAAGACTATCGACGCCCTCACCCGCGAAGTGGCCGACAAATTCGCAGGGCTGGCAATTCGGCTAAGGGACGCGAAGCACGATCCGCAGGCTGTCGCTCACTTCGTCAATCGACTCGTGTTTTGTATGTTTGCGGAAGATATCAATTTCCTGCCGCGCCACCTCTTTTCGCAAATTCTCGACAAGTCAAAGACCAAGCCAGAAGTCGCGACCAAGATGCTCGCGCAGCTCTTCGGGACGATGAAAACAGGTGGGTTGTTCGGCATCGACGAAATCGAGTGGTTCAATGGCGGCTTGTTCGATGACAGCAGCGCCTTGCCGCTCACCCGCGCAGATATCAAGATCATTGCAGAGGCCGCTGAATTCGATTGGTCGGATATAGACCCGTCGATTTTCGGCACCCTCTTTGAGCGCGGCCTAGACCCTAGCAAGCGCAGCCAGCTTGGAGCGCACTACACCGACGCCGACAAAATCATGAAGATCGTGCGCCCTGTCATTATCGAGCCCTTGTGGCGCGAATGGGAGACGACGAAAGCTCGCATAACCAAATCGAAGCACGCGAAGAAACAGCGCGAGCTGCTTAATGCGTTCTTAGAGCGCCTACGGAATTTCAGAGTGCTCGACCCCGCGTGTGGCTCCGGCAACTTCCTTTATCTCGCGCTGCTTGCGCTCAAAGACCTCGAACATCGCGTCAACCTTGAAGGCGAAGCGCTGGGCTTAGGGCGGCAGTGACGTGCCACGGAGTTTTTCCTGCACTCGGAGTTAGAGTCCGGCCCTTCGAAGGACGGACAGATGAAGCGAGCACGGTTCACGGAAGAGCAGATTATTGGCGTGCTGAAGGAGCACGAGGCTGGCGCGAAGACCGCCGACCTGGCTCGCAAGCACGGCGTCTCGGAAGCGACGCTCTACAACTGGCAGGCCAAGTACGGCGGCATGGATGTCTCCGAGGCCAAGCGGCTGAAGCAACTCGAGGACGAGAACGCGAAGCTGAAGAAGCTCCTGGCCGAGCAGATGCTGGACGTGGCCGCTTTGCGCGAGCTTCTCGCAAAAAAATGGTAGGGCCCGCCGCCAAGCGCGAAGGCGTCGCGCATCTGCAGGCCGTGATTGGCCTGTCGGAACGGCGGGCCTGCTCCATCGTCAACGCCGATCGCAAGATGATCCGATACCGCTCATGCCGGCCGCCGGACACGGAACTTCGCACGCAGTTGCGCGATCTCGCCAACGCGCGGAAGCGCTTTGGCTATCGGCGGCTGTTCATCCTGCTGCGCCAGGACGGCGAACCGTCCGGGATCAACCGCATCTACCGGCTCTATCGCGAGGAGGGCCTCACGGTGCGCAAGCGGCGGGCGCGGAGGCGCGCCGTGGGAACGCGAGCGCCGATCCTCGTCGAGGCGGTCGCGAACGCCCGCTGGTCTCTGGATTTCGTCCACGACCAGTTCGCCTGCGGCCGGCGGTTCCGCATCCTGAACATCGTCGACGACGTGACGCGCGAATGCCTGGCGGCGATCCCCGACACCTCGATTTCCGGCCGGCGCGTGGCGCGCGAGCTGACGGCGCTGATCGAGCGACGCGGCAAGCCCGGCATGATCGTCTCGGACAACGGGACCGAGTTTACCTCGAACGCCATGCTCGCCTGGGCGCAGGACAACCGGATCGTCTGGCATTTCATCGCGCCTGGAAAGCCGATGCAGAACGGCTTCTGCGAGAGTTTCAACGGCCGCATGCGCGACGAGCTTCTCAACGAGAGCCTGTTCCTTGGCCTCGATCATGCCCGGACGAAGATCGCGAACTGGGCCGATGACTACAACCAGCGGCGACCGCACTCGGCGCTGGGCTATCTCACGCCGGCGGCCTACGCCGCCAATCTCTCGGCAACATGCGACCGGCTGCGCAACCCCGACCAGCTCTGCCGATCGCATGTTGCTCCCCCCGCGCCGCACGGCGTAAAACCTGCCGAGGCTCTAATCGCCGCTGGATGAATGTTCAGTGGCACGTCACGCGCGATCAAATTGCGTTGTTGAGTGCAATGCCGGAAAGCCTCAAGGTCGGCTCATAATATCGAATGCCGCGAAGCTAATGCGCTTGGGTACGTCGCGAGCGCATATGCGACGTAGTTGGCAGGGCGAAATCGCCTTGAGCGATTCTTCGGCAGGCTAAAGGAATACCGCCGCATCGCCTCGCGCTATGGCGAAACCGCTGAGGGCTTCCTTCATGCTCTCAGGCTAGTTACGGGTCGCATCTGGCTGAGCCATGAGGCTACGGTCGAATCCCATTTTCTCGTGCACATGCATTTCTGAGATTTTCAAGAGAAGCGGAAGAGTCTATCATCTTCGAACTTTCCGACTCCCTCGCTTCAATTTCGTTTAAATAAAGCTCGATCTGTTTGCGAACAAATGTGGTCAATTGCGCTTGAGCTTGATCGGAGTCCTCGTTGCTTATCAGAGGTCTGCTCAAAGCCCCTTTTAACCGCGATGTGATTTCTGTTTCAGCGGCGGCAATTTTAACCTCTTCATCGTGCGCGTGAGCTTCAGCGTGGCCTGTCGCTGCTTTGAGCAAGCAAGATTCATTGATAATTTCTTTTGCGACGTGGATAGTTCTGTTTTGGACGGACAGGTGAACTTGGACGAGGCTAGCGCTCGCACAAAATTGACCGGCGCCGTCTCGATCAACATGCTCTTTTATGTCAGCCGTCGAAAGCACGTCTGAGCTGTAAACTGCACGTAACGGCATATGCGCTTCATGGCCTGTTGCAATTGCTAACGCAGATAGATCCTTTAAATTAGTATCAAAAACGGTTCTCAACTCGCCAAACTTTAGATCAACAATAATTTTTACACCGGCATGTACCGGGCATTGCGCATCGACAGGCAGAACAGTTGCGATAGTGCAAAAAATCGCCGCTAAAAAATACCGATATTTATCCACCAATTGCTCCGTTATAAAAAATAATCGCCCGCCATTCGAGATCGCGATTCATGCTATTTTGTTGCAGGCTTTACAAGCTAATTTAGCGCTCGTGCGTATCGTTGAAGCGCCGAGACATGCGTGTGATTGTCGGTTCGTAGGCATCTTGACGATTGCTTGCTCCATTTTTATTACGATTGCAGAGTTAAAGGGGGCAATGCCATGCACCTTGTTGTGCGCCTGGTCGCCACGGCGGCCTTTTTTTTTTAGCGTCGAGACGCGAGCCGCCGATTTTGGCGATCAAGCAGCGACTCGGTCATGGAATGGCTTCTATATCGGTGCTCACGCAGGTTTAGGAGCATTCACATCGCATCAGCAAACCGCATTCGGGGCATTGCCTATTGCAGGCACCCTCTCGCCCGTTGGCCGCGACGGGCAATTTGGACCATTATTTGGCGGCTTCCAAAGCGGATTTTTGAGATCGCTTGGGGTAGGCATTGTGGCTGGCGTGGAAGTCGAGGCGTCTTTCCCCGACACACTTGAAGCTGTCCGCGTTCTCATTGCGCCTGGTGGCGCGTATGGTCTGGAAAACAAGATCGACACTTTCGGCGCTATCAAGGCGCGTATTGGCTATGCGTATGGGCCATGGTTTTTTTATGCGACTGGCGGGGTGGGCGTCGCGCATGATCGCTTGACCCACACGCAATTGACAGGGAATCTGTCGGGCTACGTTCAACCCGTTTATCAATGGCGGATTGGCGCTGCTGCGGGCATCGGCGCGGAAGCGCGGCTGTATGGGCCGTGGAGCATGCGACTAGAAGCTTTGACGCTTCAATTTCCAAAAAGCGGCGCGAACTTTTCTATAACGGGTCAGCGCATCGATTCTTCCCTCAGCGCCTATATACTCCGTGCTGGACTCAACTACCGCTTCGGCGGCGAGGCCGTGAAGCAAGATAAAGCTCTGACGCCTAATCTCGATAATGTTTCGATCCACGGCCAGATGACAGGCATCGGCCAGATCGCTCTCGGATTTCCTTCGCTTTACACCGGACAAAAAAGTCTCAATCCTCATACGCAATTGCGCGATACCGTTTCTGCGACGGCCTTTCTCGGCGCACGCCTGCCCACAGGCACGGAAGTCTATTTCAACCCGGAGCCAACGCAGGGCTTTGGCCTCAGCCGTACGCAAGGCTTTGGCGGTTTCCCCAATGGCGAGGCGCAGAAGGGCGGCTCGAACTACCCGCGCTACAATACGGCGCGTCTATTCGCGCGCCACGTCATCGGCCTTGGCGGCGAGCAGGAAGAGATGGCCGACGGCGCCAATCAGGTCGCCGGAAAGTACGATATTTCGCGCATCACGCTCACAGCGGGCAAAATGGCCGTGCCCGACATTTTCGACAACAACGCCTATTCGCACGACGGCCGCTCCAGCTTCATGAACTGGGGTTTTATCGACGCCGGCGCTTTTGATTATTCAGCCGATCAAAAGGGCTATACATGGGGCGCGGTCGTTGAACTCAATCAGAAATACTGGGCCGCGCGGGCCGGATATTTCCTGATCCCCGATACGCCCAACGGCTTTAATTTCGACACGCGTCTGGCGCGGCGCGGGCAATATATCGGCGAGCTGGAAGGGCGTTACACGCTCTTTGGTCAACCGGGCAAACTGCGCGCTACCGGCTGGTTTACGCGCGCCTTCGCCGGCAATTTCGACGAGGCGCTTGCCTGGACCGGCGGAGACATCGCGATGACGCGCCGCAGCCGTCCTGAATATGGCTTCGTCGCCAATCTCGAACAGGCGATTACCGACGATCTCGGCGTATTTTCGCGTCTGAGCTGGCGCAGCGGCAAAACGGAAATCGTCGCATGGACCGACATCGACCGCTCGGCTTCGATGGGCGCGGTTTTGAAAGGAACCTCATGGGGCCGCCCGCTCGACAAGGTCGGCGTCGCGGGCATGATCAACGGGCTGAACAACTCCTACCGCTCTTATCTCGCCAACGGGGGAACGGGCATCAATATCGGCGACGGCGCGCTCAACTACCGACGTGAATTGGTAGCCGAGGGCTATTATTCGATCGGCCTTGGCGGCAATAACGCGCTGGCTTTCGATTATCAGTTCGTGAAAAATCCCGGCTATAACGCCGACCGTGGACCCGTTTCGATCGCCTCGATCCGCCTCCATGGCGAGTTTTAGTCATAAAACCGACAGACGATTTGCCTACATCCAGCGCGCTTCCAGTCTATTAGAAAATTCGTTCTCCCTTGCCGAATTCGTATGGAGCATGCAAAAGAGGGCCAGTTTGCGGTGGGGCGTCCGGGCTGATGCAATGAATAAAAAATGGCGCGCCCCGCTCGGGCTGTTTATTTTGGCGATTCTGGTTGGCGGGGCGATCTACGGCCTGCGGAATCAACCCAAAAATCAGCCCGCCGCAGCAACCGAACAAGCGCCCGCTCTCGTGGTGAAAGACGGCGCGGTTTTCGTTCCTGAACAATCGCCCTATCGGCGAAGAATCCAGGTCGCCGCCGTGTCGGAAGATGTCATCGAGCTCCGGCGCGAACTGCCCGCCGTGGTCGAAGCCGATCCCTCCCGCAACGTCAATGTTCTGCCGCCGGTCAGCGGCCGCGTCACCGGCCTTTATGTCAAGCTTGGCGATCGCGTCGCCCTCGGGCAGACGCTTGCGACAATCCAGTCGGGCGACCTGGCGCAAGCGCGCGCCGATATCGAAAAAGCGCGCGCCACGGTGCAACTCACGAAGAAGAGCGTCGACCGCACGCGCGAACTCGCCAAAATCGGCGGCGGCGCGGTCAAGGACTACGAGCAGGCGCAAAGCGACTACGCGCAAGCCAGCGCGGAACTTTCGCGCGCGCAGCAGCGCCTGCGAACATTTCAGTCGCGCGGCGATCTCGTGAATGGCGCGCTGGCGGTCAAAGCGCCGTTCGAGGCCATCGTGGCGACGCTTTCAACCGCCGTCGGCGCCTTCATCAACGACACGACGGCGCCGATCATGACGCTCGCCAACGCCGATCAAATCTATGTGACGGCGATGGCGGCGGAAAAGGATCTCCCCTATGTGACGGTCGGCGCGCCTGTGGAAGTGCGCCTGACCGCGTTTCCTGCGACGGTCCTAAAGGGCAAAATCGCCAGCGTGGCGCCAAGCGTCGACGCCGATACGCATCGCGCCAAGGCGCGCATTTTTTTTGAAAATCCCGACGGGCGGTTGCGAACCGGCATGTTCGCCATTGTCGCCATCGCGCCCTCGGACCGCAAGACCCTGTTTGCGCCGACGTCAGCGCTTTTTATGAACAATGACGAGACGAGCGTTTTCGTCGAGACGCAACCCTGGACCTTCAAGCGCCGCGTCGTTGAGGTTGGGCCGGATGAAAAAGGCCGCGCGCCGATTTTGAAGGGGCTTTCCGCTGGCGACCGCATTGTCGTGCGCGGGGGCATCCTGCTCAATGATTGAGCGCCTCGTCCGCCTCAGCCTGGCGCGGCGCAGAACTGTGCTGTTCGTCGCCCTGCTGATTGCGCTGTATGGCGTCTTTTCAGCGACCCGATTGCGGCTCGAGGCCTATCCCGACATATCCGACACGACAGTGCAGGTGACGACGCAGGCGCTTGGGCTGTCGTCGGAAGATGTGGAGCAGCAAATAACGACCCCGCTGGAGCGCGCGCTTGCGGCGACGCCCGGCCTTGCGTCCATGCGCTCGTCGTCTACATTCGGCCTATCGCTGATCACGTTGCTGTTTCGCGACGGCGTCGATTCTTATTTTGCGCGCCAGCGCGTGCTGGAACTTGTCAATCAGGTCGCTTTGCCCGCCGGCATGCAGCCACAGCTCGGCGCTTTGACGGGTCCGACGGACGAAATCTACCGCTACACGCTGGAATCCGATTCAAAGAACCTGATGGAGCTTTCGGAAATTCAGCGCTGGAAGGTGATTCCTGCGCTGCAACGTACGCCGGGCATCGCCAATATCGATTCGTTCGGCGGCTTCACGCTGCAATATCAGGTCGAAGTCGATCCCAACGAACTCGCGCGATACGGACTGGCTCTCAACGACGTCATCAACGCCATTACAGCCAACAGCGCCAACGCCGGCGGCAGTCGCATCACGCGCGGCGAGCAATCCTATGTGGTGCGCGGCGTAGGCCTGGTGCGGTCGCTTGACGACATCGGCGCGATCATCATCACGCAGAAGAATGGCGCGCCTGTGCTGATCCGCGACATCGGCCGCCTCACCTACGCCCATCAAGAGCGCGGCGGGATTCTGGGGAAGAACGGCAACCCCGACACGGTTCAGGGCAACATTCAGATGCTCAAGGGCGAAGACCCATCGACGGTGCTGCGCAATCTGAAAACGCGCATCGCCGCGCTCAATAAGGATATGGTGGCAGATGACGTGCGCATCACGCCTTATATCGATCGCGACGGGCTGGTGAATTCCACAATCGACAAAGTGGGACACACGGTCGCCGAAGGCGTCGGCCTCGTCTTCGTCGTTCTCATCCTCTTTTTAGGCTCGCCAATCGCAGCGACAGTTGTCGCCATCACAATTCCCCTGTCGCTGCTCGTCGCTTTCATATTGATGAATTTGACTCATCTGCCGGCCAATCTTCTGTCGCTCGGCTCCATTGATTTTGGCGTGATTGTCGACGGCGCCATCGTGATGACAGAAGCGATTCTTCTGGAGCGCGAGCGGGCGCCAACGCTGCCGCTGCGGCGCGGCGCGATCGCTGCATTGGCGGCCCGCGTCGCCGCGCCGATTTTCTTCGCCACGCTCGTCATTATCTCCGCCTATCTGCCGCTGCTTGGGCTGGAGCGCACGGAAGCAAAACTTTTTTCGCCCATCGCTTATACAATTTCCTACGCTTTCTGCGGCGCGCTCGCCAGCTCGATACTGCTGACGCCGGTCCTCGCCTATTCCGCATTCCGCAAGCCTGCGCATGTTTTCGTCAATCCGGTCGTCGAAGCGTTGCGCAGCGCTTATCGCCATGCGCTCGACGCGCTGTTGGAGGCGCCTTACCTTGCCTATATTGTTGCGGCTATATGCCTCGCGTCCGTCGGCGCGCTCGCCTATACGGCAGGCCGCGATTTTCTGCCCGAGCTCGATGAAGGATCACTGTGGCTGCAAGTGCAGCTGCCCAGCGGCATCTCGCTTGAGAAAGCCAGCGAAATGGCGAGCGATCTGCGCCGCGAGATTAAGACGTTTCCCGAAGTCGAGAACGTTATTTCGCAGGTAGGCCGTTCAGATTCGCGCACCGATCAATGGACGCCCTCGCACATCGAGATGCCGGTCACGCTTAAGCCCTATGACGCATGGCCGGGCCACGAAAGCAAACGCGAATTCGTGCGTCGTCTGCGTGAAAAACTCGATACGCTGCCGGGATATCAAATCGGCATCAGCCAGCCCATCATCGATAATGTGAACGATATGATCGGCGGCGCCCATAGTGCGCTCGTCCTGCGCGTCGTGGGGCAGGATTTGAAAGAAGCCCGCCGTATTGGCGCGAACGTCGTCGACGTTTTGAAAACTATCCCCGGCACATCCGAAGCTTCAATCTTTCAGGAGCCGCCCATTCCGCAGATCGCCATTACGGTCGATCGCGCTGCGGCCGCCCGTTTTGGCGTCAGCGCGAGCGATGTCGCCACTTTGATTTCAAAAGGCGTTGGCGGCGAACCGATCAGCCAGATTTATGTCGATGACCGCATCTATGACATTGTCGCGCGTTTTCCGGTCAGCGCGCGCTCCAGCCCGGAGAACATCGGCAATTTGACATTGAACGCTGGCGGCGCGCAGATCCCGCTGTCGCAAATCGCCCATATTGAATATCGCAATGGCGAAAGCATTATTTCGCACGAAGAGAACAAACGTTCGCTCACTGTGCGGATTGATTATAAAGACCGCGATCTGACGTCCTGGCTCGCAGAAGCGCGCGCCAGAATTGATGCCGACGTCAAATACGATCCAGCGAAATTTCATCTCGAATGGGCAGGCCAATTCGAAAATCAGCAGCGCGCGCAAACGCGTTTGACAATCATCGTTCTCGTCGTCATCGCGCTCATGTTCATCATTCTGCTGTCTGGCTTCGGCAAATTACGGCAGGTGATGATCATTCTCGGCGTCGTGCCGCTCGCCATGCTCGGCGGCCTCATCGCATTGCATGTGCGCGGCGAGGTGCTAAACGTCGCCTCCGGCGTCGGCTTTCTGGCCTTGTTTGGCGTTGCGGTGCAGAACGGCATCATCATGGTGTCCAACATCAACCGGGTGCGCGCGTTCACATTCGATCTGCGCACAGCCGTGCTGGAAGGCGCGTCCGAGCGCTTGCGCCCTGTGCTGATGACATCGACCGTCGCAACTTTCGGCATGGTTCCGGCGGCGCTGGCGACGGGTGTCGGCTCTGACGTGCAGCGCGCGCTGGCGACAATTGTCGTCGGCGGACTTTATATAGCAACCGCATTGACGCTTTTTCTCGTTCCAATCTTTTATTATATCCTGGAGCGTCGAGTGGAGAAGCGCGCGCCAAAGCCTGTTGAGGAAGAGTGATCGTGCGCGTTTTTCACGCCATAGCCCTCGCCGCGCCGCTCGCTCTCGCGGCCTGCGCAGTCGGCCCCGATTTTCAACAGCCTCCTGCGCCTGAAGCTGCCCGCTATACGCACGAATCGACAGCCGATCCCGCCGGCCAGCATTTCAACCGCAGCATCGATATTCCCGCGCAATGGTGGGATGCTTTCCACTCGCGTCCACTGAGCGCGCTCGTCGAGCGCGCGCTCGCGCAAAATCCGAACCTTCAGGCGCTGGAGGCGGCGTTGCAGGTTGCCTACGCCAATACGGATGCGCAGCGCGGCGCCTTTTTTCCGCAAATCACAGCCGGCGCAGGCGCCAGCGCCAACCGGGCAGCCACTGCGGGACTGTCCGCGCCGACGAGCAATTCGAGCCCCTATTATCGGCTTTTTACAGCGCAGGCGCAGGTCTCCTATACGCCCGATCTATGGGGCGGAACGCGCCGCGCCGTGGAATCGCTGGAAGCGCAGGCCGAGGCGCAAAAATATCAGCTCATGGCGGCGCGTATTGCGCTGGCTGGAAATATCGTCAACGCCGCCGTGCTCGAAGCGCAATTGCGTGCGCAAATCGCCGATACGCAGGCGATCATCCGTCTGTCGCAAAACCTGCTCGCACTCTCCCAGAACCGGCTCGCGTTGAAAGATATTGCGCGCGTGGATGTACTGACGCAGCAAACCGCGCTGCTGCAAGCCATGCAGACGTTGCCGCCGCTGGAAAAGCAACTGGCGCAGCAACGCGATCTTTTAACGGCGCTCGCCGGCCAATATTCGCAACAGGAAGTCAGCGAGAAATTTGACCTGTCGCATTTGACCTTGCCGCGCGTCGTTCCGCTGTCGCTGCCTGCCCATCTTGTTCGCCAGCGGCCTGACGTCCTCGCCGCTGAAGCCAATATGCACGCCGCTTCAGCCGCCATTGGCGTAGCTGTGGCCAATCGTCTGCCCAACATCAGCCTCACCGGCATGATCGGAACGAGCACCACGAGTTTCGCCCACCTGTTCAACCCCGGCTCCATCGCCTGGACGCTTGGCGCCAATGTCGCGCAAACCGTGTTCGACGGCGGGACATTGCTCAGTAAGCAGCGCGCCGCTGAAGCATTTTATCAGCAGAGCGAAGCGCAATATCGCGCCACTGTGATCGCCGCCTTTCAGAATGTCGCCGACTGCCTGCGCGCACTGCAAACAGACGCGCGCGCCTATTCGGCGGCGGCGGCTGCTGAAAGCTCCGCGCGGCAGGCTTTCGGTATTGTTCAGAAACAGGTCAAACTGGGGGCGGCGTCAAATCTGGCTATCATCAACGCGCAGCAGGCTGTCTTGCAAGCGAGCCTCGCGCGCATCCAGGCGCAGGCGGCGCGCCTGGCGGACACCAGCGCGCTTATCGTCGCGTTGGGCGGCGGATGGTGGAATGAGGATGCTCAACTAAGGCCGGTTCGCTGAACCAAGATTTGATGCACACGTTTCAGTCGACCGATAAAATATTATCGTCGATCAATATTGCAGAGTAGCGCGCACCCCTAACGCCAGCGCGTTGCGTGGGCGATTGAGCCCGCTCGGGTCAAGCGGGTTCGCGGCGCCGGCGCCGGGGTGAACGATATATTGCACGTTGGGCTGCAAATAGACGCCGGGCGCCGCGCGCCAAGAATAAGTAGCTTCCACGATAGCTTCATAATCGCGCGCGGTCAGCGGCAGTCCGGCGAAAGCGGCCTGATCGAAATCAAACGCGCGGGCGCGCGCGGAAATTTTCGTGAAGGATCCCAGCACGGCGAATTTGTCGTAAGGTCGATTGTCGACCATGCCGTTGAAGCTCATGCCGCCGTCGAAATAATATTGCACAACGTTACGGTCTGACGGCGAGAAGGACGCGCGCGCGAAAGCAAAGGCGCCGACATCGACGCCGGGCGTACGTCGGTCAATGTCATCGGCGTTTGCCGGCTCGTAAACTTTTTGATCGATCACGCCGTAAACACCCCAGTCGCCGCGATGCATGAAAGGCTGATTGTTGCTCGCGGGCGCGGCGAGTGGCAAGCCGTTCGCGTCGAAACGCTGGTCCGCGAACCGGCCGAAATGGCGCCAGGCGCCGATGCGCAATGTTCCGCCATAATGGCCGCTCTTGTGTGCAAACTGTGCTTCGCCAATGACGAAGGGGCGGTCGCGCAGCCGGAAATTCACGCCGTGCAAATTGCGCCATTGCGGATTGCCGAGGCCGGGGCCAGCCGGGTCGCCGTCAAACACCGCCGCCAGGAGCGTGATATTGTCCGTCGGCATGAATTTTATGCGCACTGCGGGCGCAGCGAAGGGATAGGCGGGGCCGGTGCTCGGCAGATTGGATGCGGTGATCGGCGGCCAGCCAAAAGCGCCGCCAATGGCGACGCCGTAATAGGGACTGAGGAAGAACTCCTGATCGGCCGAAATTTGCCCGGCGCGCAGCCACAGCCGGTCCTTGACGATCTGCTGCTCAAACCACGCTTCAAACAGGCGCGTCGTCGCCACCGCTTCCAGATCGGAGAGCTGGTTGAAGGCGCCGGTGAAGCGTGGCGACATGGCGACGCCGTGAATCTGAAACGAGGAGACATGAACCAGCGCGCCGGTCCAGCCTGTCGTGGGGCCTGGGTCGAATTCGAGCGTCGTTTGCAGGCGGCCCATATAGGTTGCGCCGCGCCGGATGCCGCCAGCGGCGTTGGCCATCACGTCGCCCTGATAGGTCGCAGCGAACGTCAGGCCATGCGCGGCGAGCCAAGGGCGCAGACCGTCCCAGCTTTTGAGCGGCTCCGGCAGAATGTCACTGACTGATTCCTGGCCTGTATTGGCGGCTGCGGAGAGCGGCGTGTTGGTGTCATCCTTGCGCGGCGCTCGTTTGGCCTCCGCAACTTCGGGTGTGGCAAGCAGGGCAAGAAGGCAAAGAAAAGTCGTCCGACTCATAACGCCAGTCTATACGATTGCGCCTAGTGGTGTCGCGGCGATCTACCGTAGCCGCGCTCTTGAATCTGTCCGCAATCATTGAAACGTAATGGTTCAGCAACTCTCGCCAGCTTGAGCGGCCCCGCGCGACCCTCCGTATCAAACGGCGCTGAATTTTAGCTCGACTATGCACCCGGTCGAAAAATCCGACGACGGCCTGCAACAATCCGTTTCGATCCACGCCCCTGCGTGTGGGGCGACGACCCGCAACACAACCCGTTCCCCGCCCGATGGAAGTTTCGATCCACGCCCCTGCGTGTGGGGCGACGCAGGCCGCCGCCAAGCATGCGGTCGATGTCGATGTTTCGATCCACGCCCCTGCGTGTGGGGCGACCACCATTGGCGGCCGGACCCATCGACGCCATAGCAGTTTCGATCCACGCCCCTGCGTGTGGGGCGACGCGGCGCGAGCGCTTGAGCGATGTAATGGAGGGCGTTTCGATCCACGCCCCTGCGTGTGGGGCGACCGCATGCTCGTCGTGCATTGGGGCCAGACGATCCCGGTTTCGATCCACGCCCCTGCGTGTGGGGCGACTTGGAGTTTGAGCCCGTGAGCTCATACTTGCTCTTGTTTCGATCCACGCCCCTGCGTGTGGGGCGACCTGGGTTTCCGGGGACACCCGTCCCGATATCGAGGTTTCGATCCACGCCCCTGCGTGTGGGGCGACCCACGCTCGATGACGAGCGGAGGCGCCCATGGTGTTTCGATCCACGCCCCTGCGTGTGGGGCGACGGCGCGCAGATCGCGGGCCTCAAGCAGCAATTGTTGTTTCGATCCACGCCCCTGCGTGTGGGGCGACCCTCGACAATTTCCCGACAGGAGTGACTGCGCTCGTTTCGATCCACGCCCCTGCGTGTGGGGCGACTCGCGGATCAGCGTCAGTTTCTCACCCCTCTTCATGTTTCGATCCACGCCCCTGCGTGTGGGGCGACCATGCCATCGCGGCGTAGAGCATCCACCGGTATTGTTTCGATCCACGCCCCTGCGTGTGGGGCGACGCGCCGATGTTCGCGGTGTCGCTGCGGTCGATGTTGTTTCGATCCACGCCCCTGCGTGTGGGGCGACCCGGACGTAAGTCCAAATGTCATTCCCTTCAGTGTTTCGATCCACGCCCCTGCGTGTGGGGCAGCCGGACCCCGGGCGGCCAGAGCCGCGAATACGACCGACATTTTTTTCTCACGAGCCGCCCGCTCCGCGCTGGTGTCTCCATCAGAGCCATTGGCGGCGTCCTGCTGCGCTTGCAGCAAAGCGGCCTGGTCAAGTCGCGCCGTCTCCTGATCGATAAACTGCGCCAGAAGCTGTTTCTGTTGCGCCACAGTGAGCATCGCGTCTCCTCGGAGCCTGTCAAATGCAACATTCATCAGGCGCGCCAGCATACGAGCGCGACAGGGTTCACGCACCTTCAGACTGATCCGCATATAGCCGCGCTTTGCGTCGCCGCCCGGCGCGATGCGCCGGCGCCACCAGTAGACGGCGCCGCGCCGATATACGTTTTCGCACAAGCCCATCATCAACCTCGGGCACAGACATGCGCGACAGGCTTGGGCACAATTGCCGCACCGAGTCCCCAGCTGGAAATTCGGCGTCAACAAAATCAATAGCTTAGATGGCTGGATGGCGTTTCTGGCTGGGGCGGGAGGATTCGAACCTCCGTATGGCGGAATCAAAATCCGCTGCCTTACCGCTTGGCGACGCCCCAATGCGCCGGACCGGCCGGCGCGGCGGACCATAGTTGTGTCGGGGGCGGGTCGCAAGCCCGGCGTCGCCGGGGCGCCGGGGCCGTTCTGTTGGCCGCAGGGCGTTGAGATTGGCGATCTGGGCCGTTAGACAGGCTTAGCACTCCAGGGATCGCCATGACCGACAATTCGCAAGCCGCCGCCCACGCCCAGGCCCACACGCTCGTGCAGGCGCTGCCACACATGCTGCGCTATGACGATGCGATCGTCGTGGTGAAATACGGCGGCCACGCAATGGGCGACGACAAGGTCGCGCGTGACTTTGCCCGCGACATGGTTCTGCTGGAACAATCGGGCGTCAATCCTGTCGTCGTGCACGGCGGCGGACCGCAGATCGGCGCCATGCTGGACAAGCTCGGCATCAAATCGCAATTTGCCGGCGGCTTGCGCATCACCGACAAGGCGACGGTCGAAATCGTCGAAATGGTGCTGGCCGGCTCCATCAACAAGCAGATCGTCGGTTTCATCAACGCCGAAGGCGGCCGGGCGATCGGGCTGTGCGGCAAGGACGGCAATATGGTGACGGCGACGAAAGTCTCCCGCACCGTGCGCGATCCCGATTCCAATATTGAACGTCATATCGATCTCGGCTTCGTGGGCGAGCCTTCGAAAGTCGACACAACCGTGCTCGATCAGGTGCTCGGGCGCGAACTCGTGCCTGTGCTTGCGCCGGTTGCGCAAGGCGCCGACGGCCATACCTACAACATCAACGCCGACACATTCGCCGGCGCCATAGCGGGCGCGCTCGGCGCCAAGCGTCTGCTGTTCCTGACCGATGTGCCCGGCGTCCTCGACAAGAACAAGCAGTTGATCAAGCAACTGAAAGTCTCGGATATTCCCGCCCTGATCGCCGATGGAACGATCACGGGCGGCATGATTCCGAAAGTCGAAACCTGCATGTACGCCATCGAGCGCGGCGTTGAAGGCGTCGTCATTCTCGATGGCAAACTGCCGCACGCCGTGTTGATCGAACTGCTGACCGATCACGGCGCCGGCACGCTGATCACGCGGTGACGCAGGACCTGCGCGGAACGCTTGCGAGCGCGTCGCTGAAGGCGCGCTTTTCCCATGTCGCGACATGGGTGTTCGATCTCGACAACACGCTTTATCCGGCCGGCGCCGATCTTTGGCCCAAGATCGACAACCGCATCACCGTGTTCATGTCGAACCTTTTCGGCATCGACGGCCTGTCCTCGCGCGCCCTGCAAAAATATTACTATCGCCGCTATGGCACCACGCTGCGCGGACTGATGGACGAATATGGCGTCTGCGCAGAGGATTTCCTTCGTTTCGTGCACGACATCGACCGCTCGTCGATCGAGACAAACCACACGCTCGCCGCCGCCATCGCCGCCCTGCCCGGCCGCAAGCTGATCCTCACCAACGGATCGCGCGATCATGCGCTGCGCACCGCCGAGCGGCTCGGCGTCGCTGCGCTTTTTGAAGACATATTCGACATTGCAGCGGCCGATTTTACCCCAAAACCGCACGCCAGAACGTTCGACATGTTTTTCGACAAGCACGGCGTCGATCCGCGTTCATCCGCGATGTTCGAGGATATCGCCCATAACCTGCTCGTGCCGCACGAACGCGGCATGACAACGGTCCTGATCGCACCGCACGCTGACAATCAGGCGGCGATGGAGGAATGGACAACGCAGATCGAACGGCAAGCGCATATCGACTTCGTCACCGACGATCTGACAATTTTTCTGGAGCGGGTTGCGGCCACCTGAGCGGCGCAAGGCGCCGATGGACAAAAGCGACGCGACCGTCTATCGAAAGCGCGATCAGGCGCGCCATGCTTCGTATTTTGCTTCGTTTTGTCGCTCTGCTGCTGCTCGCCGCCGGATTCGCCGCGCTGGTGATCGACGGTTCGCGCTCGATCGGCTCCAACGCTTTCTCGATCACGCCGCTCGGCGAGACCCTCGCTTCGCTTTTTCCCGGCAAGTTCAACGCCGTCGACTCCGGGGGCGCCGGCCTCTGGAAGGAATTGCGCGCGCTTGTGCTGGCCGCGCCAAGCTGGCTGGCGCTGGGGGTGCTGGGCGGCGCGCTGTTCCTGCTGACGCGCAAACGGCGGCCCAAGGTCGGTTATTCCAGCCGCTGACCGGCTTGTCAGAAACCACGCCAGCGCCCATGTTTCTGTGCGGAGGCGATGTCATGCTGTTCATGCGCAAGAATGTCACGCTCCCCGCCGCAGGCGCGGAGCTTCCCGGTCGCGCCGAGCCGATTGCCACGGCGCGCGATCATTTCGTGTTTCATCGGCCGTTGCAGCCGCCCTATCGGGCGTCTATGCGCATTGCCACATTCGGCATGGGCTGCTTCTGGGGCGCCGAGCGATTGTTCTGGCGTCTCGGCGCAGAAAAGATCTGGATCACCGCGGTTGGCTATGCAGGCGGGGCGACGCCCAATCCGACCTACGAGGAAGTCTGCTCGGGCATGACAGGCCACACCGAGGTCGTGCGCGTCGTCTATGATCCGCAAACCGTAAGCTATGCAGACCTGTTGCGGATTTTCTACGAGAACCACGATCCTACGCAGGGCATGCGGCAAGGCGCCGATGTGGGCACGCAATACCGATCGGCTATCTATGCGCAAACGCCCGATGACCGTGCGGAAGCCGCGCGCGTCACCGCCGCCTATGCGCAGGCGCTGCGCGCCAGGGGACTTGGGGCGCCCACAACCGAAATTGCCGACGCGCCGCCTTTCTATTTCGCGGAGGATTATCATCAGCAATATCTGGCGAAGAACCCCGCCGGCTATTGCGGAATCGGTGGAACCGGCGTTTCCTGCCCGGCGTCGCCTGCCGCCTGATCGCGAGCGCCAGAGAGCGCGGGGATCTGGCGGCGGGGCGGCGCCGGAGCTGAACATGAAATCGTTTCCCCGCCTGCTGCAAACCGTCCTGTTTTCGAGCCGATGGCTGCTTGCGCCATTCTATTTCTGCCTGTCGATCGCACTGCTCGCAGTGCTGGTGAAGCTGGTGCAACACGCCAGCCACATGGCCTTGCATTTCATGGACGCTTCTGAATCGCAGGTCATCCTCGACGTTTTGTCGCTCATCGACATGACGCTGGTCGGATCGCTCATCGTTATCGTGATCTTTTCGGGATATGAGAATTTCGTTTCGCCGGTTGATCACTCGATCGGCTATAGTTGGCCGACATGGATGGGCGATATCGACTTCACCAATCTCAAGTTGAAGCTCATGTCGTCCATCGTCGCGATTTCAGCCATTCAATTGCTGCGCGCGTTCATGGATTTGCGCAACAACAGCGATCGGGACCTGTGGTGGTCTGCAGGAATTCATATGGTTTTCGTCATTTCGGGTCTTCTGCTCGCGGTCAGCGACCGTTTCTCCAATCATCATCCGACCGAGAAAAACGACCATTGACCGCGCATTTGCGCAAGGAGCGCTGCTTCCCCTGCGACGCTGGCGGCAAGATTGCCTGTAGCTGAATAATTTTCGACGCGCGGGACGAATTGGGCCCCCACGCCACAGAATTTAACTTTTCGTAAATACTGCCTTTGCAGCGTAAGCGGCGTAGCGACCGGTTTTTCCGGAGCATGACGCGTCTCGCTATACGGGGCCACCCCCATGTCGGCATTCAACAAGCGCGCAATCCTTGCCGCGCAGCCCGGGGGATTTCGTGGAAACAGCGACAATCACGCTATCGGAGCGCCTCGACGTCCACGAAGCGCAAAATGTTGCAACAGCCCTGCGCAAGCATCGTGGGGAAAACCTTCTCATTGACGGATCGAAGGTTCGCCACATGGGAGCCCTGGCTTTGCAGACATTGATTTCCGCTCGCAAGACCTGGGCGAAGGACATGCTCGATCTGCGGATCGTCGATGCTTCCGCAGCGCTGGTTGAAGCGGTCGCCACATTGTCGATGGACAACAATTTTCTTCGTGTCGAAAGGATCGCCGATGGCGCCGCTTGTTCTGACTGTTGATGATTCACGAACCATGCGCCAGATGCTAAAAGCGGCGCTGGAAGATGCGGGATACGATGTGATTCAGGCCAGCGACGGCGTTGAAGGCGTTCGCTCGCTCGATGAAGTGACGCCAGATCTCATCATCACCGACATCAACATGCCGCGTCTCGACGGATTTGGTCTGATCGAGCATGTGCGCATGCAGCCCGAGCGAAGCTCGATCCCGATTCTGGTGCTGACGACTGAATCCGACGCCGCCAAGAAAGACCGGGCGAGGCAGGCAGGCGCCTCGGGATGGATCGTCAAGCCGTTCGATCCTGTGAAACTGGTTTCCGCCATTCGGCGCGTCATCTCCGTGGCATGAGGCGGCAATGAGCTCGAGCGAAAACATTCGCGACATCTTTTTCCAGGAATGCGAGGAGCAGCTGGCCGAGCTCGAACGCGGCTTGATCGCGTTTGAAAACGGCGGCGCGGACAAAGAAACGGTCGACAGCGTTTTCCGGGCTGTTCATTCGATCAAGGGCGGCGCTGGCGCCTTTCACTTCAGCGATCTCGTGCGTTTTGCGCATGGATTTGAAACCGTTCTGGACGATATTCGGTCCGACAGGCTGCAAGTGGACGCCGCCTGCGCGCGCACATTGTTGCGCGCGGCCGATATACTCGGCGATCTGGTTCGCGGCGCCCAGAGCGGACTGCCCGGCGACGCCGAAAAAATCGAGGCTGCGCTGCGTGAACTCGAGGGTCTGCACAGCGGCGGCGACGAAACCGCAGCGCCGTCGGAATTCGACGATCTGGCCTTCACGCCGATAACATTCGATTTCGATGCGGCGAGCGCCGGAGGGGCGACTTACAATATCGACTTTGCGCCCAACGCCCGCATGTATGCGCTCGGCAACGAGCCTGCGCCGCTGCTCAACGAGCTGCGTCGGCTGGGCGATGCGACTGTCGCGCTCGATTATTCCGCTGTGCCGCTGCTCGATGAACTCGACCCCGCGCAATCCTATCTTCGCTGGTCAGCCGAACTGCAAACGCAGTCGACGGAAGACGACATCAGGGACATTTTCGAATTCGTATCGGGTGATTGTACCCTCGCGATCACGAAGCGCGCGGCGCCGGCGGAGAATGGCGCGCCCGATACGGTTTCCGATGTGGTGAGCCTGCTGGCGGCGCTCGAGAAAGACCTCGGCGAACCGGCGCGCGCGCCGGTTGCGGAAAGGAGCGCGCCCCTTCCGGCCGCGCAACCGGAAACAGCCCTCGTTGCGCAAAAGGCGCCAGCGTCGGCCAATGTTTCGACGATCCGCATCGAAACGCTCCGCCTTGATCGTCTGGTCGACTTCATCGGCGAACTCGTCATCAACCAGGCAATGCTGGCGCAATGGATCTCGCAATCCGGACTGGTCGCCGGGTCGCCGATCGCCAATGGGCTTGACGAACTGGAGCGCCTGACGCGCGAAATTCAGGATAGCGCAATGGCGATACGCGCGCAGCCCATTGGTCCTGTCTTTCAACGCATGGGCCGTGTGGTCCGGGAAGTCGCGCAGGCTACCGGAAAATCGGCGCGCCTCGTTTGCGAAGGCGAGGCGACAGAAATCGACAAGACGGTGATTGAACGCATCGCGGAACCCTTGACGCATATGGTGCGCAACGCCATCGATCACGGCCTCGAAACGCCGGAAGCGCGACGCGCGATCGGCAAGTCCGAAACGGGCGTCATAACGCTGTCGGCGCGCCACCGATCGGGACGCATCATCATTGAAATATCGGACGATGGCGCGGGCGTTCGCCGCGAAAAGGTGCTCTCGCGCGCCATTGAAAAAGGCCTCGTCGCGCCCGACGCACGACTGTCCGACGCCGAGATCGACAATCTTCTCTTTCTGCCGGGATTTTCCACCGCCGCTGCGGTGACCGACATATCCGGTCGCGGCGTCGGCATGGATGTCGTGCGAAAATCCATTGGCGCCCTTGGCGGGCGTATCTCGATTGCGTCAGAGCCAGGCAAAGGCTCGCTTTTCACGCTCAGCTTGCCGCTGACGCTTGCCGTTCTCGATGGGATGATCGTCAAGGTCGCTGACCAAACGCTGGTTTTGCCGATCACCGCGATCGTCGAGACGTTCCAGGCGCGACCGGAAATTCTGCGCCCTCTGGGCGCTCACTCCTATGTCGTGGCGGTGCGCGAAGCGGTTACGCCGCTGACCGATATTGGTGTGGCGCTGGGGCTGCGTCACCGTATCGTCGACCCGGTCGGCGGCGTCGTCATTCTCGTTGAATCCGAGGGCGGCGGTCGTCGCGCCTTGCTTGCCGACAGCATTGTCGAACAACGCCAGATCGTCGTGAAGAGCATCGAGAATAATTACGGCGCCATTCGCGGCATAGCGGCGGCGACAATCCTGGGCGATGGGCGTGTCGCGCTCATCCTCGACGTGGACGCGTTGATCGAAGCGCGCGAGCCAGATTTTTCGAACGCTGCATAAGGTCCTGAACGATGGAAAACGAAATCGCGCAATCCGATAAATGGCCGGCCAAAGTCATTGCATTCCGCATCGGCGACCAGGAATATTGCGTCGACGTCA
>JAGWTA010000055.1 GCA_028869185.1 Hyphomicrobiales bacterium
GATCTGCAGTTGTCCCTGAACGTCGCGGGCGCCGTCAGCCTGATTGACGAGCTGCTGGCGCGTGACGGGATTGAGGTAGGTAAACCGGGCCGGGTCGGCCAGCGCCGTTTGAGCGCCGGCCGGATCGTTGGCGATCATCTGCTGCGCCTGCGCCTGCTGCGCCTGCGACCGGAATTGTTGCAGGCGCTGCTGGCCATTGTCCGCCGTGATCCAGCCAGCCTTCACCATGTCCGCGATGCTGGCGGCATGGTCGTTGAAGACAGCCGTTCGCTCGCCATCCGAACCTGCGCGCAGATAGCGCGTCTGCAGGGCGATATCCTGATTGTTCAGATTGGCGACGTTGGCCTGTTGCTCACGCGCCAGCGCCGATCGTTCGACCGTGGATTGCGAGCCGATATAGAGCCGCGTCAGACGCGCCTGCAATTCCGATTTGTATTGGTCCGGCAATTGAGCGCCGGCAAGCGCGCCGCCGACCAGCTTGTCAGCATCCGATTTGAAGTTTGACGGAGCGGTCTTGAAATCCGTGTCGTTGGAATATTTCGTTTCCAGCTCGTTCATGCCCTTGAGCACGGTCGTCGTGGCGTCGTTCATCGCCGTCATGCGCCGCGCCGCCGCAAAGCTTTCGCCGATCGAGGCCGCCTGTTCGCCCAGCGCGCCAACAGCGGCGCCCTGACGGATTTGCGCCTGCGCCAGCGCGGTCGACGTTTCGGCCGAGGGCAACGGCGTCGTGCCCGCAGATACGGGGCTTTCGCCGGCGATATAGGGTTGCGCGATCGCCATCAGCGCCCCCATTGCCAATAGGCAAGCGGATCGCCCGCATCAAAGGACACAGAGCCGGAGCCGGCCGGCAGGCTTTTTGCGCCGAACGATGCGAGGCCGGCAATGCGGGAGACGCCCGAAAGGAGCGCCGTGCCGGCGCCGAGATAGCCCGCGCGCAGGGATTGATCGGCGGATCGGGCCGCATCGGCGGCGGCGAAGTTCTGGCCGGCCGCGCGATTCAAGCCCTCCGCTGCGGCCAGCTGCTTGTCCATGTTGCCTTGCGCCGCCGAGAAGGCCTGCATGAGCAAGGGCGAGCCGCTGTTGATATCGATATTGGATGATCCGAACGCGGCGCGCTCCTGGCCGATTGCTCGACCGACGCTGTCGTCGATGCGCGATATTTTTGCCGATGCCTCGGTCATCGCCATTTTGGCGTTCTGCTGTGCGACCATCGCGCGCATCATGCCGGCCTGCGAATTTGCATAGCCTTGCGAAATCGAGCCGGAGGCGCCCATGGCGGTCTGGCCCAGCGCTGCAGCGCCGCCGGCGGCCATGGCGAAGGTTGCTGGTTCAACGCACATTCAGACCTCCGCCTGTTCGACGTCGGGCGACAGGCCGAGCAGCGTCACCGGATAGGGATGATCGAACTGAAATTGCAGTTCCACGCGCAGCGAATGCGGGCCATCCATCGGAAAGACCCTGCGGCCGGTGAACAGCGGGCGCGGGGCCGCCGGCGTTTGTGCGCCTGTCGGGAACAGGTCTTCCGGCTCGCCATCGAACCGGAACCCTTCGGCGTCCTGGCCGCCGGACAAGGCTTCGCCGCCAAAGGTTTCGAGAAGGTCGACGGTCGCATGCGTCGCCTGCTTGACGCCGCCGCGCGCCGAAACGCCGGGCCGCGAGGGCTCCATGGGCAGCGTGCGAACACGCCCGGCGATTGGCAGGCCAGCGACGCCATTGGAAATCGCGCGCGGCAACGCGACAGCGCCAGCCGCGCAGGGAAAATCGCCAATCCAGAGGCCATCGCCGAACACGCGCACGATCACGCCATCGGGGAAGGGCAGACCATTCAGCGCTTTCGTTGGGGGGCCGGCGTAGGGAACGCCGCAATCGACGAACCAGGCGCCCGCGGCCGTAGGGTTGGCAGGGTCAGCAGCCTCGAAAAAATCCGTCAGCACCTCGACAAAGCGCCGCACGGTCGCGCCAAAAACACGGCGGACAATCATCCAGACGTCATATCCCTCGCCATCGGCCGACGGGATCGCCGCCAGCGCCTCCACGAAGGCGCCAGGCATCGGGTGACGGTGCGCGCCAATCACCTGCTGCTCGGGCCGGAACGTGAAGCCCCACAAGGCGCCGTCTTTGGAAAAGCCCCAGACGATGCGATGCGGATCGTGCTGATAGGCGACGCCAGCGGCGCGCCCCGACAGGACATGCGTCGCAGCGACCGACATTTCGGTGATCGCCACTGTTTCCATGAGCCGCGAGATTTTGGCGTAATGCAGCCGCTGGCGGCTCGTGCCGATATAGACCACGCCCGCCTGCGCGATCGTGGGGCGCGCGATCGCTGCGCCTTCGCCCTGATCGACGATCGCCTGAATGTTCGACTGGGTCAGCGCATCATAGGCGCCGGGTCCGCGAATGACGGGCTCCTGTTCGGCCGCGCCGACGACGATCCAACCAGATGAGACAGCCCAGCGCGCCTCGACCGCCGCGCCGTCGATCGACAGGATTTGCCCCTGAATCGCAGAACTGTCGTCGCTCCGCGCTTCGAACGAATTGTAGTCGCCGGGATTGGACAGCCAGAAGCGGCCGAACAGACCGAGAAACCCGATGCGCTGCTGTGTGAAGGTGACAATATCGGGCCAGCCGCGCACATCGGACCATGACGCCTCCGCCCAACGATACGTCGGCTTGAGCGCGAGCGAGTCAGGCAATTGCGCCTGGCTGGAGCCCGGAACGGGCATCACGGCGGCCGTCGCCGTGCGCGCATCCGTGACGGCAGTAATTTTCACATAGCCGTAACCTGCGCTGACGAAACGCCACCAGCAGCAACCCGGCGCCGATTGCGAATCGCCGTAGCTTTGCGTCGGCGGGTTGACGCCACAGCTCTGCTGACCTGCGGCTGGCGACGGCGCGCCACCGGCGTCGGTCAGCGGACAGTAAATGTTGTTCTTGTAGCGGCGATATTTTTTCGCCTGCGCGGGATCTACAGCGGCAAGCGTCGCGACGCTTTCATTTGCGGTCCAGTAGGGGACAAGGCTCAAATCGCCTTCGTCAAGCCGCCAGATCGAGCCGACATGGCCGGCCTGAAACAGATCGACATTGGCGGTCAGCGTAATGGCGCCGGTCACGCCACTGACCGCGATCGTCTTCGCCGGATCGAGGTTTTGCGGCTCGGTGGGACCATTGGCCGGCATGTAGTCGGCGACCTGCCAGTTCGTATCGGCGTAACGCACGATTGTTTTCGGCCGCTTGCCCCAGGCCAGGAACATGAAATCGGCCGATTCGGCCCAGCGCAGGTTCGGCAGATCGAGCGCGGCGAAAGGCGTCGCAAATTCGTAAGGCGCGGCGCCATTGGCGACAAAGCCGCGATCCTTGCCGACGCGCGCGACACCCGCGTTCAACACCAGCATACGCGCATCGGTGCGCGAGAATTTGAACGGCATGAGTTCGCCGGCCTGCGTCTCGTCTTTCAGCGGCGCGATCATTTGCGTGCCGGGCCGGCGCGTCAGTCCGCCTTCTGGCAGGACCACCATGTTCTCGATCGCCAGCGCGCCGTTCTGGTAGGATGTCAGATCTTCGCGCGCATGCAGCGCCGGCTTCAACTCGCCGCTGGTGAAATTGGATTTCAGCGGGGTAGAGCGGACGCTCATCAGCGCCAGCCCGTCGTGACGCCGCGACGCGCCTGAACCCAGCTCGTGTCGCGTGTGATATATTCGCCGGACCGCGCTTGCGCATCTCTGCGCGAGGCATCGTCTTCCATGTCTTCGGCCCTTTTGAGCAAGGCGCCCGTCAGCCCCTTGTCGCGGCCGATCAGCGGATTGAGCTTTGCTGCAAGCCGCAGCTGAAACAGCGTTGCGAACTGGGCGTCCCATTGCGCCGGATTGACGATGCGCCGCGTGTACTGGACCTGTGGCGATGCGATTTCCGTGTCGAGAACGACCGCGAGCGTGTCGTCTTCGCCGGCGGACGGCGTCTCCCAGGCGTCGTTCGGGTGGCCCTCGATTGCAATGACGGCGATGCAATCATCCGGCATCGTGTAGCGATAGGTGTAACCGGAGGGCGGGGCGGCGGCCTGCGCCGCCGGCGCACACCAGTTCATGGCGAACTGCCACGACGTTGCGCGCAGCAATTCGTCGCGCAGCGGCCCGAACAGCCGTTTGGCGTGCCGGGCCGCCGCGCGTTTGTCGTCGAGCGAGACAACAGGCGGCTCGCCGATTTCGGCGAGCGCGCCGTTGACCTGATCGACTTCCGTGAGCGCGCGCGGCGCGGCCATGGCGGCCTCCGGTCAGAGGCCGGGGACCGACCAGACGAGCTGGCCGTTGATCAGACTGGCGGCGGTGGACGCCGCGTTCAGCGTGATTTCAAGATCCAGCTCCATGCCGGGATCGGACGCGAGGCCGAGCAGCTGCCACAGGCGCTGTCCATAGTTCGCCTGCGCCACCGCGCCGGCAAGCGCAAAGGTGCCGCCTGCGGCAATGTTCAGCGCATTCTGCAAAGCGCCGACCTGTTTGGTGCCGATGTTGTTGTTGACGCCGATGCTAACCGATGTGAGGCCAGCGTTGGCGGCCGCAAACAGCGACGACAGGCCGGGGAAGATCATCGCGTTCGAAGGCAGGCGCGCGATCTTGAACACAGAACCGATGCTGTCGCCGTTCTGCGCAGCGATGGAAAAATACGAGACCTTGAGATTGGCGACCGCCTCGTGCGCATTGCGCGAGAAGGCCGACACTTTCGTCGGATCGGGATAGCCGGAAGTGTAGCGGGTGACGACGCCCATGGAGCGCTCCTTTGGATTGCGTTCGATAACGACGGACGCGGCGCGGCCGCCGGCG
>JAGWTA010000038.1 GCA_028869185.1 Hyphomicrobiales bacterium
GTTGTCCAATATAAAAATAGATGAATTCATTGATAATCCATTCATTTCTTCCAATATTTGGTGAGAAGGCAGCCACTTTCCGTCAAATTCACTTACAGAAGAAATCGTGTATATATATTCGAAGATTTCAATTATTTTTTTATATAAGACTCATCATTTATTGATTTAGAAAAAATCAAATCGACAGGATGATGCAATCTATTAAGTATTTTTTCCTAGATTCAGAGTTGTTCAATAGGCTCTTCCAACGCTCGCGAGAATCTTTGCGTATAAAACGATCAACGAATCGGACCTCCTTTCCACCATCTTGTCTCATATCTATCAACTGACAAAATCGCAGCTAGGGCGTTGGTATGAATTCAGTCTTCAATGCTCTTCATATGTTCACATATCTTCGCTGGCAGCCTGAATCCGTCCTAAAGTTTTCAGGGCTTCTCCTTCGGCGCAGCCTTGGTGTAGGGGGACGCGCTCAATGGCACAAAACTGAATGACCAATAAACCAAATTGTTTCATAGCCTTAGATAAAAATAGCGATTGAACGGATTGGACGGAAATGAGCGAATTTTGTCCGATCTTTGCCGGACACGTCCATCAGACAACCAATTCCCGCCAAACGCGGCTACAGGCGGACAAGATGAGCGAGAACCGTGTCAGATAATTGAATTTGCGCGGAAAAAAATTTTGGCGCGGAGCGGCCCGCTGCCATAATCAACCACAGGTAGCATTTGTGAATACTTCGCCAGCCGAATATGCGTCAAAGCTAGCGATGTCAAAAGCAAAGAAGGGACGGAAAGGCGTCACAGAAAGAAAATCTTTTTGCTAAATCAGCGCCATAGAAGTTTGCTGTCGTCAAACCTAGAGCGGCCATTCGCGTGCTGGCGCTGCAAATTCGGTGGACAACGTTGGTTTTGGCAGGGATAGGTTTGACGACAAATACTTAAGGTACAACCCAATTATTATTTCATACGCGACTACGATAATTACAAAAATAGATTATATTATTTTTCAAATTTACCCGGTTGCATGCGTTTCAAGAGCGGAACGGGCGGCTTCCGGTAACGCTGTTTCGACGATTTCCCAGCCGCCGCCCCTGCCGAAACGCGGTCTGAAGCCATCCGGGTTTGATGACCTCTCTCTAGCGAACCATTTGGATACGCCCTCCCTTGTCTTTGGCAGGCCCGCAAGCTGGAGAAGAGAAAGTTCTCGCGCAGAAAACCATCGAAGGGCCAGAGGCGCTGTTCTAGGATTAGTTTCATGTGTTTTGCGATGACAAAAACGGTAATCGCCTGACACGATCTCGCCGTTGCGACCCCGCCCGGCCCGGCAGCGCCAACGGTAAATCGTTCGACGTGAAACTTTTAAACTCGGCTTGTAAAATAAAACGATATTGCAGCTACACACGACCTCGACATGCTTTCGCTCTTCGGGATGCGCGACGGCTAATCGCTTGTGGACACTGACAACACAATCGATTGCGCACGTCATCCTTGCCCCGTGAAAAATGTGATAGTGCGCAACATTTTTGAAAACATTAAGTCTATCGGCGACCGATTCCCGCTGGCTAAAGGACATACCCAACGGGCCATTCGAGCGGGCTTGTCGATCAAGAAGTTCTCCAAATTCATCGTCAGATAATGCTTCGATTTCGTCATCTGTTAAGGCATCAATCTGCCGCTCTGACATAGCGGCAATTTTGCTCCATTTTAAAAATTGTGACATTTTTTGTCGACCTTTTTAAAGTGAAACGAACGTGGGATTGATCTATTATACAAATGCCTCTCGCGTTACCGCGAGAGGCATTCGGCAAGTGAAGCGCGTGGCGTCAGAATTGATTATCAGGCGCTATTTCTGACGCACCATGCGGCGGGCCGGGATTGGCTTACCGCTCCATATTTTTGGTTAGCTCGTCGCTGATTTCGCGGATGCTGTTGGCCACGGTGCGCGCGATCGCCGACAGGCCAACCGCGATGTCGTCGTGGGGCGTGTCCTCTCCTGCGACGCGGCTCAAGACGTAATAGTTGAGCGCCAAGACCACGCATCGTTCGTCGTTCAGGCGGTCGATCAGCCGGGCGTTGGCAATTTCCCGGTCATATTCTTCCGACATGCGTTCGCGCATCGAGTGTTTTGCGCGTTCGTCCATGCGCTCAAGCTTTTCGGCAATCCGACGCCGGGAGGCGGGCGGCATTTCCGCGAGCCGGTCGGCGTGAGCGTCCTGTGTCGCATGATCTGTTTCGGTGGTATTCAGCTTGGTAGCCGTGTTCATGACTATTCCTCATGGTTCGCGGTTAGGGCCGCCTTGGGAATGCAAGTCCCTTGGCGGCCCGACTTATTCGTGGTATCCCAAAATTGTGAGCAAGTCAATTAAGGATACCCCGAAAAGGGGGCGGCCCAAAACCACGGGCCGAGGCGAAGCAATCATGCTTCGCGCTCATCCGCCGTTGCTCACTGACCTAGACCGCTGGATTGCTGCGCAACCCGATCCGATACCTTCCCGTCCCGAAGCTGTCCGCCGTCTTGTCGCTCTGGCGCTATCGGCCGCCCGCCGCAAGTAGGACGGGCACACCAACCACTTAAGGTCGAGGCGGCCCGTCCTACGGTCAGCGCATCACATCGAAAGCGGAGCGCGCGGAGCGTCGGCAAAGACGCGCGATAGTAAGAGCTGGCGGATTGCCAACCGTTCAGCCGAAGGTTTCGCATTAAAACCGGGCCGTGCGCCGTTGTTGTGTCGGGAAGGGTTTCCTTAGACACAGCAGGGCGTATATGGCGGCGCGTTCCAAAACTTATAAAACGCTTTGCGAATATCTTGGCGAGCCAGTCACCGCACGCATTTGCTCCAAAATCGGCGGGACGCGCATCTACATCCCAAAGAAAAGAGAAGGCGTTGAGATCGACAGTCTTGGTCACTTTGGATTGCTCGACGCTGAGGAACAAGATCTTTTGTGCGAGTATTTTGCGGGAGAAAAAATCGACGTTCCGAAGCAACCGCTGGCGAGAAAAGATCGAACAGATGAAATCCTTAGATTGCTGAGGGCCGGAAAAACAAAAAATGAAATCGCGTGCATTACCAAATGCACGTCGCGTTGGGTTTCAAAAGTTGCAAGAGATAGAGCCGTTTTATCTCCACAAAAAGCGCGCACACCGGCGAATGCAATCGCCTCACTATCTATTCGCTACATCTCAACTAAAAAGCGGCTGAAAAAAGCCGGAGAGTGAATGGCGTTCGGGGGAACGGTTCCCATGTCTAATTAGATTTAGACGTTCAAAAGTTTTCATCGTTGTCGATGAGAACAGTTCCCGTGAAGCGTGATTTGGACACAATCCGTTCGATCTGCGGCGATGAAGCAGCCGACGCGCTGTTGCGCGTATTTCCCGGCGTTCGCGTTTATGTCCCAAAATTCCTCAATGGAACGACCAAGGCGGATCGCGTCAGCCCGCTGATGCGGATTGGCGCGAGCATCGCGCGGCGCTTGTCGGCTGAATTTGGCGGCTGCACAATTTACGTTCCGCGCAATGCGCACGGCGCTGCGCAGCGCCGCCGTGCGATTGCGAGCGCGCTTGCGAAGGGCATGGGAACGCAGGCGGCGGCGCTGCACGTGGGCTGTTGCGAACGCACCGTGCAGATGGCGAAAAAGCGCAGCGCAGCTGCTTTTACCCGCACCCATGACATTAGATCGAATTCTGACGGGTATTCTAACGCGGATAGGCGGGCGCGTTCGACGCCCCGGCTACCCCCGTAGCTCGCAAGCCATGAATGCCCGCCAGCGGCGTTCCCTGACGCTTTCTCCAAAAACCGGAAAATCACCCGATGCAAAACTCCCAATCCCTCATCATCAAAACCGTAACCGCGAAAGGCGCTATCCGCCGGACCCGTTTCGTCAACTGGATGACCGGCGCCCAAGCGGTTGCGGGCGATCTGCCGCTTGCCGTCTCGGAACACGACGCCCGCGATGGCGAGCCCTGCGCCGTCAGCCTGGCCGGTCTTCTGACGGTCACCGCAGGCGCAGCCATTGCGCTGGGCCAGCGCGTCAAGACGGATGCGCAGGGATGCGCTGTCCCGGCCGCCGACAATGAGCCCGCAGCCGGTCGCGCCTTTTCCGCCGCAACCGGCGCTGGCTACCCCGTCAGCGCCCTTCTTTTTCCCGCCGTTTAAAGCTTCGGAGCAAATCCTATGACCATGAATATCCGTCAGGCGCGCGTTATCGATCCAATCCTGACAACTGTCGTTCAGGGCTACAAGAACGCCAAATGCGTCGGAAACGTGCTGTTTCCGCGTGTGCCCGTGCCGGTGCGCGGCGGCACGGTGCTGGAATTTGGGCGCGAGGCGTTCCGGCTCGCCAATTCGCGCCGGTCGCCGGGTGCGGATACAACGATGATTTCCTTCGGCTACGAAGGAAAGCCCTATGCGCTCAAGAACGATGCGCTTGACGCGCCGTTGCCGCGCGAATTGCAGCAGGATGCTCAATCCGTCCCGCATATCGACCTCGGGCAACGCGCTATCAACATCGTTCTGCAAAAGCTTTCGCTCGGCCTTGAATATGAACAGGCTCAATATGCGAGCGACCCGGCGAACTACGGTGACAAAAACAAGGAGGCGCTCGCTGGCTCCGATCAATGGAGCGATCCCGCTTGTGATCCCGCTGCGATCATCGACGCTGCGAAGGAACAGGTGCGTCAGTCTGCGGGCGTCGATCCGAACCGGATGGTGATTGGCAAGCCAACGTTCAACGTGCTCAAGCGCCATCCGAAGATCAAGGACAACTTCAAATATACGTCGTCGGACTCGATCACCGCCGACATGCTCGCGGCCTATTTCGATCTGGATACGGTCGCGGTTGGCGCGGCTGCTATTCTCGACGGACCGGAGGATGGCGCAAAATTTGTCGATGTGTGGGGCAACAATGCCGTTCTTGCCTACACACCGGACGATCCGTCCGGCTTCGAGGAACCGTCCTACGGCTACACCTATACGCTCGAAGGCCATCCGTTTGCTGAACAGCCTTACTGGATGGGACAGCGCAAATCGTGGATTTACGGCGCGGTTGACGAACGCGCGCCGGTTCTGACGGGCATCGCATCGGGTTTTCTGTTGCAAAACGTCATTGCGGGATGATCGTCATGAGCGAGCCCAGAACAATCGAAATCTTTCGCGCCGGAACACATAAATCGACCGATGGCGTCGAACGAACCTTCAGCGAAGGCGATCTGCAACAAATCGCCGCTGGTTACGATAAGCAGGTGTTTGAGGCGCCCGTCGTCATCGGCCACCCAAAAATCAACGAACCGGCGTGGGGATGGGTCGATACGCTGGTTGTGGTCGGCCTCGTTCTGCGTGCGACCTTGCGCGATGTGGACGCCGACTTTGCGGAAGTCGTCAAAGCTGGTCGCTACAAGAAAATTTCTGCTTCGCTCTACGAGCCCGGCGCACACAATAATCCGAAGCCGGGACGGTGGTATTTGCGTCATGTCGGCTTCCTTGGCGCTGTTCCGCCTGCGGTCAAAGGCTTACAATCAGTCGCCTTCGGCGCTGACGCGGCGGGCGTCGTAACATTTGGCGCTTTCGACGAGGGTGAAACGATCGCCGCCTACAAAGCCGAAATTGCACGGCTCAAGGGCGTTTCCTTTGTCGAACAACAAGTGCGCGCCGGGCGGCTTTTGCCGCGACATGCCGAAGGCGCTGTTGCCTTTATGGAAGAAATTGCGAGCGCTGGCGGGACGGTTTCTTTTGCCGACGACGGCGAGAAAATATCGCTGCCGCCTGTCGAATGGTTCAAGCGTTTCGTATCCGAGCAGCCGCGTAGCGTCACCTATGGCTTGACGGGCATCAAGCCTTTTGAGCGGCCCGGCGAGACCGACAGCGCTTCTTTCGCTGCGCCACGCGACTATGCCGTTGCGCCGGAAAATATCGGTTTGCATGAGGAAATTCAGCAAGAGGCGGCTAAACGAAAAATCCCCTACGCCGAAGCGCTGAAGATCGTTGCGCGCCGCCAGCGCGGGCGGTAGGGCTATGGGAAGCGCAAAATCCATTATCGGCAAGCTGCGCGCGGCGAAAGCTGCGCGTGGCGGACACAGCAAGATAACCTTGCCGGAAACCGGTGTTGTTGTGACAGCGCCAAATTTTAAACCGTCCGCAGCGTTCATCGCTGCACAGGTCAATGAACCGGACGCGGTAAAGGCGCAAATCGCCTTTGTCATCAATATTTGTGTGTTTGATGGCGAGCGCCTCACCGCCGACGAATACGCCGACCTCATTCCCGCGCGCGACCATCTGGAAATTATTTCAATGGTCATGGGGAAAGCGAAAACGCCGCAATGACCGACTTGAATTTCCGTCTCGTTCTAGAACTGGTCGATAAGGCGAGCGCATCCGTCAGAAAAGTCATGGACGCGGAAAAGGCGATGGCGGATGCGTCGCAGGCGGCTAACGCTGCCGCATTACAATCGTCGGCCAAGACCGAGGCGGCGCTTAAGTCGCAGGCCAACGCAGCAAAATCGGTCGCCAGCGCGCACAAAACGATTGAAGCCTCCGCACGAGCTAGCGGCGCTGCGAGCGTCGCCAGCGCCAACCGTATGACGCAGGCGATGCAACATGCCGCGCAAGCGTTGTCTCGCGTGAAAGGAGCCAGCGGCGCGATGCTGAAGGCGGGCGCCTTGGCCGGAAAGGAATTTGCACGTGGCGTAGGCGATGCAGTTAAGGCCGAAGTTCCGCGCATGATCGGCGGCGCCTTGCATAATGCCTGGAGCCGCGCGACGGGCTTTCAGTTTATGTCCGGCCCCGGCGCGTTGCGCGCCAATGCGGGCGCGGCTGCAACCGGATTGATGGGTTGGGTCGGCAATACGGTTCTTTCCAACGCACAGACGGCGGGCGAAGCGCGCGAGCGGTTACGCGCCGATCTTGGCGAGGCTGGGGCGCGGCGCGCCGTGGCGGCGGCTGACGCCGCAATGGTGAGAACGCCTTTTCAGCGTGACGATGTGCGCGCATCCTTGCCCGACCTTGTCGGCGCGGGTGTCGATCCGGCGTCGGAACGGTTTCGCACCATCGCCGATGCGGCGGCGGGAAGCGGGCAGACGATGGCGCAAGCCGCCGCCGCCTATCGCGCGGCGCGCGGCGGCGATCTTGCCGCCCTTGGCACTTTCGGCATCGGCGTGAAGACCGGCGACGATGGATCGTCCACATTGTCCTATCAGGCCAACGGCGCGGCGACGAACATCGTCGTCAACGCCAGCAATCAGGCCGATTTGCAGGCAAAAATCGACGCTGCGCTGAATGCGCGATTTGCGGGCGGCGCTGACCGCAAAAGCATGTCGATTGATGGAATGCTTAACAAGGCGTCGAATGCTTGGAGCATGTTCGCTGGCAAGGTCATGGATGCCGGGCCGATGGACTACATCCGCGAAAAGCTTGGAGCGGCCCTTAAAGCCTTCGATGATATGGCGACGAACGGCAAGCTGGATGAACTTGCGCGCACAGTTGGTGTGACGATCAAGGAGGCCTTTATCGAAGCCGATGCGAAAATCCGGCAGGCGTGGACGGCGTTGCAAGGGTTCGGCGACAAAATCATGCCGTTGATCGACGGGCTTGGCGGTTTGGCGACGGCTTTCAAGGTTCTGACGGGCGTCGCGGTTGTCGGCTGGGTTTCGGGCATTATTTCGCCCTTTTTCATGCTGGCCAGTGTGCTTGGTGCGATGAGCGCAACCGCCATCGGCGTTTCGGCTGCAATCGTCGCCATCGCGGCGGGCGCTTATCTCGTTTCCGCGAACTGGGATAAGATCGGCCCCGCGTTAGAACGCGCGTGGATTGGCGTTAAAACGGCCGTTTCTGACGCATGGGAGGCGATCAAGACCGCCGTAAGCGATGGTCTGTCGACCATTAAAAATTCGCTTTCCAGTGCATGGGAGAGCGTGAAGGCGTCGGCAAAAGCGGCATGGTCTGGGCTATCCGAAGCCGTGACAAGCGGACTGAATGCAGCCATTGACGCCATGCGCGAATGGGGCGGCAAAGCGCTGAAGGCGATGCAGGCGGCATTCAATCCCGTCGTCGATTGGGTGAAGGGCAAGGCGGAAGCACTCGGCGAAGTATGGGATGGCGTCAAAGGAGGCGCTTCAAAGATCGCCGCAGCCGTCGGGATTGGCGACAGCGCGCCCGCGCCGCAAACGCCCGCTCAACAGATTGCCGATGCGGGCAAGGCCTCCGCCGCCATCGCCTTGCTGGACGAATTGCAATCGAAATTACCGGGCGCAGCGGCAGCGGTCGCCAGTTTCGATCTTGTGGGGCCGGTTGCAGCAGCGGTCGAGGCGGCGCGCGGAGCCATTGCCGGTGTGAGTTTTCACGCCGAGGGCGTCGCCATGATGCAAACGCTGGCGGCGGGCATTCGCGCCGGCGCCAGCACTGCGACAGCGGCAGTGGCGAGTGTGGCGCAGCAAATGCGCGATTATCTTCCACATTCGCCTGCCAAGGTCGGCCCTCTTTCCGATCTGGACGAAGTGCGGTTTTCCGAGACGCTGGCGAGTGCTATCCGCCCCGGCCCGGCCGTTGAAGCTGTGAAGGCTGTGGCTGTGGGGATGGCGGGCGCTGTCACAGCACCACGCATCGGCGTTCTGGCGAATATGTCGAACGGCGACGCGGCACCAGCGGTGGCGACGGCGGGTGCGGGCGGCCGGGGCGGCGATGTGCATGTAGCGTTCGCGCCGAACATCGCCATTGCCGAAGGAAAAGAACGCGACGGCGCTTTCGTGGTCGGGCTGTTACGCCAACACGCCTATGAGCTGGCGGAAATCATCCGGGGGCAGGATCGCCAGCGCGACCGGCTTTCATATGGTGATGCTTAGGGACAAAAGCCTATGACACAGCACAGCGCGATAACCACACGCCAAGCCTGTGCCATAGTCACCCTTTGGGCGGATTACGATGACGGCCCAATTGACACTTCGACGCACCGCCTTTTGGGCTGGATCGAAGAAAACTACGGCGTGTCCCATTGGCGTTTTCTGACGCAGACCAAAGCCGAGAAAGCTGTTCGCCGCCTTATGTCGATGGCCGTCAACGCGTCGAACAAGCGGAAAGACAAAACAACTAGATTTTACACCGTCTAACCGTATTTGATACGCGTAGTTGGTCATTTCCAGCCATCCGAAATATAGGATGGTAATGTAGATAATATTTCTCGGCGCGGCATCACAGATAATAATTTTGTGCCAAAGATCGCGTCGCGCTACACTTGGAGATCGCAAAAATTTGTGGCTATATGAACAACTACAGGACAGTAGTCATGGTGCCCAGGGGCGGAATCGAACCACCGACACTGCGATTTTCAGTCGCATGCTCTACCAACTGAGCTACCTGGGCCCCGGCGCCTGCGGCGCTGGTTGGGGGCTTATAGAAAGCCCGCGCGCGCTTGGCAAGCCTTTAGGGGCGCTGCGCACATTTCGTCCTCGCGTTGCGATCCGTTTCGATAAGCGTTTCAGTTTTCTTGGTTTTCGCCGGGGTCCGTCTCGGCGGGGCCGCCGTCGATCGTATAGGCGCCCTTGAGCCAGCGATTGAGGTCTATGTCGGCGCAGCGGGCGGAGCAGAAGGGGCGGTAGCGCTCTGTGGGCGGCGCGCCGCAGATCGGGCAGCGGCGTGCGCCCGAGGGGCGACCGGGCTCAGGCGTCGCGGGTTTCGGCGTCGCAGTTTTCGGCGTCTTGCGCTTGTCCGGCGGCGGTTCGCTCACGCGTCGCGCGCCCAGCCGGCGCGCACGGGAAAGCCGTCGCCTTCCAGCAAAGACGCCGTTTCATAAAGCGGCAGGCCCACAACCGAGGAGTAGGAGCCGACGAGGCGCACAACGAAAGAGCCCGCCAGCCCCTGAATGGCGTAGCCGCCCGCCTTGCCGCGCCATTCGCCGCTCGACAGATAGGCTTCCATCTCCGCGCCGGACAGGCGCTTGAAGCGCAGGCGCGTCTCGACCAGACGCTTGCGTTCGGCGCCGCGCGCATTGACCACGCACAGGCCGGTATAGACGCGATGCTGGCGGCCCGAAAGCAAGCGCAGGCACTCCTCCGCCTCATCGCGCAACTCGCATTTGGGCAGGATACGGCGGCCGACCGCGACAACGGTATCGGCCGCCACAATCATGCAGCCGCGCAATTCCTCGCGCGCGGCGGCGATGCGCGCCGCTTCCTGCGCCTTCATGACAGCGAGGCGCTGGGCGAGCGTGCGCGGCAATTCGTTTTTGAGCGGCGTTTCGTCGACATCGGCGGGCAGCAACGCATCGGGCTCAAGGCCGATCTGCTGCAAAAGCTCAAAACGACGCGGCGAGGCGGATGCGAGAACGAGCCTGGGCCGCGTTGCGGTTTGCGTCACGGGCGCCCTGCTCTTTTACTTGAACCGGTACGTGATCCGGCCCTTGGTCAGATCGTAAGGGGTCATTTCAACCAGAACCTTGTCGCCCGTCAGCACACGAATGCGGTTCTTGCGCATCTTGCCAGCCGTGTGAGCGATAATCTCGTGATCATTCTCCAACTGAACGCGAAAGGTCGCATTGGGGAGAAGTTCAACCACGACGCCGGGAAATTCGAGCAGCTCTTCCTTGGCCATAAGGTTCCTTGAAAACATGGAGCGCCGGGCGTGTGGCCCGGCGAATTGGCGCGGACCCTAATCGAATACCGGCGTTTTGTGAACCGGGTTTCGACCTTTGTTTCAGGTCGTTTCCGAGGGCTGCTGCGCCTGGTCGGCCCGCATATGCCGGTTGTAACGCGCAATGGCCACAGGGATCAGGCACAGATACAGCAGACAGGAGCCCGCCAGCACCTCCATCGGATATGTGGCCAGCAGCAACACCAGCGCTGCAGCGGCGAACAGCACCACAGCCACCAGATCGCGGGGGATGCGCCCTATTCCCTTGCCCGAGAAATGAGGGATCCGGCTGGCCATCAGCATGGCGAGGATGAGCAGATAGCCGATCTGCCAACCAACGAAGGCGTGGCTCGTGGGCAGCCGCAGCTCGCTCAGGTTCAGGTAAAGCGGCAGAAGCGCCAGACAGGCCCCCGCCGGGGCGGGCATGCCGACGAAGAAATTGGCGGTCCATGGCGGCCGGCCCGGCTCGTCCAGCATCACATTGAAGCGCGCCAGCCTCAGCGCGCCCGCGATCGCGAAAATGAGCGCGGCGAACCAGCCAAGAGCCTTCATCTCGTGAAGGCTCCACAAATACAGGATCAGCGCCGGCGCAACGCCGAAATCGACGAAATCAGCCAGCGAATCGAGTTCTGCGCCAAAACGGGATGTGCCGTGCAGCGCGCGCGCGATGCGCCCGTCGAGACCATCCAGGATCGCGGCGACGATAATCGCCAGAACCGCCGTTTCGAACCGCCCCTCGATGGCGAAGCGGATGGCGGTCAGGCCCATCGAGAGGGCCAGCAATGTCACCACATTCGGCAGCACAATGCGCAGCGGCACGGCGCGAAAGCGGCGTGGACGGGGCGGGATTTGCGGGCCGGCGGTCATGGCGCGCGGACAATAGAGCAAGCCGCCGGAAATGATAGCCCGCCCGGCCGCCGGGCGGCCAGCTTGACACCCTCACCCGCAGAGAACCAAGAAGCCCGCATGATCAATGTTATCGGCTTTTCTCTTTACGGGCGCATGGCGGCCAGCCATCGCTACCGGCTCGGCCAATATGTGGAGCCGTTGGCGCAGCAGGGGATCGCGCTCGAAATCCAGTCGCTTCTCGATGACGATTATCTCAAAACGACATTTGCGGGCGGCGCAGCGAGCCGCATCGGTCTTGCCGGCGCCTATGCGCGCCGCGTAAAGGCTGCGGTCACGGCCGGGCGCTACGATCTCGCCATCGTGAATTGCGAATTGCTGCCGCTCGTCCCAGCCGCAATCGAAAAATCCTTTTTGCGCATTCCCTATATCTACGATTTCGACGACGCGTTTTTCCTGAAGTACCAACATCCGCGTTTCAAATTCGCGCGGCCTTTTCTTGCAAACAAATTCGATTCTTTCGTCGCCGGCGCTGCGGGCGTCACCGCCGGAAATCGGATGCTGCTCAACTATGCGCAGCGCTGGAGCGCCAATGCGCATTTGCTGCCGACCGTCGTGCCGACGGATCGCTACGTTCCGCGCATGCGCGCGCCGAACGACCGCTTCACTGTCGGCTGGGTCGGCTCGCCTTCCACGGGCGTCTATCTCGCGATGTTGCGCGCGCCCTTGCAAGCGCTTGCCGCTGAAGCGCCGTTGCGGCTGATTTCGGTCGGCGCGAAGGCTGCCCCCATCGACAATGTCGAGGTCGTCAATCTGCCGTGGGACGAACATGGAGAAATCGATACGATCAATTCATTCGATGTCGGCGTGATGCCGCTGACCGACGATGAATGGTCGCGCGGCAAATGCGCGTTCAAGATGATCCAGTATATGGCTTGCGGCGTTCCGGCCGTGGCTTCTGCGGTTGGCGCCAACATCGACGTTGCCGAGGGCGGCGCCGCGCTGCTGGCGCGCGACGAGTCGGAGTGGATACGCGCGCTGCGGCGTTTGCGCGATGACGCCGCCTTTCGACAGGCGCTGGGCGCTGCGGGCCGCGAAAGAATCGTCGCCTCCTATTCGCTTGAATCGGCCGTTCCGAAAATGGCCCAGGCGATTCACTCGGTCGCAACGCGGCGGCTTCGCTGATTTGATCCAGACGCTGTCACATTTACGTCTTGATTTCCATCAACCACCTCCGGCAACATATTCAATAAATTAGATCACAAATATTCCATTGGGGGGAATTTTGTCGGTCAAGGCTATTGGATTCACGCTTTACGGCCGCATGGCGGCCAGCAGACGTTACCGGCTGGATCAATTTCGCCCGTTGCTCGCGCAGCGCGGCATCTTGATGGACGTAGACGCCCTGCTGCCGGACGATTATCTCAAGACCACGTATTGCGGCGGTCGTTTCAGCGCTTTGAAAATGGCGGGCGCCTTCGCGGCGCGGCTCTCCCGGCTGCCGCGCATCCGCGATTATGACGTGGCGTTCGTCACCGGCGAATTTTTCCCGCTGGCGCCGGGCCAAATCGAAGCGGCGCTGCTGCCGGTTCCTTACGTTTACGATTTCGGCGATGCGCATTTTCTGAAATACAGCCAGCAGCGCCGCTTCCGCCACACCCCTGCGATGGTGGCGCGCAAGTTCGAATATTTCATCGCGCGCGCGGCCGCGGTCACTGCCGGAAACGCCTATCTGGCGGATTACGCGCGCCAATGGAACGACAATGTGCATATTCTGCCGACAGTCGTGCCGATGGAGCGCTATGTCAGCGCGCCGCGACGCGACGCCGGTTGTTTCACCATCGGCTGGATCGGTTCGCCCAGCACGGCGAGCTACCTGGACATGCTGCGTGGAGCGCTCGAACGCTTCGGCGCCGAGACGCCGACGCGGCTGATAGTCGTTGGCGCGCAATGCCAGCCGATAAAAAATGTCGACGTGCGTCTCGAGCCTTGGTCGGAAGCGACCGAAATCGACATGATCAACAGTTTCGACGTCGGCGTGATGCCGCTGACGGACGACGACTGGGCGCGCGGCAAATGCGCTTTCAAGATGATCCAGTATATGGCCTGCGGCGTGCCGGCCATCGTTTCCCCGGTCGGCGCCAATCTCGACGTCGCGGCGGGCGGCGCCGCGCTGCTGGCGGGCAACGATGAGGAATGGCTGAGCGCGCTGCGCTGCTTGCGCGACGATGCGGCGTTCCGGCAGAAGCTTGGCGCTGCGGGCCGTGAGCGCATTGCGGCCAGCTACTCGCTTGAAAATGCAGCGCCCAAGCTCGCATCGATCTTGCAAGCGGTGACGCAAGGTCAACAAAAATCACGCAAGGCGTAAAATTTACCAATCCTTAATCATCGAGAATCGATTATGTTTTTTAACGAGATAGCGGTCTGTTCGACTGCTGAAGGGCCCGCACGCGCCAGCGCTGCCGGCAAGATCGCGTTGCGTTGTTCGGTGTGTCACGCTCGCGAAGGCTCTTCTGGTGATCAAGGCGCTCGGTTTCACGCTCTACGGCAAAAAGGCGGCCAGCCGCCGCTATCGGCTCGACCAATATGTCGCCGAACTGGCGGCTCTCGGCGTCGATCTCCAGATCGATGGCCTGCTCGATGACGAATATCTCGAACAGACCTACAACGGGCGCAAATTCAGCAAGCTGAAACTTGCGCGCGCCTATGCCGCGCGCATCGGGCGCATGCGCAAGCTGCGCGACTATGACGTCTGCATCGTCAGCGGCGAACTTTTCCCGCTGATGCCCGGGCAAATCGAGGCGGCGATGCTGCCGATCCCGTATATTTACGATTTCGGCGACGCGCATTTCATTAAATATCGGCAGGCCCGTTTTCGCTACGCGCCGTCGATCATCGCGGACAAGTTCGATCACTTCATCGCGCGTGCGGCCGCCGTCACCGCCGGCAATCACCATCTCGTCTCCTATGCGCGCAAATGGAACGGCAACGCGCATTTTCTGCCGACGGTCGTGCCGATGCAGCGCTATTCGCAGGCGCCGCAGCGCGATCCCAGCCGCTTTACGATCGGCTGGATCGGATCGCCCTCAACCGCAAGCTACCTGAAAATGCTGCACGGGCCGCTCGCGCGCATCGGCGCGGAAGGGCCGACGCGTTTCATCGTCATGGGCGGGCATTGCGACCCAATCCCCAATGTCGAGGTCGTAAACCTCCACTGGTCGGAAGAAGCGGAAATCGACGTCATCAACACATTCGATGTCGGCGTCATGCCGCTGACGGACGATGAATGGTCGCGCGGAAAATGCGCGTTCAAGATGATCCAGTACATGGCCTGCGGCGTTCCGGCGCTCGTCTCGCCTGTCGGCGCCAACCTCGATGTTGCGCAGGGCGGACGGGCCCTGCTCGCGTCCGACGCGCGCGAATGGGTCGCGAATTTGCAGCTGCTGCGCGACGATCCGCTTTTTGCGATGGCGCTCGGGGCGGCAGGACGCCAGCGCATCGAGCGCTCCTACTCGCTCGAGGCGGCAACGCCGGTGCTGGCCAATGTCATACGCGGGGTCGTGACGCGCGATCGCGTCAATCGGTCGTCCTATGCGCATCACGACGGCGCCTGGGCGACCCGTTAAGCCGGCGTTTTTCTTGCTGCGCGCGCATGGGCGCGTTTTGGCCGCTGTCAGGCGTCAGCGGCGGCAAGGCCCGCGAGATAGCGGCCGTATTCGCTGTTCTTGAGCGCGGCCGCGGCGGCAGCGACCTTTTCACGATCGATCCAGCCCGCGTTGAGCGCAATTTCCTCCGGACAGCCGACGCGAAAAGCGGTGCGCTTTGCGAGCGTCCGCATGAATTCGGCCGCTTCCAGCAGCGAGTCCGGCGTGCCCGTGTCGAGCCAGGCATAGCCGCGTCCCATGCGTTCGACCGACAAGGCGCCACGGCGCAAATATTCCATATTCAGATCGGTGATTTCGAGTTCGCCGCGCGGCGAAGGCTTCAAGCCCGCAGCGATTTTCGAAGCTTCGCCATCGTAAAAATAAAGACCCGTGACAGCCCAGTTGGATTTGGGCGCCGTCGGTTTTTCCTCAATCGAGGTCGCACGGCCGCTGTGATCGAATGCGACAACGCCATAACGATGCGGATCGACGACATTGTAGGCGAAAACACGCGCGCCTGATGTGATTTTCGCAGCGTTTTGCAACAGCGCGGAAAGACCATGGCCGTAAAAGAGATTGTCGCCGAGCACCAGCGCCGAAGGCGCGCCGCCGATGAAATCCGCGCCGATGATGTAAGCTTGCGCAAGCCCGTCGGGGCGCGGCTGTTCGGCATAAGACAGCGAGACGCCCCACTGCGCGCCATCGCCCAGCAAGCGCTTGAACAGCGGCAGATCCGTGGGCGTCGAGATGATCAGAATCTCGCGAATGCCGGCGAGCATCAACGTCGACAGCGGATAATAGATCATCGGCTTGTCGTAGATGGGGAGCAGTTGCTTGGAGATGACCTGCGTCATCGGGTGCAGGCGCGTGCCGCTGCCGCCCGCCAGAATGATGCCTTTCATCGCCCGTTCTCCTGTTCCTCGGCAAGAAGCCGCGCCACGCAGGCGCGCGTCGAAACGCGCCAGTCCGGCAGCGCGATGTTGTAATCAGCCTTGAGCTTTTCGTTGGATAGACGCGAATTTGCCGGGCGCCGCGCGGGCGTTGGATATTCGGCCGTCGTGATGGGCTGCACGCTCACAGGCTTGCGGCCATGTCGCGCAGCTTCCGCGAAAATCTCTTTTGCGAAATCGGCCCAGCTTGCTTCGCCAGCGCCCGTCATGTGGTAGACGCCGCCCTTGCGCGCGCCATCGGCTACGAGTGTGCGCGACAACGCAATCAGCGCGTCTGCGATGTCGAGCGCAGAGGTCGGCGCGCCGCGCTGATCGGCGACGACGGAGACTGCATCGCGCGTTTGTCCCAGACGCAGCATGGTTTTGACGAAATTGGCGCCGAAGGGCGAATAGACCCACGCTGTGCGCAGAACGAGCGCGGCGCGATGAGCCTCCAGGACAGCCTGCTCGCCGGCGAGTTTCGAGCGCCCGTAAACGCCGAGCGGCGCGGTTGGATCATCCTCCCGCCAGGGGCGATCGGACATGCCGTCGAAAACATAATCGGTTGAAAGATGCAGAAGCGGCAAGCCGCGTTGCGCGCTGACGCGCGCGACAGCGCCGGCGCCAGCGCCATTGACCGCCATGGCGAGGTCAGGCTCCTGCTCAGCCTTGTCGACAGCGGTGTAGGCTGCAGCATTCACGATGACATCAGCCGGAACGTCGGCCAAGGCGCGCAGAACGCTTTGCGGATCGGCAAGATCAAGCGCCGGCCGGCCGATCCGGATGATCTCGACGCCCGCAGCGGCGCCGCGTTCGGCCAGCGCGCTGGCGACCTGCCCCTTATCGCCCGTGACTGCAATTCTCATGGCGTTCAATCGAAAAGCGCCGTCGCAGCGGCCAGGCGGGGCTGCTTGCGATCTTTCGGCGACAGAAGCGCTTCTCCCGCAGGGACCGGCCAGGCGATCGCAAGATCGGGATCGTCCCACAGCAAGCCGAAGTCATGCGCGGCGGAATAGAAATTCGTCGTCTTGTAGGCGACTTCCGTGTCGGGCTGCAATGTGCAGAAGCCGTGCGCAAAACCGATCGGCACGAGCAACTGCCGCCAGTTGGCCGCCGACAATTCGACCGCGACATGTCTGCCGAAGGTCGGAGAGGAACGGCGAATGTCGACGGCGACGTCGAGGATGGCGCCGCGCAACACGCGAATGAGCTTGTCCTGCGCGAAGGGCGGCGTCTGATAATGCAGACCGCGAATGGTTCCGGCGGGCGCAGACAGCGAGTGATTGTCCTGCACGAAATCGAAATGGAGGCCTGCCTCCTCGAAATCCTGCTTGTTGTAGGTTTCCGAAAAAAAGCCGCGCTCGTCGCCGTGCTTCTTCGGCGTGACGATTTTCACGGCGGGTATTGCAGTCGCTTCGACGATGATCTGGCCCATGATTGTTCCGATGCCCGCCTTCAGCCTGTCAGAACGCCGAGCCGGTCGCCCGCATAGACGCCCGAACGGATGTCGGACCACCACGAACGATTGTCGAGATACCAGCGCACGGTCTTGCGCAAGCCGCTCTCGAAACTTTCGCGCGGTCGCCAGCCCAGTTCGCGATCGATCTTGCTGCAATCGATGGCGTAACGCAGATCATGGCCAGGCCGGTCCGAAACATAGGCGATGAGATCGCGGCTCGATCCGGCCGCGTTGGGCGCCATTTCGTCGACCAGATCGCAGACGGCGTGAACGACATCGATGTTGCGCCGCTCATTGACGCCGCCGATATTGTAGCTCTCGCCAAGCCGGCCCTTCTCGACAACGGTCAGCAGCGCTTCGGCGTGGTCTTCGACATAAAGCCAGTCGCGCACGTTTTCGCCCTTGCCGTAAACCGGCAGCTTCTTGCGCTCGAGCGCATTGAGAATCATCAGCGGGATGAGCTTCTCAGGGAAATGATAGGGCCCGTAATTGTTCGAGCAATTGGTCGCGACCGTGGGCAGTCCATAGGTGTGGCGCCAGGCGCGCACGAGATGATCGGATCCAGCCTTGGACGCCGAATAGGGCGAATTGGGCGCATAGGGCGTGTCTTCGCGAAACAAGCCTTCGTCGCCGAGCGAACCGAAAACCTCGTCGGTCGAAATGTGATGGAACCGGAACGCCTCCGCGCGCGCCGGCGGCAGCTTGCGCCAGTAATCGAGCGCGGCCTGCAGCATGACCGACGTGCCGACGACATTGGTCTGGATGAAAGCAGAAGGTCCGTCGATAGACCGATCGACGTGGCTCTCGGCAGCCAGATGCATCACCCAGTCGGGCTGAAAAGATTCGAACGCGGCGGAAACGGCGGCGGCGTCGCAAATGTCCGCGCGCAGAAACGAATAGCGCGCATCGTTTGCGATCGGCGCCAAAGAGGCCAGATTGCCCGCATAAGTCAGTTTGTCGAAGACGAGAACCTGATGCGGCGTCGAACCAATGATCCGCCTGACCACCGCAGAGCCGATAAACCCGGCGCCTCCCGTCACTAAAATCTTGCGCAATCGAAAAATCCTCGTCGCGATCTTTGGCAGCGTCTGGCCGCGGCAGTCCTAGCGTTTTGGACCGCTCGTGTCGAGCAAATGCCGCGTCAGTCGCCGCATTCGGCCTTCAATCCGGCCGCTTCCACGCCGGCGCGTGCGCAGATTTCGTCGTTGTCGGATGTGTCGCCGCTGACGCCGACAGCGCCCAGCAGACGCCCCTGCCCGTCGCGAATCAGCGCGCCGCCCGGCACCGGCACAAGCGCGCCGCGCGCCAGCGTGTTGACCGCGGACACGAAATAAGCCTGTTGTTCCGCGCGCTTGCCGATAGCGCGCGAGGGGATGCCCAGCGCCAGCGCGCCGTAAGCCTTGCCGTGCGCGATTTCCGCACGCAGCAGGCTCGTTCCGTCTTCGGCTGCGAAAGCCTTGAGGCAGCCGCGCGCGTCCAGCACGGCAACCGCCATTGGCTTGAATTTTTCAGCGCGCGCCTTTTCGAGCGCCACGCGCACAATCGTATCGGCCTGCTGCAGCGTGAGATCCATCGATCGCTCCCTGTCTCCCCGGACACAGAAAGCCAACCGCCGGCCGCGCCGTCAACCCCGGCGGGCGCGCGTCACGCCGCCGCCTGCAACCTTTTGAGGGGCGCCTCTTCTTCAAAAGCGCGCCGTTCGCCATCGCCAAGCCTGAATTCGCCAATCGATTGCGACAGCGCTTCCGTTTCATGCACCAGAACGCCCGTCGCGGCGGTCGATTGTTCGGCCATTGCGGCGTTTTGCTGCGTCACCTGATCCATTTGTCCGATTGCGGCGTTCACTTCGGCCAGCGCGGCCGACTGCTCCTTGGCGCCGCTGGCGATGAAGGCGACGACTTCGTTGATTTCGCTCACGCGATTTTCGATCTGTTCGAGCGACTTGCGCGTTGCGGCGACCAGTTCCACGCCCACGTCGACCTGCTGCTCGGACGCAGAAATCAGTCGTTTGATCTCCTTGGCCGCGTCTGCAGAACGTAGCGCCAGCGCGCGCACTTCCGAAGCCACGACGGCGAAGCCGCGTCCCGCCTCTCCAGCGCGCGCCGCCTCGACGCCTGCATTCAACGCGAGCAGATTGGTCTGAAATGCAATTTCGTCGATCACGCCGATGATCTGGCTGATCTTGCGCGCGGAATCGGCGATGGCGTCCATTGCATCGACCGCTTCGCGCATGACCGAAGCGCCGTTCTTGGCGTCCTCGTTGGCAGCAGACGCAACCTTGTGCGCCTGATCGGCGCCGGCGGCCGATTTGTCGACCGTCACGGTTATCTGGTGCAGAGCGGCCGCCGTCTGTTCGAGCGCTGCGGCCTGATGTTCCGTACGGCGCGACATATTGTCGGCTGCGGTCGCAATTTCCTGCGTTCCGGTGCGGATCGTTCCGGCGCTGTCTGTCACATGCCGCATGGCGCTTTCGAGCTGGTCCAGCGCTGCGTTGAAATCGGATTTGAGGGAACGATAGGCTTCGGGCAAATCGGCGCTCAGGCGGTAGCTCAAATCTTTTGCGGCGAGACTGGCCAGCGCCGCGCCGATGGATTCGGCGACGATAGCGCGCTCGCGCGCAATGATGTCGCGCTGGGCCTGTTCATTTCGTTGGCGGGCCTCGTCGGCAGCCCGGCGCAGATCATCTGCTTCCGCGTCCGCGCGCCGCTTTTCCTGATCGCCGGCCTTGAACGCCTGCACCGCTTCGGCCAGCGCGCCAATTTCGTCGCGCTGCTTGTAGGTTGGAATTTCGACCGGCCGCCCTTGTTCGAGTTGCAGCATCAAATGCGTCAGGCGCGAGATCGGCAGCACGACGTAACGCATCGTCGACCAGCCCAAAACGCCTATGCCGCCCATCACCGCCAGCCCGCTCGCAACGATGACAAAACGCAGCGTTGCCACACCGGGCTGCGCCATGCCGGCGCTGGCCCACAAGGCCGCGCCTGTCGCGCAGGCTGCAATCGCGACGAGCGTTCCAACGCCAATCGCGAGCTTGCGCGCGATCGCGACATTGCCGAGCAGCGGCGTGCGCGCCGGTTTCTGGCCTGCAATGACGCGGCGAAGATCGTCGATCGCCTCAACCGTGATGCGCGACTGGCGCCGAAACGCGCCTCGGTCGACCGAGTTTTTTGCCTCGTCGATGCGCCCCGCAGCGACCGATTCAACGACATCCGCCGCAGCGACATGAAAGGCCCGGTGATTTTCGACCACGCAAGCAAATTGACGCAGATGTGCGTGCTGCTTGCCCTCGCCGTAGAGCCACTTGCCGAGCGCGCAATTGCAATCGGAGCGCACCGGCGCGGGATCCAGAACCGTACGTTCGACAATCACTTTCAGCAGACGATTGCGCCACGCCATATGGGCGGTAATCGCCGTTCCTAAAAAATCCGCCACGCGCACCCTCCTCTGAAATGCCTTACGATAGCAAGCGTAGCTTGCCTCAGGCGATTGGATGGGCGCGCAAGGCGCGCGCATGACGCAACGGCGGCTCCGCGAACAAAAATTCAGCGTTTGGAGGCTCGGCGGCGCGACGAAGACGCCACGGCTTGTCCGGCCGGCCGATGTCTGGCGGTTGAATGGTGAGCGCGCTGGGACTCGAACCCAGGACCCTCTGATTAAAAGTCAGATGCTCTACCGACTGAGCTACGCGCTCCCTTGCGGGCGAGTTGGGAGTAGCGGGCGGGGCCCTCCCGGTCAAGGCTTGGGCGCAATTGTGCTGAAAATTGCGATGTTTTCAGCGGCCAAAGCGCTCAGGCATAGGCGATATAGGCCATCAACCCGACGAAGATGACCGCCGAAATCACGGTTGTCGCCAGCGCTTTCTTCAGCAGCAGCGGCGCGACCGGCGCGCCCGGATCGGTCCCCTGCAGGCGCCCTTCCGCATCCTCGTGCTGCGATTTCACACCAAAGGGGAGCACGGCGAACAGCGTGACCCACCAGATGGTGACGTAAACGGCGATGGCCGTGCCGACGGGGACGGGAAGCGTCATACCTGTTCGATCTCGACCAGCGTGCCGTTGAAATCCTTGGGATGCAGGAACAACACGGGCTTGCCATGCGCGCCGATTTTCGGCTCGCCATCGCCCAGCACGCGCGCGCCCTTGGCTTTGAGCTGGTCGCGCGCAGCCTTGATGTCGTCAACCTCGTAGCAGACGTGATGCATGCCGCCGTCCGGGTTCTT